>NZ_CP047639.1:1153040-1467060 GCF_011046025.1 Proteus sp. ZN5
AGACTTGCGAGATACAATAGAAAGTCAGCTTGTTAGGAAATATATGGCAGCAGAATTTAGTAAAGCAGGAGCTTTGCTAGTGACTCTTGCAAAAGACCGTCAATGGCAACATCCAGATGAAAAACGCATGATCAAAGCGGATGAGTTGTTGTCTCTTTTGACCGTAGAGGCTGAAAGAGTGCAAATGGCTTTAGGGGGGGAAGCGTTCATACATGTACACCTTCTTGATTTGCGCCCAAGGTTGCCTATTGAGACTAAGTGTAAGCTTTAAAAGCTATAAAAATTTGATGATGAAGATGCTGTAAAGCTGGATACAGGACAATGAGACTTATTGATCTTCTTCATGATTTATCAATCTATCTAGTCATCTAGTACAGGGTTGAACCTTCACACTATCGTGTCGGAGGTTCACTATGTTCAAAAACCTATTTTTTCAAACCAAAGCACTACCAGAGCTGTCATCTCAACTGGATGAAGACATTCCACGCTACCCGCCATTCTTGAAGGGGTTGCCAGCAGCGTCACCTGAAGATTTGCAGTCCACACAAGACGAGCTAATTGCCAAACTGCGCCAGGTACTTGGCTTTAACCAGCGTGATTTTCAACGTCTGATTCAGCCCTGCATTGACCATCTTGCTGCTTATGTTCATTTGTTGCCAGCTTCTGAGCATCATCATCACAGTGGTGCTGGCGGTTTATTACGTCATTCATTGGAAGTTGCTTTCTGGGCGGCACAAGCAGCTGAAGGGATCATCTTTGTTGCCAGTGGCACTCCAGTTGAGAAAAAAGAGCTAGAGCCAAGGTGGCGTGTTGCAGCGGCTCTTGGCGGTTTGTTCCACGATATTGGTAAGCCCGTTTCAGACTTGTCTATTACAGACGAAGATGGACGCTATCAGTGGAACCCTTTTTTAGAAACATTATCCCAGTGGACCACAAATAGCAGCATTGAACGCTATTTCATTCGCTGGCGCGACGGACGGTGCAAGCGGCACGAGCAATTTTCAATTCTGGTTTTAAACCGGGTGATGACACCTGAGTTGCTCGTCTGGTTAACCCAGCCGGGCCCTGAGATTTTGCAAGCCATGCTGGAGGCAATTGGCAATACCGATCCCGAGCATGTCCTGTCTAAACTGGTCATTGAAGCTGACCAAACCAGTGTCCAGCGAGACCTGAAAGCTCAACGAATTTCCGTTGACGACAATGCCCTTGGTGTCCCAGTCGAACGCTATCTACTTGATGCCATGAGGCGATTACTTGCCAGTTCGCAATGGCTGGTCAATCAGCGAGACGCCAGAGTCTGGGTACGAAAATCAAATCAATCAACCAATCTTTACCTGGTTTGGAAAAGCGCTGCTAAGGACATCATTGAGCTATTGGCCAAAGACAAGATACCTGGCATTCCAAGAGATCCCGATACCCTTGCGGACATCCTCATTGAGCGAGGATTGGCCACTAAATCCGCCTCAAATGAGCGATATGAAAGCCTTGCCCCTGAAGTACTGATCAAAGACGGCAAGCCAATCTGGCTACCCATGCTGCATATGTCTGAGGCCGATTTATTGTTCAGCTCGAATGTACCAAGTGGTGTGACACTGTTTAGCAAATCTGAGTGGGAAGCAACACAGCAAACACAAGCAGAACCTCAGAGTCGTTCCAGTGAGCATCCAGACTTGCCTGAAGCGTCATCATCAATCGAACATAGCAATTCGGCTGAGTCGCCATCGACAAAACCGTCCGACCAAGATGATGAACTTCGTCATGCAAGCGATGTTAATCACCTTCAGGCAAATGAAAATGTTCCGGGTGATGGATGTGAAAAGCCTAACAATTCATATGATGGCGCTATCTCAAATAACGTAAACCAGCACGATGCAGAAGCATTGAATCTCCCTGAATCTCTGACGTGGCTTACTGAGGCCAGCAACGCGCTGGTTATAGTTGGTGAACAGATACTGATCCGCTATCCCGATGCAGTAAGGCCTTGGTGTGCTCCTCGAAAACTGCTTGCTGAACTCAGTCGATTAGATTGGCTTGAACTAGATCCGGCAAACCCGACGCGTAAAGCCAGAACTGTGACTACAAATGATGGAGTTCAGGAGCAAGGGCTACTGCTGAAAGTATCGATTTCTAAAGGGCTTACTGCACTGATAGACATCTCCAAACACGACACAGAATCAGCGGCAGCAATTCAGAACGAAGAGGCCTTACCGCGTCCGAGTCGAACTGAGACAACCAATGCCCAAGCAAAAAAAACCGCCACAAGAACGGAGCGAAAGCAAAAGCCGATTGCGGCCAATGCGAACTCAAGTACCGACCCCAAACACGTGCAGCGGCAACAGATGGTTAATTTTGTGAAAGATTTGCCCATCTTACTGACCGATGGTGATTACCCAGACGTGGATCATAGTGCCGATGGTATTCGCGTCACGATTCAAACCTTACGCCAAGTCGCCAATGAGCATGGTATTCCAGCCGGACAGCTGCTTCGGGGGATCTCGGCCAGTGACCAATGCCAGTTTGATGAGGGGGAAACGGTTCTGTTTACCGCTCACGCTGAACGTTAATCCATTTTAAGTTGAGCAGATTGCAAACGGTTATTTTGCGGAGCATGAATGAAAGAAAACGCATACGAGATGCCCTGGCGCACGAACTATGAAGCCATGGCAGCAGCAGGTTGGCTGGTCGGAGCAACTGGGGCAATTGCCGCAGAAATGCTGACTGAGCTACCACCTGAGCCATTTTGGTGGATGACAGGGATTTCCTCGGGCATGGCGTTGTACCGTCTGCCTGAGGCTTACCGTCTGTATAAGTTGCAGAAGGGGCTAAAAGGCAAACCATTGGCTTTTATGGAGCTGTCGCATTTGCAAAAGGTGATGGCAAAACATCCAGATGAATTGTGGTTAGGGTATGGCTTTGAGTGGGACCAACGTCATGCTCAACGCGCTTATGAAATCTTAAAGCGGGATAAGCAAACCTTGCTTAACCAGGGGCACGGTAAGCAAATGGGTTCGACCTGGATTCATGGTGTTGAGCCCAAAGAAGAAGATGTGTACCAGCCAGTTGGTCACACTGAGGGGCACACCTTAATTGTCGGTACGACCGGTGCGGGAAAAACCCGATGCTTTGATGCGATGATCACCCAGGCTATTTTGCGTAATGAAGCCGTGATTATTATTGACCCTAAGGGAGACAAGGAACTTAAGGATAATACGCAGCGAGCCTGTATTGCCGCCGGTAGTCCTGAGCGCTTTGTGTATTTTCATCCGGGCTTTCCAGAGCATTCAGTACGTCTTAATCCCCTGAGAAACTTTAACCGAGGCACTGAAATTGCCAGCCGTATTGCGGCACTAATCCCATCTGAAACCGGTGCTGATCCATTTAAAGCCTTTGGCCAAATGGCACTGAATAACATCGTGCAAGGTTTGTTGCTTACTTCACAACGTCCTGATCTGAAAACACTGAGACGATTCTTGGAAGGTGGCCCAGAAGGCTTGGTAGTAAAAGCCGTCACGGCGTGGGGGGAGCAGGTGTATCCGAACTTTAGTGTGGAGATTAAGCGCTTTACCGAAAAGGCCAACACCTTGACTAAACAAGCCATGGCGATGCTGCTTTTCTACTACGAACGCATTCAGCCCGTTGCCGCCAATACCGATTTAGAGGGGCTATTGAGTATGTTTGAGCATGACAGAACCCACTATTCCAAGATGGTGGCCTCACTGATGCCGGTACTCAATATGCTCACATCAAGTGAACTAGGCCCATTGCTATCACCGATTGCAAACGATGTGGATGACAGCCGGTTAATTACGGATTCTGGCCGTATTATCAACAATGCCCAAGTGGCGTATATCGGGTTGGATTCATTGACCGACGCCATGGTTGGCAGCGCCATTGGTTCGTTGCTTTTATCCGATCTCACCGCCGTGGCCGGTGACCGCTATAACTATGGTGTTGAAAATCGTCCCGTAAATATCTTCATCGATGAGGCGGCTGAAGTCGTCAACGATCCCTTCATTCAACTGCTCAACAAAGGCCGTGGCGCAAAAATGCGTTGTGTAATTGCTACTCAGACCTTTGCTGACTTTGCAGCTCGTACAGGCAGTGAAGCTAAGGCTCGCCAGGTGTTAGGTAACATCAACAACTTGATAGCCCTTCGGGTGATGGACGCCGAAACGCAGCAGTACATAACTGACAATCTGCCTAAGACTCGGTTGCAGTACATCATGCAAACTCAAGGTATGTCGTCCAACTCGGACAGCCCCGCGTTATTTACCGGCAATCATGGCGAACGCTTGATGGAGGAAGAAGGCGATATGTTTCCACCGCAGTTATTAGGCCAGCTACCTAACCTGGAGTACATCGCCAAGCTTTCAGGCGGCCGCGTGATCAAAGGTCGAATTCCTATTTTAACCAGCTCTACACAGGCAGCATAAGGAGTCTGTATGCATCATTCTGTCTGTCTGAAAATGACAACACTTACCAGTAAAGAAATGCTCGCTCAGTGGCAGCAACATAACCCCCAGTTCAAGGAAACCTTAAGACTGCTTGAAACCGACTGGCCTCATGCTTTGGCCTCGGTGTATTGCTTGGCGGACTACTTAACGGATGCGTTCACGTTAGATGGCCATTCCATCTTTGATTTGTGTCTGTGCAATGGCTTGGGTAGTTATGAAGAAGTCAGTTGTGATGATGACAGTGTACGCCTTTGGCATTTCATTGAGGCGCTGACCTGGACTGCCGCCAGTGCTTTAACGGGGATTCGCCTGCGTGATCCTGATCATTTCGAGTGGGCCGCCGTGGATGGTGTGTATTTCTACTCCTGGATTCGTAATCGTCCAAATCGGATGACGTATTTGGCTGAAGGACGCATCGAGGTGCGTTATGTCAGTGGTCATACGACGACAAAGCGGCTTCAACAAGTGATTAAAGCCCGGATTATGACGCCAACCGTTGCTGCCATGCTGGCGCGAGTCGAAGAGGATGTTTGGCATGAGCAAGCATAAGTCGGTTTGGCTGCTGTGTCTGGCACTGATGCTGGAGATTATTGCCATTGGCGTGTTAGTGCCCGGTGATTGGACTGGCCGGGTCATCAGTAAAGAGAAGCAGATGATCCAAAATCAATTGGGCGCACAAACAAGCTATTGGATTGGTCAAACTAGCCATCGCTGGTATCAGTCATGGATTGTGGATACGCAGATGGAGCAATCTGTGCGAGATTTTCTAATCCCCACTGAAGAGCAGCGACTGCGCTCTAAAGGGATGGAGAACATGGGAGGCTTTTGGTTTGTTTGGGTGGAAGATCGTATTCAGGCATTTTTTGATGTGTTGTACCAGGTGTTCACTCGATTTGCTTTGCTGATAGTCTGGTTGCCCTTTGCGCTTATTCTCATGTTACCGGCGTTGTGGGACGGTTTGATGACCTGGAAGATTAAGAAGACAACCTTTGATTTTTCGAGCCCAATCATTCACCGCTACAGCATGATTATCCTGGGCTCAGGTGTCATTTTGCTGTTTATGGGATTGTTCGCCCCGCTGGCTATTCCACCGGTGGTGTTACCGTCGCTGATCATCGGTTTGGCATTGATGGCGGGGTTGGCGTTAAGCCACTTGCAGAAGAAGATATGAGGCCTGTCAGGCCTCATCTTGTAGAGCTAAAATCTCACGCCTACGGTATTGCCGTTCTCGTCTTCAGCAGGCAAATGGTAAGTATCAATAAGGTGGCCTTGAAGCCAAATATATTGCGGCATCCAAAAAGAGTACTGTCGTATAAGAGCCAATACTTCTTTTAACGGTTTGTTTGCATGAGGCTCGGCAAGACGGAAGTACATGAATGAGCAATAATCTCGAAAGTACTCCTGAAGCTCTGAATCCGATAGCGTTTCTTTTAGCGGTCTGTTTTGTTCGTCGTCCTCATCAGGGGAATTGGCATAAATTTCAAATAGCTGCTTTTCAGTGAGCATCTCCAAGAAGTGGTCTTCAATTAAGACCCCATCACTAGTATCGACATCCATACCATCTTTGACATCAAAAGCCATGACACATCCAGAAGATAATGCCACTTCTGATGGTTTCAGTACGTCATTAGCTTGTACAACCTGATTCCAATGATTAAAACCAGCAGTTACTGCAATTTCATCGAGTGCTTGAGTGTGTGGAATAGATTTTTCACGTTTAAGCTTTCGTGCTTTTTGCTTTAAACGTTCAACCGTGGCAGAGGAAATGATTTTAGTAATTTGCATTGAGTTTCTCCTATTAGCGAATACGGTGCCCACTGCCGAGGTCGCAGAAAAAACCTAAGCAAAAAATAAATTTGATATGCATGTCGTCCCGTCCGGGTTTGCTAAAGTGGGCAGCTGGTCTCGACACGACCAATATCTCCATCATATCAACCGCATCAAAAAGATCAATTGTTAGTATTGTCTGAGTAGAACCCTCAAAACCTTCAAGAATTCGGCATCTAGCTGACCACTGAACCTGCCAATCCCAAGGCATCCTTCACTTCTCAATTCAAACAACGAGGAGTGACTATGGAACCTGTGAGTATTCCGTCCTATATCGATGACCCGCCGCACTTCCTGCTTTGGAGTGCCGACGAGATGGCTCCCATTCTGTTGGGGCTAGTGATCGGCATTTTTACCGGTAATGCCTTGGTTTTATGCCTGTTGGGGTTGGTGACAACCAAGCTCTATCGGCGTTTTCGTGATGGTCGCCCGGATGGTTTTATTCTTCACGCCATCTACTGGGCCGGACTGTTGCCAACCAAAGCCAAGACGATCCCTAACCCATTTATCAGGAGCTATCTGCCGTGAAGTTCGACGTGTTTTTAAAATCATGGCAAGGCACGCAATTAGAGAACCGATGGCAACGGTTCCTGATTGCGGTGCTGGTGCTATCTAACTTGCTGCTTGCGGTAGCGGCATTTTCTCGCAATACCGTGGTAGCCATTCAACCACCAACTTTGTCTGAACCGGCTGAAGTGTCACGAAACCAAGCCACTCAACCTTACCTTGAATCCTGGGGACTCTACCTGGCTGAGCTTATGGGTAACGTGACGCCAGGTAATGTGTCTTTCATCCGGGTTGCCATTGAGCCGCTACTTTCTCCAGCGGTGTACCAGCAAGTGGTCGATGCACTGGAGATTCAGGCAAGACAAATCCGCGAAGACCGGGTCACGCTCAAATTCCAACCCAGACAAGTGGAATATGAGTATGAAACCGGCCATGTCTTTGTGACCGGTTATTCCTTGGTTTCTGGGCCATCTGGAGATGAGCAGCGCCAAACTCGCACCTATGAGTTTGACATCGATATTGAGCAATACCGTCCAAAACTTAGCTGGATGGATACGTATGAGGGGCAAGCTAGAACGAAGCGCGTTCGTGAAAAGTTGACCCAAGAGCAAAACCGGAGGGTGAATGATGCGAACCAAAATTAGTCGATGGATGACACCAAGCTTAATCGCAATGAGCTTGAGTGGCGTCCTGTTATCTCAAGCGTCGTATGCAGACGTGGAATTGCCGATTGTGCCAGCCAGTGTGATGAAGCAGTCTGCTACTGCAAATCCACCGACTCAAACCAATACGGCTTCAACGGATGTGCCAACAACGCTACTGATGACACCGGGGGTTAATGAACTGATCCCTGTAGCACTTGGCCATCTGAATCGGATTGTGACGCCGTTTGAATCGCCTCAGGTGAGAACAACCAGTGATGCTCAGACGCAAATCAAGGGGAATGTTGTATATGTGGCCACGGACAAAGAATCACCGGTTTCACTTTACATCACTCCGCCTGGTCAGGAAGCGCCTGCGTTATCTGTCACCTTAGTACCTCGTCGTATTCCACCGCGTGAAATCACCTTAGCTATTGATGGTCAGCAGTGGCCTATTAAGGGCGTCGTGAACCGAAAAGCCGCCACTTGGGAAACGGCTCAGCCATACGTCGATAGCCTACGTGATTTACTCAGACGACTTGCACTAAATGAACTACCACAAGGCTATGACATCCGTTTGGCTGGCCAAACTGACACAAGCCCGAAATGTTTTCAGCCGGGCTTAAAGTTTGGTTTTAAGCAGGGGCAAATTGTGACGGGACATTACTTCACCGTCTATGTAGGACTGGTTGAAAGCTTTGCCGATGAGCCGATAGAAGCCAGTGAAATAGCTTGTCATGCACCAGATATAGTGGCAAGCGCCTACTGGCCTCGCAATATCTTGTTGCCGGGTGAAAAGACTGAGTTGTATGTGGTTGTTCGCAATCATCGTGAAGAAGCGGTGGAAAGTCAGCGACCTTCGCTTCTTGTGGGAGGTGAATAACGATGAAAGCACAATGGGAACAAATGAGCCCGAACATGAAGCGGGGTCTATCGGTTGCTGGTATTGCTGGTGGTCTCATTCTTATGGTTATGGTGTTTTCACCTAATCCTGATGATGGCGCGAACAGTCGGAACCGACAGGAAACGATCCGGCACATTCTTACGGATACCAATACTCGTGATGTTGGGGTCGATAGTTTGGCTGCAAACGTAAAACTACTCAGTGAGCGCAATGAACAGTTACGCCGTGAAGTTGAGCGCTTGCGTCGTGACGTCGATTCAGGACGGCTAAGCCCAGGTTCGCCTTCTATACCAAGTGAGGTCAATGCGGAGCTGGCCCGCCTTAGAGCGGAACTTGATGATGTTCGCGCTGGAGGTGATGCAGCAGTTGAAGGCACAAATAGTCGTTTTGAAGTGCCTTTATCTGCCATGGAATTGCCCAAAGAAGAAAAGCCACTGCCGTCTAACCCAGACGACTATTTTGCCAATGCGCCGCTGCCAGATCCGCTCTATCAGCAGCCAGCCAGTGGCCAAGGTTCACGAGCACGGGATGTTCCATTGCCGCCAATCACGATTCGTATGATTGAGCCTGAAGTGGTTGCTGAACCAGAGGTTGTTGTGCAAGAAGCGCCGCCTTTGTATTTACCGGCGGGCAGCATCATCTCAGGTACTTTGATCACAGGTTTGGATGCACCTACTCACGAGTCCGCAAGACGCGAACCTTTTCCTGCATTGCTGAGGATTCAAAAGGAAGCCATTTTACCCAACCGATTTAGAGCGGATATCAAAGAGTGTTTCTTGATCGCCGCAGGTTACGGTGATTTAAGCTCTGAGCGTGCTTATTTGCGAGGCGAGACCATTTCATGTGTGAGAGAAGATGGTGGCGTCATTGAAACACGACTGGATTCTTATGCTGTGGGTGAAGACGGCAAAGCCGGTATTCGTGGCCGATTAGTGTCGAAACAAGGCCAACTGGTGGCCAAATCAATGATGGCCGGGTTCCTTCAGGGGTTGGCTGGCGCATTTGATGTAAATCCTGTTCCGACGATTCAGACGGGTAATGCAGGTGATACCCAGCTGTACCAGCAAGTCATGAGCCAAGAAGCATTACAAGGTGCTGCGATTAAAGGCACCGGTAAAGCATTGGATCGAGTGGCCAAGTTCTATTTGGACATGGCTGAAAATATGTTCCCAGTCATAGAGGTAGACGCTGCAAGGAAAATTGAAGTCATAGTCACTCGTGGTGCCTCGTTGTCGTTGGCCACTTCGCAAGGGGGAGGTGCAAGAAGATGAAAAAATCCTGCATGTTGCTAACCGATCGAAGTCCGTTTCAGACAATAAGATGTGTATCCAGAGGAGAGTTAACCATGACGACATCAATGCAGAACAACCCAAAGCACCAGTCAAAACAGTGGTCTAAAGCTGGATTACTTTTATTGGCAGTCGGCTCAACCTTATTGTCTGGCTGTAGTTCATTGGGTCTTGGGAGTAGTGAATATGGATGTCCAGGTATGCCTGACGGTGTGCGCTGTTTATCCGCTCGTGAAGTCTATGAGCTTACAAGTAATGGGGCTGCACCCAAGACGATTGATGCTGTGGCGACTCGAATTGGTTCTCCCTCTGGGTATTCACAATCTGATTTAGAGACAGGACTGCTGAGCCATCCAGCATTACCTGAGACGCAGCAATCTGCACCTCTTCGCATTCCTTCAAGAGTGATGCGAATTTGGATTGCGCCTTGGGAGGATGACCGTGGAGATCTGAATTTATCCAGCTACGTGTTTACCGAAATTGAACCGCGCCGGTGGGATATTGGGGTGTCAGCACCTCGAACGGTTTCGCCAGTGCTACGTCCACTTCAGACTCAAAGCGATTCTGCCTCAGCGGGAGCTGATGGTAAGCGCGATAACTTGAGTATCTACGGAGAAACTAACGAATGACAAATGCAGTTCGCACCATTCAAACTCAGCGCCTAATGACCATTGGTGCGCTTGGTTTGATGGCGTTAATGATTTCGGAGCCCTCATTTGCGGGCACCGGCGGTGATGCTTTCACCGATGTGTGGGATACCCTAAAAGATTGGACCCAAGGTACTTTGGGACGGATCGTAGCGGGAGCCATGGTACTGGTGGGTATTGTGGGCGGTATCGCTCGCCAAAGCTTGATGGCCTTTGCCTTGGGCATTGGTGGCGGTATGGGTCTCTACAACACACCAACAGTCGTTGAAAGTGTTATGTCTGCAACCTTACCTGTTGTTGCCAGCACTCAAGAAGTCATTGGCACAACAGTTCCAGCAATCAGCGTCGTCTTACTGGGCACCTGAATGTGAGCCATATTAGGCAGTTCACTTAAGGCAATCAAACTTAGGTCTACACAACATCGGGTTATTGGTGATGTTGTGTAGACCTTTTCATTTCAGCGACGCCACATTATCGAACTTGGTTTACATTATTTGGTATATTAATACCTAAGGTGTTAAAATTCCTATCGTAATAAACTATATGGTTTATACTGTTCGTGATATTCATACTTTGGGTGTTAAAATGTCATCTAAAATAAACTGGCTTGTTGCTCATACTTCTCCTGGTGCGCTAGTACTTCAGCAATGGCTGACTGAAAACGGCGTGAGCTACTCGTTGGCTCAAAAGTACGCGCAGAACGGTTGGCTGAAGAAGCTTAGTTCTGGTGTGTACTATCGTCCAAATGCGCAGGGCGATATAAAGCCAACTTGGGTTGATGCCATTCAAGCATTGGATGTGCAATTGGGCGTTCCAGTTCATTTGGCTGGATTGAGCAGCTTAACTCACCAAGGACTGAGTCACTATTTGCAGCTGAACAAAGAGCAAGTTTGGATTTGCGTTAAAAACAAGTCGTCCTTACCGAAATGGTTTCGTGAATTCCCTTATCAGAATTGGTTTTACTGTGGAAACCATAAGCTTGAAGTGAATCCCGAGAAAGATTTGAAAAGGATCACGGTCAAAGAGAAAGAACTCAATGTCAGCTGTGCAGAACTTGCTGCCTATGAAGTGGTAGACGCGATTGGAAAGCTGATTTCATTTGAGCATGTCGCAGAATTATTTCAGGGTTTAGTCAATCTTAGCCCTAGAAAAGTACAAGATATTCTTGAGCGAAGCAGCTCTGTTCAGGCAAACCGAATATTTCTATTTCTGGGTCGATACTACGATCACCAGTGGGTCAATCGCATAGATGAAACAAGAATTAAATTGGGTGCAGGAAAGCGGCAGGTTGTCGAAAAAGGACGTTTTGATGAGCGATATCAAATCACAGTGCCAGAGATCTGAGGTATCCCCAGAAATTCTGTAGTTAAAATAAAATGTTAGTTGATTGGGGAACATTCATGGCGGTTCCTGATCTGATCATTCGCCAAAACTCCCACACCGCGGATGCTCACCATGAATGTAAAAGCTATGCTCGCTGATTTCCTCACCTTTGTCACGCCAAAATCAATGCATAAAGCCCGATTTTCGGTTTTGCTAGATGCGGTAACCGCCCTGGCAAAGGATGCGTGTTGCACCGTTACTGCGATTGGCCGGGCGATGCCTGGCTCTTCAGATAAGGTCAGTATCAAACGGGCAGATCGTCTACTCAATAATCCTAACCTGCAACGAGAGCTGCCATTGATTTATGCTGCGCTGACGGCTTCTATTGTTGGCCATAAAACTAAGCCGATGATTTTGGTTGACTGGAGCAATGCCGATACTGCCAAGCGACACTTTATCCTGCGTGCCAGCATTGCCGCTGACGGTAGAGCGTTGACTCTGCTACAGAAGATTGCCGCCGCAGAAGATTATACCTGCCCACACCTACACGGGGCGTTTTTAAAGCAGCTTAAAGCCATGCTACCCAAGGACTGTAAGCCCGTAATTGTCACTGACGCGGGGTTTAAAGTTCCATGGCTGAAACAAGTGCGTAAGCTGGGATGGCATTATGTAGCTAGAGTTCGAGGCAATGTGAAGCTTAAATTGGCAGAGCAGGACAAGTTTATCAGTGTTAATCAGCTTTATCGGCAAGCGAAGAAGGATCCAAAAAGTGTAGGAAAAATCATGCTTGCCCAAACACAACACTATGAAACGCAGGCCGTCCTGGTTGGCAAAGGTTATAAGCTATTGAAACGCGATAAAAATAAGACGTATAAGGAACCATGGTTGTTGGTGTCATCCTTAGCTGACTGCCATGGGTATGCGGATAAAATTGCTAAGTGCTACAGTAGCCGAATGCAAATTGAAGAAAGCTTCCGTGATCAGAAAAGTCACCGCTATGGCCTGGGTAGCGATTTGCATGGTACCAAGAAGAAATCTCGCTTAGAGATACTGCTACTACTGGCCGCATTGGTTAATTGGTTTCATTACCTGCTAGGTAGCGCAGCGGAGAAAGCGGGTTTGCACCTGCGTTATCAAGCTAACACCGTTAAAAATAGGCGGGTATTGGCCCTGAATTTCCTTGGGATATTACTTTGCAAAGAACCCAAACAGCGAATACGCAGGCAATATTATCAGCAGGGACTTAAACAAATACTACAGTGGGTGGTTCAGTGGGACTGGGCAGTAATCAAACAGGCTGATAGCTGATTGTATGAATGGAAATTTTGTGGGGATCCCTCAGGCCAGAGATATTAAGCGTCAAAAAAGGTGAACAACATAATGGATAAAGACAGCCCATATTACAAACAGCTTTCCTTGCTCATAAGAATGCTTCCTGTGGTAGCCACAGAGACGGTTTTTGCACTTAAAGGCGGCACCGCCATTAATTTATTTGTGAGAGATTTTCCTCGGTTATCTGTAGATATTGATCTTGCTTATCTTCCACTTGAACCAAGAGATGAGGCTTTGGTTAATGTCAGGGCTGCATTGCAGCGCATTACAGACAGAATCAATACTCAACCAAATATCCGAGCGGCATTTCAGGATAATAAAGCTGATGAACTGAGAATCGTTGTATCAAGTCCGGTTGCGACAATTAAAATTGAAGTGTCGCCCGTCGCCAGAGGTACATTGCATAGTGCAGAGATAATGCCAGTTCAAGAGTCTGTTGAAGACGAGTTTGGTTATGCTGAGATTCAGGTAGTCAGTCTTCCCGATCTGTATGGTGGGAAATTGTGTGCTGCAATGGATCGCCAACATCCTCGCGACTTATTTGATGTCCGTATGTTACTTGGCAGTGAAGGGATTTCGAGAGAGATTTTGGTGGGTTTTTTAACCTATACATTAAGTCACCCTCGGCCTATTAATGAAGTCATGTCGCCAAACTGGCAGCCTCTGAATGAGAAATTTCAGGCAGAATTTGACGGAATGACCTTTGAAAAAGTTGAATGCGAAGACTTAGCCTCTGTTAGGCCCATGATGTTAATTGAACTGCAAAAACATTTCACAGAAAGGGATCATGCTTTCCTTACGTCATTCAAAAGAGGGCAACCTGACTGGGCATTGTTTGACTATCCTAATGCAGCAGACTTGCCAGCGATTCGTTGGAAGTTGCAGAACATTAACAAATTGGCAAAGAATCAAGCAAAACATCAAGAGCAATTAGATAAATTAAAGCAAGTGCTTGATGATTGGCTTGTTAACGCAAACGCCGAGTAATTCGTTTATAACAATCCTCAACGAGCTATAAGCCCCCTAGTTAGATTGCGATTTCTTCAATCTATCTAACCGAGTCCACATAGGTGTAAAAAAACGGGCTCAGCTAAACCGTTTGGCTAGCAACGGCGCTTCTGTCATCGCTTGTAGGCGATAAAAGTGTTATGTCTGCAACCTTACCTATCGTTGCCAGCACTCAAGAAGTCATTAGCACAACAGTTCCAGCAATCAGCGCCGTTTTACTGGGCACCTGATAACAATAAAAAACGCCCAAGCGGCCAGATATCTGACGGCTTGGGCGTCATCCTACCCCGTACCCGTTTATCATGACGGCGTTTCAGTTATAAGTAGTCAAAGTAAAGTTGTTTGGGTTCTTTTCATTGTCTTGGCTTCATGAGAGTTATGTGATGTACAAAATGGTACTTATAGGTTATAAATTTACCCAAAGGGTGTGAAAAATACCTTCCTGTAAAAAACTTTATTTGTTCGGTGGTGCGCAATTAATAAGGCCTTTGAATCGAAGGTTGTTGGCACGATGCTTGATATTTAGGATGAACAACTTATTCGATCAAAGGACGAAACATGGCGTTATTAAGATACGCAAACTTAGGAATTCACAGGCCAGACATCCTGCTTAGTAAAGCAGTGAGTGGTCTTGGTGACTTTTATAAGTATTTAGACACCACTCGAAAATACCTAGAAAGTACGAAGGCTGTTAAAGCGATAGCTTGGGAAAAGCTGGACGATGCTCAAAGTGGAGTATGGATACAATTAGTTGAGCCTGCCGATAACTGCGGTGATTTCGAAAAGAACTTAAAGCTCTTTTTAGATGAAAGTACCGACACGGTATACGAAGCAAGCCCCGCTAGATGGAAAGCCGTGGGTAGTGCCGCTAGAGAATGCCCAAATTGTAGAAGTCACGGTAAACCTAAAATGGCTTATGCAACTGAGGAGCACGCGGACGAAATTGCGAGTGAATTAGGCAATGGGCTGTCGTCGTATGAGTGTCCAGACGGTTATGGTTGGCATTTGACGGGTAAATCACAAAGCAATGTTGGATTCAATAAATCCAACGCAATTTCAGTCCTGGACAGAAATGTAGAGAATGACAGCTTGTTATTGGATCGTTTACCTGACCACGACTATTTGGTTATTCGTCCAAACACATACCAGTTAAAGTGTCAGATTAATGCATTACAAAGCTTACAAGACACCCCTTCTATTCACCATCTTCCGCTATTGAGGCTGTTTGAAGGTAAGGATCATGCTAAGTGGCCGAATGTTCCTTATGATGAGCACTTATTTAACGATGACTACTACGTTCTTACCGATGGAGCAAGAGAGGGAACATCTCAGCAGCGTGATTTTGTAAATATTGCACTCAATACACCAGACTTTGCCTTCCTTGAAGGCCCCCCAGGATCTGGCAAAACTACAGCCATTTGCGAACTGATTCTTCAATTAATAAAGCGAGGTAAGCGGATCTTACTTTGTGCATCAACACACGTTGCTGTTGACAATGTTCTTGAACGAATGATGTCTGAAGAAAATATTTATCGCGACATGGTGTTACCTGTACGGATTGGAGATAAATCAAGCGTTTCTCAAAAGGCAAAGCCATGGCAATTGGAAGAGTTTGTTAAAACTGAACGCACAAGATTGCTAAAACATCTTCAGCAACAACCGCACATTTCAGTTAGTCAGAAGTTACTTAAAAGTAAGGTCGGTGAAGGTAAACATATTGTTGAGCGTCTTGTTCTTGAAGCGGCGAATTTAGTTTGCGGGACAACTATTGGTTTGCTTCAGCATCCTGATATCAAAAATAAACAATCAACATCGCCAATCTTCGATGTGATGATTATTGATGAAGCATCAAAAACAACTTTTCAAGAGTTTTTGGTGCCAGCGGTACTTGCCAAGCGTTGGATCATGGTGGGAGACCCAAAACAGCTTTCACCTTATGTTGATGATGAAGCTACCGAAGTAAATTTGCAGCCATGTTTACAGGATAGTTATCAGCGAGAAGCATGCGCAGATATTTTCTCTGCTCGACAAATCAATATTCAGAAACGAGAAGTATCCTTGGTTTGCACTGACGATGAAAAGACAATTGAATTTTATCATCAGCAAGCAAAGTCCAAAAATGTATTGGTTGCATCATTTAAAGGTCCGAAGACAGATCTCCCTTACGCATCAGTAGTCCTTGGTTCGTCAGCGTTCATCGCTCAGAATGCTAATCACCTACCCCTGGATTTGACGACCATAAGGGGGCTGCCTGCGTTACCGGAAAAGTTAGAAATGCGACTTGCAGCGCATTCGAGATTAACTCGTACAAAAATCAAGACCGAGTCCGATAGCTGGGAATCCCAGTTAGCGTGGCGACTGGCTCGTATGTACGAACAGCGCCTAAATACAGAATCTAACGGAAGTTCTAAAACTGTTAATAAGTTAGAGGAAGATATCAAAGCGCTACTACCATTTGACTCAGAAAAAGATACGTTCACTGCAATAGACAGGGTACGTAGGATCGCACTGCCTTCTATCCTTGAATCACTACAAGTTGGATTTGAACGAACAGAGTATCAGAAACAAGGCACCGCTCTGTCTGATGGACTTCCAGCCAGTGTTTTGGAACAACGACAAATACGGCTTAGTTACCAGCACAGAATGCATCCAGACATTGCCGAGTTTTCCCGAGTACATATATACCATGAAAAAGCACTGCAAAGTCCTGATGGCCAAGCTGAAAAGCGGGACTGGGGATACCGAAGCGGCTCACATCGTTGTATATGGCACGATGTTAAAGGTCGAAAAGGCAAAGAAGGTGAAATCACCGCTGAAGTAGAAGAAATATTAAAAGAATTAAGTCGCTTTGATTCTTGGGCAAAATCAAACCCAAATGTTGAGAAAAACCAACAAAAGCCTTGGGAAGTTGCTGTTTTGGCATTCTATCGGGCTCAAGAGCGAGCTATACGTCGAGCTTTACGAAAGTGGACGGGAAATCATCACGGAGTAAGGCATTTCTATCGAGGTGAAAAATCCTCACCGTATATTGATATTCAGATATGTACCGTAGACCGTTTTCAGGGGCATGAGGCTGATTTTGTCATGCTTAGTTTCGCAAATAACCATCCCACGAGTTTTCTTGAAAGCCCAAATCGCTTGAATGTGGCAATTACGAGGGCCAAGCATCAGCTCATTGTGTACGGAAACCGCCCTGCAATGCAAAAGGCATCGGGTGTGTTAGGTACTTTTGCCAGCAATTCTTACTGGTCTACAACAATCGAGACTGAATCACAGGAGGCACTATGAGCCAGGACATCATACTAAAACGAGAAATTAAAACTGAAAGTTGGCTCATACAGGGTGAAATCGCGCTGGCAGATAGCCGTCCAGAAATTAACTGCGTGCTGCAATTCCTTCAAGATTATCCGAATGCGAGTTCTGCTGAGTGCTCCGAGCATTTATTTGGGGACAAAATCGGACGTCGTGTAGTTGCTGATAGGTTACTAAACATATGTCGATTATATGGGCTTGCTGAGTCTAATCGAGACCAATACAGGCTCACTGAATCAGGACTGATTGCTCTTGAGAAAGATCAAATCCTAGTGCCAGAAGATGGGTGTTGGAGCCTTTGCGTTTGTCATGAGCCTTTATTGCCTCATCCACTTCTTACTATTGATGCGCACACAGAGCCTAGTGCAGCGTCGATCGGACTTGGAAAAAACAGAGATGAGCTAAATGAAAGAGCAAAGCGACTAGTTGAGGTTCCTCAACTAGTCAAAGACGTTCGTAGCCTGAAGGTTGAACCAATAGGTGGAGGTTCGGAAGTACGCGTTGACAAAATTGAACTCAAAGGTGAGCGCATCTCACCGCAAGGAAAACCGTATTACATCGAGTGGAATGTGACTGAAGGCAATGTCGATGTGAAGCGCGGAAAGGATCTTATATTTTCACGTCGGGTTGAACCAATCAGTCGTCAGCAAGTTTTGAAAGTACTTCTGCATAGTGAGGGCTTGCTTGAACAATGGGATGAGCAAACTGAAATCTTGTCAGTGGTTTTCGAAAATACTACTGAATCTGAGCGAATCAATATGAAGCGCTCGGTAAGCGTAAAAAGACCATCTGTTCACAAGTTGGGCTCGTTTGATGCGATGAAGTTACACAATATTTCTATATCAGCATTGACTGAATTGGATGCTAAAAAGTGGGCTGAATGGAGATTAGAGAAAAATATCAATATGTATGCCACTAATAGCAAGTACCAAGTTTGGAGAGAAAAAGCACTCGAACCTTTTAAAAGTTGGAATTTCACACTACCTGATAGGGCTGAGTTGGCAAATCAGTTTTGGACTGAAGAAGACCAGCAAAATCAGCATACCTGGCATGTCATTGCAGCCCATGATTGGAACCTATAAGGAATAATAGTGATGAATTTAATTGAAAAGTTTACTAAGACTGAAACTAAGATTGTTGATCAATCAAATACCAAGTTGCCCCCTGTGCTTTTGCCTGTTTTACCTAAACAGGTATCTGATCCGCAACCTATTAATAGCTCTTTGTTCTGCAATGAGCTGCAATCAAGAGTTGTCGAATTAATCGATAATGCTGAGCACTCGGTTATTCTTAGTACGTTTTTACTTGCTGATGAGAATGTCGAATCTGCTGTCCTAAAAGCTGCAAAGCGCAAAGTTCGTGTGTACATACTATTGGCATGTGAGACTCGTCTTGATGGCGATGTGCCTGACGATGACTTTGGTAAGAAGTGTCTTGTGCAGCATAAGGAAATGTTAAACAAATTGTCTGGACATGTTCACTTTGCATCTGCGCCGCATTTCCACGCAAAAGCCGTTGTTATAGACGCATTACATGAAACTGGTAATGCTAAAGGGTTGCTTTTAACGGCAAACCTTACAGAAGAAGCACTTTTACGAAATGAAGAGCTGGGGGTCGCGCTTTCACGCCATCAAATAGCTGAGATCGTGAATGTGTTCCGTTGGGCAATCTTCGAGAGTGCGCAGCACCATATGACAAGCCGTGGTGAATTCTCAGCATATAAGTCGCCAGGCAATGTCAGATACCCAAGGGAATTAACTGAAATACTGGTCACATCGAGTGAAGACGCTCGAATTAGAGAACACGCATTAGCGTTGATCAATCAAGCGGAAAATGAACTCATCATATCGAGTTTTGGATGGCAAGAGGACCATCAGCTTGTAAAAGCAATATGTGAACGTGCGAAGTCGGGGCTAAAAGTCACCATTCTATCTCGCCAAAGACCCGCAGCCATGCCAGCGTTGTTGGCTATGAAACAGGCTGGTGCATCGGTGATGTGTTTTAAATGGCTACATGCCAAAGCGATTGTAGTAGATGGAATGCATGGCATGGTGATGTCGGCCAATTTTCAAGCGTATGGTATGGATCAAGGCTTTGAGTTAGGCGTAAAACTCACCGGTATTCAGGTAAAAGAGCTGATGAACTGCTTAGATATGTTTTTAACTAATAGCCACAATGAATTGAGCATCGACATGAGTCTAGGGATGATTTCTGGTGGTTTTGAAGCTTGGGAAAATAATACATTCAAGAGGTACTCAGTCAGCGAAGTAGACATTGTTGAGTTATCACCTATAAAAGCAGATTGTTTGTCTGATATGGATAAGCACCCAAAAATACCCAATGCAAACTGGCGGGAAAAAACATCGCACAAGATTGAGTATAAATGGCGTATAGAGCCGCCAGTTATCACTAACGCCAGTCCAGAGTATTTCAAACCTTTAACGGCTAAGGATGAAACTTCTAAGAAGCAGGATTCAGGATCGCCTAGAGAGAGTTATGAGCCAAAGGTTGTTCGACTGACAAAAAAACAGTTAGCTATTACAGTTCGTCAAGAATACGAACTTGCCATGGCAAAAAGGCTGAAGCAAAGTGAATTGCCAAACGCCCGAATTGTATTGGAGGCGTAATTTTGGATAACAAAAACACACTGCTTTGTTGGCACTCAAAAAGAGCTGGGGTTGAGGTATTAGACGAAGCGTTAAAGCGGCTTAAGAATCGTAAAGTTTATGTTGGCAAAGTAATTGTTCTTACTCAGTCAGCTGGGGATAACAGTCTGTACAAAGAGCATGAATTTGGCGATATACAGATTACCTTTCGAACTGTAGCTATCGAGAACCCAGCTGATCATAACGAAATTTATCACGCAATAGAGTCTGAGATTATTCCAGAGCTAAAGCTTGAACAGAATCTTCATATCAATGTATCGCCGGGAACTCCGGCGATGCATGCGGTTTGGTTGATTCTTCATGCTCGGGGGCATTTTCCACGCGAAACAATCCTCTGGTCATCACAATATAACCCCGATACCAAAAGAACCAGCATTGCCAAAGTTGATTTCAGTGTAAATACGTATTTGGCAGAGATCTCTGCTATTTCAAGTTCAGAGGGCGGTTACGCCCTTTACGATTTAGACCCTAAATCAAAAGCAAGGCAGGATGCATTACAAACGTTAAAGCAGTTCTCTTGTGTTCCCAAAGCTCCGTTACTTGTACTGGGTGAACGTGGTACAGGGAAAACGAGGCTAATTGAAACCGTTGTCGGTAAGGTAAAGCAAAAGCAGGTTGTTACGCTTGCATGTGGAGGACTAGATTCTCAAGTGGTTGATAGTATGTTGTTTGGCCACGTAAAAGGTGCCTTCACTGGGGCGGAAAAGGATCGCAATGGACTTTTGAAAGAAGCAAATGGAAAAGTTTTGTTTTTGGATGAGATTCAAGATTTACCAACTTCGGTTCAGCGAAAGCTGGTTCGAGTGCTTCAAGATAACCATCACAGTTTTCGCCCTGTTGGAAGTGACACTGAGGAAGCATCTGACTTCGAGCTAGTTTGTGCGAGTAATAAATCACTTGAGCAATTGGCAACGATACTCGATGCTGATTTCTTTGATCGTGTATCCATGCTCACAATAACAATACCTCCACTTCGTGCATGCAGAGAAGATATTCTGTCGGATTGGCAAAGAATCTGGCAGGAAGTTAATGTTAACCCCAATCTGCCTGCGGAAGCTCCGGTGTCAAATGAATTAATCCAGTTTTTTAACTCGGCATATTTACCAGGTAACTTACGTGACCTAAAAAAGCTGGCATACATGTCTTGTGCTTTTTTGAGCTCCCAAACTACAGAGTCGGCAATCTCTAGCTCATTAGCTGCGTTGGGCGAGCCTGTTATCCAGGAGGATAGTCCTGACACAAGGTTTGCATTTGGTGATTTATCCAAGACAACTAAGGATGAGTTAATGAAAGCGTTTCATAAGGAATTTGCAACAGCTGCCAAAAAGCAATTTGGTACATGGGTTAAAGCCGCAGAAGCATTGAAGGTAGATCAAAAAACTTTGCAAAAGTATATGAGAGACAATTGAGTTATTTTAGTGTGTGATTGTTTTCATTAAGATTTGGTATTGGTGCTGCTTAGCAAGACGACAAATTCTTCAATCTATCTAACCGAGTCCACATAGGACAACTGCATAGACTGGAGCCTCGATATACATTAACGAGGACTCCTCATGCGAAAACTATCTCCAATTATTCTGGCGCTTGCGCTGTCTCCTTTGGTTCAAGCTGAACCTGTGTCTGAAGTGTCGCCCGTTGGCAAAATTGACGGCATGGTTTCTTTGCCGGTCACCGGTATGAAAGCGGTCGAAAGCAATGGCCGTATTGTTTTCATGTCAGACAGTGGCCGGTTCGTCATTGATGGCACGCTCTATGATGCCTGGTCCAAAAAGCCGCTTACCAGCCTTGAAGAAATTCGTGAAGCGGGGAACACGCTGGACTTAAGTCGTCTTGGCTTAAAAATGGATGATTTGAACCCACTGACGCTGGGCGAAGGCAAAAAGAAAGTGGTGGTCTTTGTTGACCCACGATGCCCGCACTGCCATGAGCTTTTGAAACAAGCTTTACCGTTAACCAAAGAATACACCTTCCAAATACTCCCTGTGCCAGTGCTTGGTCCTGATTCAGAGCGTCAGGTTCGCCAGCTTGGCTGTGCGCGTGACAAAAAAGCGGCCACCGATGCATTGCTGAATGGCCGGATTGGTAACCTAGAACAGGATGATGCCTGCAACTTAGAACCAATGCAGCGTACCTTGGTGACGGCTCAAATCCTGGGCATTCAAGGTGTGCCTTTCATCGTCGCCAATGATGGTCGCATCAGCCGAGGCCGTCCTTATGATCTTTCTGCTTGGTTGGAGGGGCGTTAATGAAAGCCTCTCTGTATTCAGGGCAACGCGCTTCTGAGCTATTGCCAGTATTGGCCTATTCCGACGATGAGCAACTGTTTTTCATGGAAGACCAAAGTGTTGGCTTTGGTTTTCTATGTGACCCATTGCCAGGTGGTAATGAGTCTGTTGCAGACAGGGTTAATGTTCTACTCAACAACGACTGGCCAAAAGACACTTTGCTGCAATTTGGCCTGTACGCCTCGCCTGATATTCAAACCGACCTTCAGCGCATGATGGGCTTACGGCATCGTCAATCCGATCCATTGCTTAGGGCGTCGATACGCAAACGTGCGGATTTCCTTGATGGGGGCACGGTTCAACCGATAGAAGAATCGACCCAGACTCAGGTACGCAACTTTCAACTGATCGTCACCTGCAAATTGCCTTTGGAAAGTCCTATACCGACGGAGCGTGAGTTGAGTCGAGCATCCGCGCTTCGGGCTTCTTTCTCGCAAGCGCTGGCAACGGTTGGTTTTCGCGTCACGGAGATGACTGACCGAAATTGGCTCGCAGCATTAAGTGCGCAGCTTAACTGGGGAAAAGATGCTTCCTGGCGCAATCCATCACCAATCCGCAGT
Source organism: Proteus sp. ZN5 (assembly GCF_011046025.1). Taxonomy (GTDB): domain Bacteria; phylum Pseudomonadota; class Gammaproteobacteria; order Enterobacterales; family Enterobacteriaceae; genus Proteus. Next base: position 1,175,796 of record NZ_CP047639.1, read on the forward strand.
GAGGCTGATAAACCACTTCGAGAGCAAGTGTTGGATTATGACCGAGCTATCAAGGTGGATAGCCAAGGTCTAATGTTGGGTGATTACCGAGTTAAAACCTTATCGTTTAAGCGCTTGCCTGAGCGGATTTGGTTTGGTCATGCCGCAAGTTTTGCGGGCGATATGATGACGGGCAGTCGCGGTTTACGCGGCAGCTTTTTGCTGAATGTCACCATTCACTTTCCTTCAGCTGAGGCGATGCGATCTCGTCTAGAGACGAAGCGTCAATGGGCGGTTAATCAGGCCTATGGGCCGATGCTCAAGTTTGTGCCGGTGCTTGCAGCCAAGAAAAAGGGGTTCGATGTTCTTTTTGAAGCCTTGCAAGAAGGTGATCGTCCTATTCGGGCAAATATGACCTTAACGCTGTTCTCACCAACGGAAGAGGCGTCCATCAGCTCTGTTTCAAATGCTCGAACCTATTTCAAAGAGCTCGGATTTGAGCTGATGGAAGACAAGTACTTCTGTTTGCCCATTTTCCTGAATGCCTTGCCATTTGGTGCTGACCGCCAGGCGATGAACGACTTGTTTCGATTCAAGACCATGGCGACACGGCATGTCATCCCTCTGTTGCCTTTGTTTGCGGATTGGAAAGGCACTGGCACGCCGGTGATTAACTTTGTTTCCCGTAATGGTCAGATCATGAGTGTGTCCCTTTATGACTCGGGCAGTAATTACAACTGTTGCATCGCGGCGCAATCGGGGTCGGGTAAGTCATTCCTAGTGAACGAAATCATCTCCTCCTACTTATCAGAAGGCGGGCAATGCTGGGTGATTGATGTTGGCCGGTCTTATGAAAAGCTGTGTGAAGTCTATGACGGTGAGTTCTTACAGTTCGGGCGGGACAGTGGCATTTGCTTAAATCCGTTTGAAATCGTTGAGGACTATGACGAAGAAGCGGATGTACTGGTTGGGTTATTGGCCGCAATGGCCGCACCCACGCAGTCATTAACCGATTTTCAGATGGCCAACCTAAAGCGTCAGACCCGTGAACTGTGGGAGAAAAAAGGTCGTGCCATGTTAGTTGATGATGTAGCAGAGGCCTTGAAAAATCACGAAGACCGACGTGTGCAAGACGTGGGTGAGCAGCTCTATCCGTTTACGACGCAGGGCGAATATGGCCGCTTCTTTAATGGCCACAACAATACTCGCTTCAAAAACCGTTTCACTGTTCTGGAGTTAGAAGAACTCAAGGGGCGTAAGCATCTACAACAAGTGGTGTTGCTTCAGCTTATCTACCAAATCCAACAAGAGATGTACTTAGGTGAGCGGGATCGTCGCAAGATTGTGTTCATTGACGAAGCCTGGGATCTGCTGACTCAAGGTGATGTCGGTAAGTTTATCGAGACAGGTTACCGTCGATTTCGAAAATATGGCGGCAGTGCTGTAACGGTAACGCAGTCGGTCAACGATTTGTATGACAGCCCTACAGGTAAAGCCATCGCTGAAAACTCAGCCAATATGTACCTGCTTGGCCAAAAAGCTGAAACCATCAACGCGCTCAAAAAAGAAGGCCGCTTGCCACTAGGTGAAGGCGGTTATGAGTACCTGAAAACCGTTCATACCGTCACTGGTGTCTATTCCGAAATTTTCTTTATTACCGAAATGGGCACCGGGATTGGCCGCCTCATCGTCGATCCGTTTCACAAGCTGTTGTACTCGTCCCGTGCAGAAGATGTAAACGCGATTAAACAGTTAACGCGCAAAGGCCTTTCTGTTGCTGATGCCATCTCTCAGTTGTTGAAGGAGCGAGGCTATGAATAAGACCACGCTTTGGCCATTTATGGCCTCTATTACTTTGTCTATTGCTGGTAGCGGTTTAATGACGAGCTGGCTCTTAATGAAAACACTCGAACCCATCCACAGCCAGTTGGCGTTAAGTACGCCCATTGCAGTCGTCGATTTTGGGGAGGCGGTGTTGTCACTGGGCTCCAATGCCAGCGAACAAGACATCGAATCCAAGTTGCTTCAGACCAATCAGCAAATTGAAAAGTTAAAAGCAGCCGGTTTTATCGTGCTGGATGCCCAAGCGGTGGTGGGTGCAGATGATTCCGTATTCGTGCCAGTAGGCTCAAAGGAGGTGTCTCATGCAGATACTCCGTAAAAGAATGCCTTGGCGGCCATATCTCATCCGTTTGACCATTCTTGCGTTAATCATGGCCTTGGTAGGCACCTACGCCATGATGCGCTACCGAATAGGTATTGATACCCAGCAAGAGCGCTGCCTGCCTGATACCACGGTGTATCTGATTGACCTATGGAATAAAGAGCCCGTTAAGGATGGTTTGTATGCATTCCACTCAAAAGGACTCGCTCCGTTATATAACGACGCTACTCGGATGCTGAAACGCCTAACAGGGATGCCTGGGGATGAAGTCAATGTGACGCCTGAGCATGTGCTGGTGAACGGTGCTGAAGTCTCTACCGGCATGGTATTAGCCCAGCGTCTTGGTGTGGCGGAAACAGAATTTAGCCGCTCATTGACGCTGCAAGAAAACGAATATTGGTTTTCCGGCGAGGCTGCAACGAGTTTCGACTCCCGCTATTGGAATGCCGTTAAGCGCGAGCAGATTGTCGGTCGCGCTTGGCCGCTTTGGTAGGAGGTAGATGATGCAAAGACTATGTCTCTTATTTTTGTTGGTTGGCCCATTGTCTTGGGTTCAAGTGTCCTGGGCACAAGAGCCTTTTCTGTTGTCTGACGAAGACAAAAAGATCGTCGAAATGAGCCGCAGCATTTTACAAAGTGCTGTGGATGGTTCATCTGAATTTATCGAGCCTTTTTCACCGATTGAACAACCTGCGTCGCTCAAACACAACGATGAATGGTTGATTTTTGCGTCGTCTTCACTGGGGGATTCCTCACTGAAGCAGCTATTTAAAGAGGCCAGTGCAACCGGCGCTATTGTGTTGTTTCGGGGAATTCCTGAAGGAAAGACCTTGGGGGCGGCTATCCGTGATTGGCATACGCTGATGGTGGGACTTGATCCTGTTCCTCAGGTTCGAATCGATCCGAAAGCCTTTGTGCACTGGCGGGTGACTAGCGTGCCTGCCATTTTCCGCATAGAAGATGACAAGGTGACTGCAAGTGCACTAGGGGTTTACAGCAAGGACTGGTTGCAGCGTCAAATTGAAACAGGCAATGCCGGTTCATTGGGTCAACGCGGTCCTATTCATTCGATTTTAGAACCGGATTTGATGCAAGTGGCGATGCAGCGTTTACAGTCGATAGACCTGGGCGCATTAAAGAAAAAAGCCATTGAGCGATTCTGGTCTCGCCAAACTTTCACTGACTTACCCAAAGCCACGCAATATCGGATAAGAACGGTTGATCCAACCATCGTCATGCAGCGGCCACTATTGGATGCCAATGGCCGAACATTGATCCCAGCAGGAACGCGTATTAACCCGCTAAAAGCCTTGCCGTTTACTCAGCAGCTTGTGGTGTTTAATGCGTCGAACGCTGAAGAAGTGGACGCAGTTGCGCATTGGCTTGAGACGCAAGATAGGACACTGCGCCGCATTACGCTTATCACCACGCAGCTCGACCGTGCTCAAGGTTGGAATAGCCTCAATGCGCTCGAAAAGACATTGGACAGTCCGGTTTACCTTCTCAATGCCTCGCTAAAGCAGCGCTTTGATCTGCAAGTCACCCCATCGTTTGTTCAAGCAAAGGGACTCGCGTTTGAAATAGAAGAAATTCCAGCAAAGGAGCTTGTTCATGCAAAAGCTCAATAATACGTATCGTCTGATGCGGACTCTCGTTGCCATGCTTGTCCTGGGCGCATCTATTCCTGCAAAAGCCGAACTGACCTGCCCAGACGCGGGTTTATTGTCGGGCAAGTTGCTGACGGATGTTTGCTGGTCATGCATTTTTCCTATCCGGGTTGCCGGTCTTCCTCTTGGCTCTGGCAATATCCCAAGCGGCGCATCAAACAAGTCATTTTGCTTATGTGAAGACAACTTAGGTGTGCCAAGGCCAGGTATTGTTACCAGCATGTGGGAGCCAGCGCGTCTGATTGAACTGGTCAGAACGCCGGGTTGTTCGCCTTCCCTGGGAGGGATTCGTTTACCGTTAGGTGATAGACGACTGCAAGGTGGTCATGGCGAGGGTGAATACGATACCGGTGATCTTGCTTTCTACCATTACCATTATTACGCCTTTCCGCTTTTGGTCATGCTCGATTTGTTCATGGATGGCAATTGCAATGCCGATGGTTACATGGACTTTGACTTGATGTATTTGTCGGAATTGGACCCAACATGGCTGAACGATGAACTGGCCTTTTTTACTCAGCCTGAAGCGGCTGCCGTTGCCAATCCATTGGCTATATCTGCTTGTACCGCTGACGCTGCTTCATCAACGCTTGGTAAACCCATCGACCAGTTGTTTTGGTGTGCTGGCAGTTGGGGCCATCTCTACCCGTTATCTGGCCACACCTTAGCCTTTGGATCATTAGCAGAAAACACCAGCCATTTAGCGGCGCGTGCAATCGCGGCTCAACACAGGCGTGGTCTTGCTAGGCGAACAATGGGGAACAGTGCGCTATGCCGACCTGTTATCGAACCCATGCTGCCGAAATCCCAATACAAGATGAGTATGTTCTTCCCCGTACCGGAAACTGAAAGTGCGCATGTCATCGGTGAAAGCACCATGAAATGGGGAGAGTGGCGAACGATCCCCGGTGCCGGTGAAGATGCGCTCTACATTTTGTGGCGCTGGCAAGACTGCTGTAACTCGGGAGGTTAACCATGAAACCAACACTTTTTACCCGAGTGTTAGCGGGTATTTTATCAATCACTATGGCGTGCTTGCCCTTACATGGTGTGGCCGCTGATGTGCAGCGCCAATCCGGCCTAAGCGGACAACAGGAAGGTAAGCAATTGCTGCAAAACTGGACGATGCCCGCACTCAATGGCAATACATTGTCGGTGCCGAATGGCAGTGGTCATGAGTCCATTAACTTGCAAGAGCTTTTCCCTGGTATGGATCAGGGCTCATTGGATGTCTTAACGGGCGTTTATGGCTCTGATGCCAGTATGAATCAATTGGGGACACAGCGCCAAGAGAGCATGGCATCCGAAAGTGGCGCTACGGGTGAAGCATTTCGTTCGCTACAGCAAATCAAAGACAGGTCGCGGCCAGATATGGTCAATGATCCGCTTTGGGCATTAACCGATGCGGTTCAAACTGACCCCAATCTATTAACACAAAGCTTCCCAGGCTGTGAGTCTCAAGGTGAAGGTAGCCCAAATTACCAGCAATGCGACAGGCTCAATACAGCGGTTAACAGCTGCACGATTACTCACGATTACACGGCAGGCATTATTGAGCATGTTTCAGGGCCGATGAACCTTCGCTCTTGTGGTGAGGGTTGTCTTGAGGTTTGGATAGGGCGAATTGGTGACAACTACTGGAGTGGCCGTTGTAAAGTATTTGAACAGGCCATCACACTCAAAGTCGTGAATCCCGATGCGATTACCTCTGCCGTTCTTGAGTACGCAAAATGGGATGACTACATGCAAGTGTGGCTTGGCGATCAGAAAGTCTGGTCTGGGCCGAACAATAACTTTCCACCAGAAACGGCAGGTCGCTGCGAGCTCAGTACCAGTTGGGAGCGCAATCCAAATACCGATCTCACTGCCAAGCTAAAAGCGGTAGAACCAGGTTTAGAAGTGCCGGTAAAAATTCGCGTATCGGTTACGGGTAGTGGTGAGGGGTATGCTCGCATCAAGGTGCGCTTTGATCCAACCAAGGTGGTGATGAATGATGGTTGGTCACCGCAATCCTGTATCGAACAAGCAGCGGATATACCGGCGAAGTTTTCAGATTATAGTATTCAATGCACGGATCAGCCTTCTTCAACCAACGGATGTACGGTGGTCAATGGTGTTTCAGTTTGTGAATCCTATTTTGCCCCAAGCCCTGTGGCTGGCATATCGCCTTTGTGTCGGCGTGTACAAGTGAGTGTGGATGACGAAAGCTATAAGGGAATTGAAAATCAGGCCTGCCAAGTGCTTGAAGCGAACCCTTCCTGTGGCTTCATGTCGTCAGAATGTGCCGAGACCAATGATAGAGGTGAATGCATTCGTTTTACCGATACTTATGACTGTGGATTACAAACCAGCGATCCAAAGTGCGTAGTATCCAATCTTATGCCGAGTAGTTTTGAGGCCTGTGAGCCTACTCAGACGATTACGCCATTTACTGAAACCAAGCATGTACCGGATTACCAGGTGTGCGAGAAGATCAGCACGCTTACTCAGTGTCAGTTAGAGCGACGTGTATCCGCTGAAACCCATCAACAAAGCTGGTCCATTGAGCGTGGTTGCTTTAGCTCCGAAACGCTCAGTTTTGTTCCACAGCACAACAGTACTATGCAAACTGGAAACGCGACGCTGAGGATTTTTGATAATCAAAATACTGAGATAAAAATCACCGAGTCGCCATCCAAGGCAAATGGTTGGAAAACGACACTCTCACTGACGGGCAATAAGGAAACGGTGACTGAGACGAAACCGTCCATTAAGTATCCTGAAATGACCTGTCCAAAAGGAACCTTGGTTGGCTCATTGTGCAAGGTCGTTAATGGGTCGATTATTTCGTGGCATGAACCGCAGGAAGTCACGCGTTCCAGATGTGAGTCCGGCTGGAACAAAGTCGATTTCGATACTTGCAGCCGAGAAGTTCAGAAGTGTTTGGCTCCTGCGAAACTGAGCGCTTCATTGGCCTTCTCTGGAAAGTACTTAGAGCAGGAGGTTGTTCATCAATCAAGTGATCCGGGCATAGACCAATGCTTGATGCAAACGGATCAGTTTACTGCGGTGCAGTGGCAGTGTTTGGATACGGGCACAAAACGAATCGACGGGTTAACGGTTGGTAGTGGCGAGTTGGCCAATCTTGGAAGTCTTTATCCGGCGGTTGTTTCGTCTCCTGCTCATTTAACCAGTCGTGGCAGCTCTGATGGACTGGGGTTCTCATGCTGGAGGGCAAGAGCGACCTACAATGCTTCGACTGCTCACCCAGAGTTCAACATGGGCAGCTCAGATAGCTGGGTAGATGCCAATGGTAATACACAAACCATCGTCAATAACGGACAAAACACGACCACCAATACGTGTGCCGCGCTAGAGCAAAACCCGGCCTGCCAGTACGTCAGAACCGAATGCACTGAAGGCGGGGCTGGTCATGAAGGCTTCTGCTATATCCAAAGTTTGGTGTATGACTGCGGACAAAGCGTCGAAGTGCAAAATGCACGAATGGAAACTCAATACAACTGTGAGGGGCCAGTTCGCTGTATGGGCACAGATTGTTTAGAGCCAGAGTCAATCAAGCAGGCTAACTTTGCAGAGGCCGCTGCGATGCTTAATGCAGCGCAGTTTATGACCAATGATATGTCATGCACGGGAGCTGATGGCCAAGATAACGTCGAGTGTACGGTCTTTAAAGGTAATGCTGGCCAGTGCAAAAAAGCCGTTGGCGGCATAGTGGATTGCTGTGAAAAGCCAAGTGGCGTGTCGTTATCGGATTACATCACGATGATAGTTGCGGTCAACAAGCTTGATACGACAGTCATGGCCATGAATCCGTCGTCGGCAATCTATGGTTCCTGGAATACGCTCAGGGAGCCAATCACGAGCACTTGGAGTGCGGTCAAAGAGCCTTTTGTGTCTGCATGGGACTCTCTCATGGGGGCTGGGCCATCAACGACTGCTGGCGCGGGAGCGGAGCAAGCTGCGACAGGCTTCATGCAGGTGTTGACCAACAAAACGGCTGAATGGGTAGGCACTACCTTTGGTTCGGGGGCGCAATCGGCACTGTTTAGTAACGTTGGTGGCGCGGTTGGAGCCGATGGTGTTGTTTCGGGTGGTAACTTCGCGCTGGGTGGCGCTGCTGGCGCGGTTCTGAGTACGGTTATGACGGCCTACATGATTTATTCAGTCACCATGATCCTCATTCAGCTTATCTGGAAATGTGAGCAGAGTGAGTTTGAAATGAACGCCAAGCGAGTATTGAAGAGTTGCCACTACGTAGGCTCTTACTGCAAGTCTAAGTTCTTAGGTGCCTGTGTTGAGAAACGGCAATCATATTGCTGCTTTACTTCGCCGCTTTCACGGATCATTCAGGAACAAGTGCGTCCGCAACTTGGTCTTGGCTGGGGCAGTGCCAAGTCACCAAACTGTGAAGGTTTGACCGCGAGTCAGTTAAACCAGGTAGATTGGAGCCAAGTCAATCTGGATGAATGGATAGGTATCTTGTCGATAACAGGCAACCTACCCGAAGTACCGTCACTGGATCTGGAACGACTCACAGGCTCAGGAAGTACGCTAAACGTTGATGGAAACCGTCAAAGTGCCGCAGATAGAGCCATTGAAAGGCTAAACGGAATGGATGCTCAGAAATTACGCCAGGAGGCGACGGAAGAAATTTCGGGTAATAATTAATAGAAATTGAACATCCTCACTAGCCCAGCAAACGCCGGGCTAGTTGTATTAGTGTTTCCACCAGTTTTCCAGCAAAGCTTTATCTGCAACCTAGTGGCCAAGCAGTGCTTTATCAAGAGCGTCCAAAGATGAAACTATTGTTTCAACAGTCCCATGTTCAAACTCATCTCTATCGGTTTCTTCGTGTGTTCCCTTATTCAAATACAGCCAATGAGGATCTTGCCCGTTGACCCCAAGAAGTAATTCAAATGCTTCTACAATTTGTAACTTGTTAGGAATGTCTGCTTTAGAACGACTAATCTTAGCCTTTAAATTTTCAGTAAGGGCCCTTAAGTCGTGAGGCAAGTTTGGAGCTCTCTTGGAAACACTTATCATATCATCGCGTTTATCACAGTACTTACTGTAATGATGCCAAGCTTTTTCACTTAAGTACTCTAAGGCACGTCGTGAGGAGGCTAATGCATTACGATATTCTGCACTTTCAAAATGAGTAGTTGCTGCAAGCACATAATTAGGTGGGCAAGAGAAAGATGCGACCTGAATGTGTGATTCCCCACGTTGTGGTAAAAATTTGTATGTTGCCGACTCTCTGGCTGCCTTTCTTCCAATATCTTGATGAATGTTTTTGAGAAATTCTTCACCATGACAGGCCAAAATGATCTGCTTCTCTTTGAAAAATTCATCCTTGTATAGAGTTTCTCGGATTGCTTTACGGTGCTCATCATCAATCGCATTAACAGGATCATCAAAGATGAGAAGCGGACTGTTAGTTTTCAAGTTTTTAGCCAGCAGCATAGATAGGCCAATACAGCGAATATGGCCTTCACTCAGCACGTGTAAAGCATCAAAGAACTTTGTTGGCTCAGACTGATAAGCAATTTCAATACGTTCGCCTGAAACCAACGGTAACTTTATTCCAGCTAGTTGATCTTTAGGTGCATCATAACGATTAAAGGCATTGTATAACTGCACAACAAGTTCACCTAAATCAGCAACAAGTTTACTGGGTAGCTGATCTTTATAATCAAAGAGCATATCGACGAATTTTTTGTAGCTGACTGCTATTTGTTTATTCGTTTCTACAACTACTTGCTCTGCTTCAGCTTCAGTAATTAGTTCTTTGTTTTCTTCATCGAAGGTATTGATCGCTTTTTGCGCTTTCTTTATCGCATCTTCATAAGTAGTTCTCTGAACTTGTAACTTTGTTGCCTGATCTTTAAATTCACGAAGTTTTTTAAGCTTTTCCTGTTTAAGCTTTCTATCCTCATTTGCTTGTTTGACTTCAACATCGCGCTGTTCAAGATTTTTAACTTGTTCAGCTAACAGAGCCCACGGTGATACCACTTCTTCACGTTCTTGAGTCAGAGCCTCCCACCAAGACCAATCTAATTTAATACTGTCGTCAACAATGTGAGCAAGAAGAGGATTTTCACCGTCTCCATTATATTTTACACAAGCAGAAACTATGGTATGAACCGATTGAATTGCTCTAGAAAACTCAGATTTTGCCTGAGCCTGTTCTGTCTCTAATTTCGCTAAGTAGCCGAGTTTCTCTAATTCGGATGTGGCTAACACAAAAGGGTTCTGTGTGACCTGCTCTAGAGGCGTTTTACAAGCTGGGCACTGGTTTTCACTCGTACCTCTTAAGTCAAGCACAGCGCCATATAGTTGCTTAAAAGATAGACTTTCGCTTGCTTTGGCAATTTCAGTAGATTTTTCTATCAAGTTTTGATTTGCTGTCTCAAGGTTTCTTTTACATTCATCTAACTTTTTAACAGACAGGTTAGTAATCTCTTGCTGCTTTTTCTGCAACTCTGCATCTAAGACTTGAATTTCACCTGGCTTTTCCTCGCTTCCCAAAGTCACGAGCATTTGCTGAAAATCAATTTTAGGGTCAAGTTTTGTTGCCAGATCTTGCTCATGAACAGTCGTTACTTTTAGATTTTCTTGATTGTCTTTTATAGTCTGATGATGAACTGCTAGTTGCTGTTGTTTTTCTTTTAGCTGAAGTCCTTTTTTTCCAACTAAATCGATATGGCGTTCATCAAGCTCACGGCTAAAATCTTTGACAAAGATGTTAAAGCTTTCCAGACCGAACAAGCTTGAAATCAACTCTGTTTGCTTGGCAGGTGATTGTGCCGCAATGCGAGAAAAGCTATCAATACGGTTCTTCTCAACAAAGCAGAAGCGAAATCGAGACTCATCTGGTGAAACAACAACCGTTTCGTCTTTACTGTTCACTCCCTCAATGACAGGAGCGATATAGCGATTAACATGAGCATTTTTTAAGTATTGCGCGGGAGTAAAACGTTTGCTTTGAGCTTCTTCTACAGCCCCCAGCAAACCAAATTCTAGCGCCTCACAAAAACTTGATTTGCCAGCACCATTTGGGCCATAAATTAGCACAAGAAGATTATTGAGGTTTAATATCTCTTCTTTAGCAAATCCGCGAAATGGACCAACGCTAATTGATTTAAGCAGCTTAATGGTATTTTCGCTGCTGCTATCCTCAGTAGCAGCTTCCGCGATCACATCAGATAGTTTATCCCAATTGTCTGAAGTTAAATCTACAACCTTCTTTGCGCGTCGGCTTTGCGCTGTACCTAAAGGCTCCAACGTATCTAAATGGTCAAGAACGAGGTTGGCGATTTTTCGTATTCCTATCGCTACATCATCACCAGTTAACGTTTGCATAAATCTTATGAGTTCATTCTTAATCAATATTAATTCCCTTATTTTTTTGACGGTTCCACTCATTCATGAACATTGATTGATAGCCGCCGTTCCTCTCAAAGTCGCCATAGATACGTTGCTAATTACAAACCTTTTCTGGGCGAGACTCAATACATCTTAATTGTCTAAAAAACCTGGTGACAATTTACAATTACGTGGTCTGAATAAAAACTTGAGTTAGGTTGTGGATACATGCTAGCAGCTGCCTGATACATAGCAATTAGACTTACCTTGAATGCCTCTAATCCTCAAATCACGTAATTTTTCCCACTCATCAACAGGGTCCATTCTTGACCAAGCTTCAAATAGCTGAGTTTGTTGTCTGCTTAGTCTTAGGCCGTATTGATCTCGCATGTAGAAATAAATTCTAGCAATATCACCCTGACGGTTAGCTGGTGGTTCTGCTCGACGGTCTTTGAAATCAACTTCGAAATCACATAGACCATAGGCTCTTGGTTCATTCGGAATCATGCCAAATCGAAAATTTGATCTATCCCCATTGAGTTCTCCTACAGATGGTACAAGGTTATGGAGATCCGACACCATTTTAGAAAACTCAGGATCATTCTTTTCGCAGTTCCGACGTCCACCGTTTTGCCAGCATTGGCGTTGATGGCCAATTTCCCATGCTGAGACAACGTGCTCCCACTCTAAGCGTTCTCCTCGTTTCGGTTGCTTCCTTGGTTCATATCCGCAAGATGCAGCATCAATCGCACCATCATTGTTATAGCTACATCCACAGTAAAACGTACTCTGGTTGTCTTGGTAAATTTCACGGGCAAATCGTTTTGCCTGACTGAACGATGTGGGGTGTTCTGCAATTGCAGGTATAGCGAACAGCGCTATAAAGAAAGTAACGAAAAAATTAGTTCTATTCATGTAGCTTGGCCAAAAATGACAGTTAAATTCATTTTAATGATTTTGATAGAAAATACAGCAAGATGAAGAGCCCCTTCGAGAGGGGCTGGTTGATGGGAGCCTAGTTGGCTAGTTGGCGGGGTTATCTGTTTCCTCTTCAGTGATATCGTCATCGGTAGAAGGCACCGCTTGCTCAACTTCAGCTTGTTTACCCTTAGCTTGGGCTGATTTTCGTGCTCGAATTTCGATATCAATTATGCGTCGAGCCAGTTTGATGATGCGCTGTTGCCATGCGTAGTTGCCATCAACACGTTGCTTGTTACTAAGCACGCTAGATAACCAGAGGGTGTCCATTGAGATCATCAATGCATCGAGTTTGCGAACTAAGCCAACAAACTGGCCAACCTGAGGCGAGCTGATTTTGGCGTTGAAGGTAATCGGGTCGGTGTAGTCAGGTACTTCATCGATGCCGTTGGACTCCATCAGTTTGTCCAAACGAGCTTGTTCGTTGTCTACCGCCTTAGCGCAATCCCCGATCAACTGGCTAATGATCTGTTCCACTTCATCAATTTCGGTCTCATCGCCAATGATGCGTAGGATGACATCGATTCCGTAAAGCGCACTGACCGTCCGTCTAAAAACACGGTCAACGACACGTTGCGCCTGTAAGCTGTTAATTGTGAATGATTGTTCAAAGATGGGTTTTGAGTAATTGGGTTTTTCTTGGGCCATAAGTTTGCTCCTGATATGACAATAATCAGTCCCTAGCCTAATCCTCTGTGAGGTAATGACCTTTCAGCTAGGTGGAAGAATTGAGCATCTTTCTGACTATCCTGTCTGGATAAGACGGTTACACTGACTATCAAATATTGCTGATCTGTTTCAGTGATATCTGCGCCTGAGAGCATGAGCTCAAAGGAAGCCCGCTGCTGAGTTTTCTCAGTGGTACTAAGAGGTAGCTAGCCTCCTTAAACAAATAGCCTGCATGTTTTTACATGCTCAAGCATGCGTTCCTTGCGGTTCGCCTTTTCACCACCCAACTGGGGGAGTTTTCCCCAGTTGGGGGTGACTCCTTCAAAACCAAATTAAGGAGTCACCAATGGAATATATCTTCGGATTTATTATCCAAATCGCAGGCATTATGTTGCTTGCAAAACTGAGCTGGTCGCTTTTGCGATTGTTTGCTCGTCAAAGCGTGCGCCCTTTGCGATTTGTACTTACTCAAATCAAGCGATTGCTCACACCAACACCAAAACGTCGTCCAATGGCAGTGCCTAAAGCTCCTGGTATGCCCCGTTTGACATCTGCGTTTTACCAAGAGCCACATCAGTACGACATGGCTTTACTCGAAATACCAACCTATCTGCGTCGTCAGTCTTCTTTGCCCAGCCGGGTAGAAGCGACTGTGTGCACAGAGTTCAACTAAGACGAGGAGAACATCATGAAAAACCAAGTAACACTCATAGGCTACGTTGGCTCTGAGCCAGAGACACGAGCCTATCCATCAGGTGATTTAGTGACCAGTATTTCACTGGCCACTTCTGAGAAATGGCGCGACCGTCAATCCAATGAGCTCAAAGAGCACACGGAATGGCATCGAGTTGTTTTTCGAGATCGTGGTGGATTTAAGTTAGGGCTAAGGGCAAAAGATTTGATCCAAAAAGGAGCGAAGCTTTTTGTTCAAGGGCCCCAGCGCACGCGCTCATGGGAGAAAGATGGCATTAAGCATCGATTGACCGAAGTGGACGCGGACGAGTTTCTGCTTCTTGATAGTGTGAACAAAGCATCCGAGCCATCACCGGCAGATGATGCGGGCTCCCAAGGTAATTGGGCACAAACATATCCTGAACCAGATTTTTAACCGAGCGAAAACGCTTTAACCCAGCCGGGAGTACTTTCCCGTCAGGGGCAGACTCCCACTTTGATTGTCGGAGTCCATAATGGAAAAACCAAAGCTAATCCAACGCTTTGCTGAGCGCTTTAGTGTCGATCCAAACAAATTGTTCGATACCCTAAAAGCAACAGCATTCAAGCAACGTGACGGTAGTGCACCTACCAATGAGCAGATGATGGCGCTTTTGGTGGTTGCAGATCAGTACGGCTTGAACCCTTTCACCAAAGAGATTTTTGCGTTCCCTGATAAACAAGCTGGGATTATTCCAGTGGTAGGTGTCGATGGATGGTCTCGCATCATTAATCAACACGACCAGTTTGATGGCATGGAGTTTAAGACTTCAGAAAACAAAGTCTCACTGGATGGCGCGAAAGAATGCCCGGAATGGATGGAATGCATCATCTACCGGCGCGACCGTTCGCACCCAGTTAAAATCACTGAGTATCTGGATGAAGTCTATCGACCGCCTTTTGAAGGTAACGGCAAAAATGGCCCTTACCGTGTAGATGGTCCATGGCAGACGCACACTAAGCGAATGCTAAGACATAAATCCATGATCCAGTGTTCCCGCATTGCGTTTGGCTTTGTGGGAATTTTCGATCAAGACGAAGCGGAGCGAATTATCGAAGGCCAAGCAACACACGTTGTTGAGCCATCAGTGATTCCACCCGAGCAAGTTGATGATCGAACCCGAGGGCTTGTTTACAAGCTTATAGAGCGGGCGGAAGCTTCAAACGCTTGGAATAGTGCATTGGAATATGCCAATGAACATTTTCAAGGTGTTGAACTGACGTTTGCGAAACAAGAAATATTTAATGCACAGCAACAAGCAGTCAAAGCGCTCACACAGCCTTTAGCTTCTTAGCGCCACGCATTCATTTTACTAACCCTGGCGGGATTATTCTCCCGTCAGGGGGAAGGTCTCGTCTTTTTTTTGGAGATCTTCCATGACTAAATCAGTCTCACTTTTTCGCTTGGTATTGGTTGTTGCCCTTGTCGTAGGTTCGATTCAAGCCGGTAAAGCGGCAATTGATTCGGTTCAAGCAAGTGTTGTTCAGCACCAAACAGCGTTAGCACAAGCTGCAAAGTAACCACTTAACCCTGAAGGGGAGTTCTCTCCTTCGGGGGAGTCTCCCCTCAAAGGAGGCAATATGAAGGTTATCGACCTATCACAGCGTACTCCTGCATGGCACCAGTGGCGCATTGCAGGGGTTACGGCATCTGAAGCCCCAATTATTATGGGGCGTTCACCCTACAAAACACCTTGGCGATTATGGGCAGAAAAAACCGGATTCGTATTACCGGAAGACCTGTCGAATAATCCAAATGTGCTTCGCGGTATACGGTTGGAGCCTCAAGCAAGGCGAGCATTTGAGAATGCGCATAATGACTTTCTTCTGCCGTTATGTGCAGAAGCCGATCATAACGCAATCTTTCGAGCCAGCTTTGATGGCATCAACGATGCGGGCGAACCCGTTGAACTGAAATGTCCTAGCCAGTCAGTTTTTGAGGATGTGCAAGCTCACAGAGAACAAAGCGAGGCGTACCAGTTGTATTGGGTACAAGTACAGCATCAAATACTGGTCGCCAATAGCACGCGTGGTTGGTTGGTATTCTATTTTGAGGATCAACTGATTGAGTTTGAAATACAACGAGACGCGGCTTTCTTAACTGAGTTGCAAGAAACAGCGCTACAGTTTTGGGAGTTAGTACAGACCAAAAAAGAACCGTCAAAATGCCCTGAGCAAGATTGTTTTGTTCCCAAGGGTGAAGCCCAATACCGTTGGACATCGCTGTCTCGACAGTATTGCTCAGCACATGCCGAAGTGGTCCGACTGGAAAATCACATTAAATCTTTGAAAGAGGAAATGCGAGACGCTCAGTCAAAATTGGTCGCCATGATGGGTAACTACGCTCATGCGGATTATGCTGGGGTCAAACTCAGCCGCTACATGATGGCGGGCACGGTGGACTATAAGCAATTGGCCACCGATAAGTTAGGCGAGCTGGATGAAAAGGTTTTAGCCGCTTACCGAAAAGCGCCACAAGAGCGGTTGCGCATCAGCACCAATAAGCCAGATCAGCCCGTTGAAACACCAATCAAAATCAGCCTTGAGCAAGAGAACTTGGTTCTGCCAGGTGACTCGCTGAGCTCATTTTATTTTTAACGTTCACTTGGAGCCGATTTCGGCTCCTTTCTCATGCGCTTACATCGAGTGCATCAGAAAGCAGTTTCACTCGTAGCCAATGCTGGGTACGAATGATAGAGCGAGCTGAACTCTTACATACACAGCCATACCACAATCAACACACCACCCGACGGGGACTTCATTCCCTGTTGGGGCATGGGGCCTCGTCAAAACTGATGAGGTTTACCATGACTGAACAATCCCCATTTTTGGTTCAAGTGAATCAAGCGTTTAATGTCCCGGCTCCTGATGCTTTCGTTCTGGAAGGATTTAGTGCCGACACTACCCATCCAAACATTCCCGTTCGCAAGGACGAGTATGTTTTTAGAAAAGAAGACTTACGTGATGTATTGGCGTTCTTGTCTCACCCAGACGGTGACGGTTTGTATATTACAGGCCCCACGGGATGCGGTAAGACCTCGCTAATTTGCCAAGTTGCTTCTCGATTGAATTGGCCTGTTCAGCAAATTACTGCGCACGGTCGATTGGAGTTGTCCGATCTTATCGGTCACCACACGCTGGTTAATGGCAACATGACTTTTGTATATGGACCGCTGGCACTGGCTGTCAAGCATGGCCATTTGCTGATCATTAATGAAATGGATCTTGCTGAGCCTGCTGAACTGGCTGGGCTCAATGACATTTTGGAAGGTGCCCCGTTGGTCATTGCACAAAATGGCGGAGAGATCATCATGCCACATACCAAGTTTCGTTTTATCGCAACCGGCAACAGTGCGGGCAGCGGTGACCAAACGGGCTTGTATCAAGGTGTGCTCCAACAGAATTTGGCTTTTCTTGATCGCTTTAGAATCATCGAAGCGACCTATGCAGAGCCTTCTGTAGAGGAAGCCATTCTGGAGAACGTTGCGCCTGGCTTGCCAGAAGTCTTTCGCCAAAAAATGGTGAAGGTGGCTGGTGACATTCGTCGTCTTTTTATTGGGGGAGCGGATGGCGGTGCTGAGCTTAGTATCACCATGTCTACTCGAACCTTAGTGCGCTGGGCAAAGTTAACACTTGCTTTTAAAGGCGCTCCTAACGCAGTGGAATATGCACTGGTTCGGTCTTTGACGGCTCGTGCTGAGTTGGAGCAACGAGAAGCCATTCACCGTATTGCCGCTGATGTCTTCGGTGACCATTGGGAGGATTGATGATGGAAAAGTGCTTTGCTCTTTACCGTTACAGTCATTCTGATGGGACAGCCAAAGAATGGGCCATTTACGTTGGATCAGATACCCGGGCGATTGAAGTTCGGTTTGGAAAATCTGGTCAATTGTCGCAGCAGCGATTGATTGACTCGACTGATCCTAACGCAGAAGCAGACCGAAGAATCAATGAGAAAATCAACAAGGGTTATCGATTTGTTGGACAAGTCGGCATTGATCATCAAGGGCGGCCATTTGAACTCTCAAATGCGCTAGATAGCGTCGCGTGCGCCAATAACGTCAGTTGGGAGTTTCGTACTCGCAAGGACGTCAATGGCCAAATCTCGCTGGCGCAAAAAGCGTTGTTCGATATGGCAAAGCTGCTTGAAGCCTATGGCTTGGCTGTCATTGATGATAACCAGGTCAGGATTGGAGAATGGTCATTAGGGTTTTGCAAAAGCGGATTACCTAGTACCAATCAAATCAGCATGGTGTCAGGTGAAGGCGCTGGCATTGTTAACACTGATGATGGCCCGTGGCCATTGTTGCTGTTACTGGCCTTTAAGCGTCAATTACCAGCATTGTGTTCGCTCACAGTAGCGAGTCCTGAAGGGATAGAAGTATCCGACCAACTGAAGTTGGAAAAAGATGTATTGCGGTTGCTAGGCAGTGATTTAGAGCGGGTTCGCCCGATAGCTGAAGCACTGGACTTAATGCCTGTGAAAATCGATCTCAACCAATCGTCGCCTGATTCGCAAAATTACTATTTCTGATAGTGATGTTGCCATTAGCGCGTCAACTACTACCACCC
Organism: Proteus sp. ZN5; assembly: GCF_011046025.1. Taxonomy (GTDB): domain Bacteria; phylum Pseudomonadota; class Gammaproteobacteria; order Enterobacterales; family Enterobacteriaceae; genus Proteus. The sequence goes on from NZ_CP047639.1 coordinate 1,193,901, forward strand.
AAACGGGGGCCATTGCTCCTGTTGGGAGTGGTGCGTCCCCATCTTACATGAGGATGCACTATGAGTATTCAAACCCTCGACAAACTTTTGATTTGTCACATCGACTGTTCCATCTGGAGCGGTAGAAAAAAACTAAGGCCTGAAGATTTCAGATTAGCTAATGGCAGCCAACTTCCACCGAAGGATGTTGCCAGTTTAGGTAGTAAAAAAATTTGCGACCCAGAGGCATTGGCGAACTTTGAAAGGCTTAAGAAAGAAGCGCAGCGCTTGTGTGAGCAAGTCGGTGTGCGGTTTTTAGGTGGCTATGCCGTCCCTGAGGACCGAATTGATCAGATTGTTCCAGAGCTTGACCGGATCGGTCAGGAGTTTGCGCAGTGCAAGCAGTTGTTCTTGGACAACTATGACCAGGTGACGTTTGACTGGGTTGCAAAACACCCGGAATTTGCAGATGCAATCCGGCGTGCGCTGTCACCCATCGAAGACGTGGAACAACGGCTTCAGTTCGATTATGCCATCTATCGAATGCAACCGGCTGAACAAGCTGGTGGCTTAGATGACAAGGTCAATGGCATGGGACACACCCTCTTTAGGGAGGTGGCTCGTGATGCCAATGAACTGTTTGAGCGTTCCGTTGCAGGTAAGAATCAAATCAGCCAGCGAGCCCTTAATCCTCTGAAACGGTTAAGAGACAAGTTGGATGGTTTGTCATTCCTGGATCATCGAGTCCAGCCGATGGTTGAAGCGATGGACAATTTATTTGTTCGTCTGCCGAAGACCGGCCCTGTGACAGACAATCTCTATCACGAACTGATGGCGACCATTTTAATTTTGTCTGATCCAGACAAGATGAGAATGCACGGTGAAGGTCAATTGGATATCAGACAACTGATGCCCAAACCTGAACCTAAACCCGCACAGCCAGTATCTGCTCAGGCAGATAACTTACGTGCAATACCACAACCAACCGTCAGACCAAACCTTGGTTCGACTTTACCAAACTCATTTTATTTCTAACGTCCTTGAGGGCATGTTGCCCTGAAGGGCGCATGTCCTCTGAACTATGTAAGAGGAAATTATGCAATCAACCATCCATAACCCCAGCCAACTGAACCAGTTTGAACCACATTTTCGTGGTGTGACTGATGCGGTTGAAAGTGAATCGATACCAGAAGTGGCGTGTTGTCGAACGTTAGCACAACGGTCGTACTCAACACATAGTGTCGTGATCCCCAAGAACCCTGTGCTGATCGCAGATGCGGACGCACAAGGAGCTTGGGTAACGGCCATGGTATTTGTTCCAAACATGGCATTGCAGCAAACTGCTCATGAGCGGGCCTGGCTGCAATATCAACACGAGGTGTCTACTCAGTTACAAGACCAGTACGGTCTGACATTAGATGACATCCTGAGTTTAGACCAGCTTAAAACGTCATTTGAACAGCACGAGAGTCCAGCTCAATTGGTGGCTTGGTTAGGTCAAAAATACGACCTGGATAAGCTAAAAGCACAGGTTTAAACACTTACATTACCAGCGGGGAAACGCTCCCGCTGAGGGAGTATTCCCCCTAATGATTAGGAGACTCCCATGAATCATCCATTAAAAAACGCACTGCCAATCGTTGCCGCCGCTTATGGCGAAAAGTTTGGTGTGAAGGTGCTTATTCAAGGACAAGATGCGTTTACCGATGGTGAGCGGATTGTGATCCCAACAGCAAACCCAGACGACCCACACTATCAACAGATAGCTTGGGGTTATCTGGCTCATGAAGCGGCGCATATTCGGCATACTAATTTTGACATGGTGCAGAAGGCGTCGTCCAAGCCGATCCGTAAGGCACTTCTCAATATCATTGAGGATGTGCGAATTGAAAACGAATTGGCAAAGGATTACCCCGGAACCCGGCGCAGTATTTCGCAAGTGATTGAGTACATGGTGGACACTCAGCAAATGTGTGTACCTGAACAGCTTGAGCCTGCATCTAACTTGCAAGCATGGTTGTTGTTCCGCTTGAGATGCCATTTTCTCGGTCAGAAAGCACTGACGCCTTTGTATCAAGCAGTTGATGAAAGAGTGAGACAACTCTTTCCTGCCGCAGCGATGAGCCGGTTAAGCGCCATGCTGACAGCAGTGCCTAGCTTAGGCTCTACAGGTGAAGTGCTGAAACTTGTCGATGCCATCGTTGCCATGTTGGAAGACGAATCTCGTCCACCACAGGGTGAGTCGGATGCTGATAACGGTAATGACATTGGACAAGATGCGAGTAATGACAGCAATAACAGTAGTGACAGTCAAACCCCGGAAGCAGACTCGTCTGCAATGGTGGATGCTGCTGAAACGGGAGATTCTGATAACTCTGAGCAAGCTGACAATTTGCGACAAGCCTTAGAGGCCAGTGCCGCTCAGTTTGAATCCGATACCTTTGCACAAGTGGCAGAAGTGTTGTCGGAACAAGCTGAAGGACATCAGGGTGTCACTCCACTCAGTTTGCCCCAAGCAGAGCAAGCTATGTTGGGTGATGAGGCCATCTTGACCTTATCGGCGTCTGAGTCCGCTCAAATTCGAGCCCGACTTAGGGGCATGGTTCAGTCCAGTCAGGACAATCGGAATCATGCCAAAAGGCACGGTCTTCGAGTTGCAACCCATCGTCTTGCCGCTTCACAAGCAGGTGAGTCGAGATTGTTTATTCAAAGGCGACCTCGCATTGCGCCTAATGCTGCTGTGCACTTGCTGGTCGATATATCGGGTTCAATGGGTAAACCCATTGGAGAAGGTAATCGAAAGTACTTTCATGTTGCCAATGAAGCCGCTTTGGCTTTGGCCATGGCACTGGAAGGCATACCGGGTGTTGTACCTGCGGTCAGTTATTTTCCTGGTATTCATCAGGAAGTATCTATCGCGTTATTGCCCAAGCAATCGGTTCGACATCGGGCCGCCTGTTTTGACCAAAAACCACGAGGTTGTACGCCTATGGCACAAGCGATGTGGTTTGCGGCAAACAGTTTGTTAGCGCAAAAACAGAAGCGAAAGCTAATGATAGTGCTAACGGATGGTGACCCAGATGATTGGGCTGCCACGCATGACATTGTTGACCGGTGCAGACGCAGTGGCTTTGAGCTGCTGGGGATCGGGATTCAAACACGCAGTGTTGAGAAATTCTTTCCACAAAGCATCGTGATTAACGACGTCAAAGATCTGAAGCGTGAGTTATTCGAAGTAACACAACAACTGTTAATTCAGTAACCACATCAATTTTACCACCCTGCGGGGACGATTCCGTCCCCTTCAGGGCATGGGTTCGTCTCCGCTTTTCTTTGGGGAGACTCCTATGAAAAACAAAAAGTTCTTAGCTGGCGAAGAAGTCGGTACTTATATCGTTCCTGAGCAAGTGACTGAAGCGGATATCTTAGATATGGCGCTCAAGCTTGCCCGTGGTCGATTGAGTAAAGGTCGAAAAATTGAACAGCCATCGTCGGCGTTCTCATACCTGCAAACACTGATGCACGAGTATGAGCACGAAGTCTTTGGCGTACTGTTTCTTGATACAAAGCATCGCGTTATTCGATTTGAAGAGCTGTTCAAAGGCACTTTAGATGCGGCGAGCGTGTATCCAAGGGAAGTAACAAAGCGAGCGCTAGAACTTAATGCAGCAGCAGTGATATTGGTTCATAACCATCCATCGGGTGATCCTGAGCCAAGTGAAGCTGATAAACGCATTACTCATCGACTCCGTGACGCCTTGTCACTTGTTGATATTCGAACGCTTGACCATGTTGTGGTCGCATCCGAGGGCTGCGTTTCGCTTGCCGAACGCGGTTATCTTTAATGAATGGGCGCATTGCCCATTCTCCTACATCACAAAAGCAGTCCCATCAACACACATCATCACAGCTCGAATTTCTATTTGAGTTTGATGATGGCCCAGTCACTTGGTCTGACACGGAAATCTGGCAGTTACGCGAAGGCATTTTATTGGATGCGATCCGTGTATTGCTGGACGGTCGTGTCAGTACTCGATTGCGCAAGGATGTGTTGTCGTGGATTCAAAATGACGAAATAGCGCCATTTTGCTTTCGTGTTTGCGCGATGGCTGCGGTTGTCGATCCTGATGTGCTTCGTGATTCCATCATGTGGCTATTAAGACGACATGGTATCCAGCTTGACTAACGTTCCTGCATTAACCAAACGGCTCAATGCAGGACCTAAGCTGACTTTTACCACCTGTGGTAGGAGTCGGCATTTTACTTAAGGAGGTTATATGGCGTTACCTTTACAAATTGAAACAGTAAGGCCATATCTTAATGGCCAATGGCTTCAAGTCTTGGCGGCATTGGTGCCAAAACTTGATGCCGCTATTGCTCGAAAAGGCCGTCATGTGGCTTGTCCTGTTCATGGCGGTCGTGATGGCTTTAGGCTGTTCAAAGATGCTGAATATACCGGTGGTGGCGTTTGTAATACCTGCGGTATCTTTCATGATGGCTTTGAACTGTTGTCTTGGATTAATGGATGGAACTTTGCCCAGTCTGTTGAAGCAATTGGCCAAGTTCTAGGTATTCAACCCGGACAAATACAAGCACCATCTCGGGCAATACCGAGTAACGCTGTTGATTGGAAGGCTAGAAAGCAGGACGAGGACAAAGCGATTATCCATCGCTTGAATCAAGCCTGGGGAGAAACGTTATCTCTTGCAGATACTCGTGCGCAACCAGTTTGGAACTACTTGCATCGTCGTGGCATTGTTACCCGGCTTCGTCCTGAATGGGATTCGGTGCTGAGGTTTCATCCAAACTTGCCTTACCATGATGAAGATGGTCTGTTTATCGATAGCTACCCAGCGCTGCTAGGTAAAATCGTTACTCAGCAAGGGCGTTCGGCCACATTTCATCGGATCTACCTAAGTGAAGATGGATTCAAAGCACCGGTTGAAAAGCCTAAAAAGATGATGCCGATACCAAGTGACAGAACAATCACTGGCGGTGCCATTCCGATTGGTGAGCCTGGTGAGGTACTAGGTGTTTCTGAAGGGATAGAGACAGCTTTAGCGGTTACCAGAGCAACGGGACAAACATGTTGGTCGGTTGTGAATGCAACGCTACTGGCTAGGTTTGAACCACCAAGTAATGTGAAAATGCTGTACATCTGGGCAGATCACGATCTCTCTGAGACCGGCCTGAATGCAGCGAATGAACTCAAGAAAAAAGCTTGGCAGAAAGGCATTCTGACACAAGTCCTGATCCCTCCGATACCAACGTCACTTGGCGTGAAAAGTTGGGATTGGAATGATGTGCTGAATGTTTACGGTGCCATGGGCTTTCCTAAAGTTCATATCTAATCCAAGGGGCTTCGGCCCCTTTTTTTGCGCCTTGCATATTTAAAAAAACATGGAGAATGAAAAATAGATAACCAATAGGAGAAATAAACATGATGGTATTAACCCTTTTAACAAAGCAGATTGAAGGTGAGTTTACAGTTTACTGGAAGACCGGCATTCGAAGAGGTGGCGAGCTAAAGGTCAATTTAGGTGAGCAGTACGACATGCTTTCTGAGCAGCAAAAGCCAATTGCAGCTGAGCTCTATGCGATTCATCACCTATTGTCAGTGAAAGAGGTGATCGGGAGTAACCGAAGCGGCAATGGGCTTCAAATCCGAGTCAGTAAAGGAGCCATCAAAAAGTTACAGAAACAACGCTCAACTCAGCATTCACTTTACAGCCTGACTAGGTTTTTGCTCACTCGATACCAGGAAGCACAGATCTCGGTAGAGAAGCGGGACGATTGGCTCTCACATTCCTTCGAAGAATACAGCGTCGATAATGCTACAGTGAGAGAAATCGATGAGGTCATCAACGTTCCGAACATTGGACCTGTCGTGGTGACTCGTCACGCGCTTGAAAGGTTCGTGGAACGGCTTTCAGACGGCGTACCTAAGCATCCTTGGAAGGCTTTATGCTCAAAGCTGCTATGTTCTGCGCTAACTAAAGCCGAGTTACCAGAAAGCGTCGCTACTAAAAAAGCTAAAAAATATGCACAAGAGGCCGAGTTCTGGCAGCATCTTGGTAGCAAAATGCACTTTGTTATGATTACGGGTGACTCAATGAAGACATTGGTTACGGTTTTTGCAGTAAAGTAAGCTAATGTAGTATTCGCACTTTCTGAATATTACTTATGTGCCAAAACCTGACATTAGTCGTACACGTGGACAAATACACAGTGTTATTTGTGTTAACCATAAGATAGGCACACTTTGAGCAGATCAACAGGCTCATTTATCTGTTGCTGAAGAAGGAAAAACACACTAATTTAGTTACTTAGCGCGGACCAACTTAAAAATAACAGGCCACAGAAAAGTAATAATGTGCCAGCACGCTTTGGGTCGCAGCTCGTAGTCGTCGTTTGTAATTATTTAATTTTTATCAATATGTTAACGTTGCTGTGTCATCTGGTTCAACCAGAGAAAGTGTGCTGGCACAATATACAACTGTTAGATGTTGTTTGCTCACAGATAATTTTTTACAACAAGACTGACATTTTCAAAAAATGTTCCTTAAAATTTGGCTCCTTCTTGACGCTTAGGGGTTAATTTTTATGAAAAATTGGATGTTCTTAACTATTGCAATATTTGGAGAAGTAGTTGCAACTACTGCACTAAAATCTACCAATGGGTTTACTAAACTAGGCCCGTCCCTTGTGGTTTTGGTTGGTTATGGAATTGCTTTCTACTTTCTTTCGCTATCTCTTAAATCAATCCCTGTAGGTATAGCGTATGCGGTTTGGGCAGGTTTGGGAATCGCTTTGGTGACTTTGATTGCATGGGGTGTTTATGGGCAGAAGTTGGACGCTTGGGGCTTTGTTGGTATCGGGTTTATTGTGAGCGGTGTGGCAATTCTTAACCTATTATCCAAGACTAGCGTTCATTGAGCAGTCAGGCATCTAACAATCGCAGGCACGGCGACGGCTTTTTCGTTTCGGCTGCGCCTCCACTACAAAGCCGCGCGTGCTGCGGGCGTTAAGTTGCAAGGAGGCATAAGTGAAAGATAAAGAAAAAATTGCAGTATTCATTGATGCTGATAATGCTCCAGCAAAAAAGATTGATAAAGTGCTATCTGAGCTTGCTCGCTATGGTGTGGTCAATATCAGAAAAGCTTATGGGAACTGGAAAAATCAAAACCTGAAAGCTTGGGAAGATGTGCTGCATGAGTTTGCTATTCAACCGATTCAACAATTTGATCTTACAAAAGGCAAAAATGCGACTGATATGGCGTTGGTGATTGATGTCATGGATGTTCTATATACGAAAAATGTCGATGTCATTTGCCTTGTATCATCCGATTGCGATTTTACTCCCTTGGTAACGAGGACTCTGGCTGATGGTAAATTCGTTATTGGTTTTGGTGAGCGTAAAGCCCCAGTAGCTTTTGTGAACAGTTGCTCTCGCTTTCTGTATTTAGACGATGAAGCAGAGGTTGAACAACCCATTCAGAAACAAAGCCGGAATATTAAAAGCGATACTAAACTAATTAAATTGCTACGGCAGGCTATCGAAGCAGTGGAAGATGAAGACGGTTGGGCTATGCTTGGGCCTATCGGCACTCATATTTCTAACCATGCATCTTTTGATCAGCGAAATTACGGATTCAAAAAACTGAGTGATCTATTCATGGCAATAGATTTGTTTGAAATGAAAAAAACAAATGGTTCTGTATTGTGGGTTAAGGATAAGAAACGAGCAAAGCAACTTAACAAACCAATGCAGCCGACCGCTAACGCGTCGGCTGATTGAAGCGATAATGTCCGTTTTTCGCTCAAAGCGGTCCAATCATAAATTTGGCTCGTTAAATTTAGCTGTTGTTACTGGTCACAACAGCTAGTCAGAAACACACACGATTCATTCATCTATCTGGTCAATCGAACTTTCGGGGATCTTTAGCATGTTAGCTCTATGAAAAATTCTGGAGCTGACAATGAGAACCCCCTTGTTACCTTGGTTCATCCTATGGGTGACCATCCCAATCATTATTTTCTTTCTATTCATTTTACCCGCCCATGCTAGTGATGGGCAATTCTATCAGCGTGGTCAGGAAGGCTGGTTTTGGTATCAGGTCATTCCTGAACCTAAACAGCCTGATGAGCTTACGAAGCCGGAATTTGGTGCGGAAGAGTCGAGTCAGAGCGAGCTAAAGCCTTTTAGTGCTGCCTGGTTTCGTGAGCACATGCAGTCTTTCATGGACAAGGCAATTGATGAGCCGACGAATGAGAACGTCAGAGCCTATCTGTATCTCCAGCGCGTCATGTTGGATAAGGGCTCACAGTTTGCTGATGTTAGTCAGCAGGTGGTCATGGGCGATCCAGTTTTGGATGAAATCAGTCGCAGACCCTTGGCGACCTATGCTGCCAATCGGATGGATCGAGAAGCTGGCGCTCAACGTGATGTAGCTTTAGGTGAAGTAGCAAAACGGGCTGGCTTGTTCTTCTTCTATCGTTCGGATTGCCCTTACTGCCACGCTCAAGCGCCTATCATCGAATCCATGGCTTTGAACTACGGTTTCGAGGTGTTTGCTATTGCTGTCGATGGCATGCCTTTACCGGGTGGAGAGTTTCCCAATTACAAAGTCGATTCAGGACAAGCACAATCCTTGTCCGTTACGACTGTCCCTGCCGTGTTCTTAGTTGATCCGCCTAATGTCATCACTCCGATTGGCCAAGGCGCAATGAGCCTTGATGAGCTCAATAATCGAATCATTCTTGCAGCCCATCAAGCCGGTTGGATTGATGATCAAACTTACTCTGCCACAAGACCTGTTCAACCCGGCGTGTCACTCGCGATGTCAGCCCAAGAGCTTAACGAAAAGATATTACAGGACCCTGAGTTCCTTGTTCGCTATCTGCGTGCACAAGGAGGGTTATAACAATGAAAAAAGTATTCCGAGTATCGCTAATCGCCTGTTCGATTGGTTTTTCGTCTATGAGCCAAGCAAGCTTGCAACAGGAGTTGAATCAGTTGTTTGGTTCAATGACCAACACCACTGCGCCTGGTGTATTCGAGAGTCAGCGGCGTGGCGTTATATCTGGTGGAAGCGTTGTTGTCCGTAACAGGATCATGAACGAGAACCTCGTCTCAATGGTGCCTCCGTCATTCCAAGCAGGTTGTGGCGGCATTGATATGTTCGCTGGAAGTTTGTCATTTGTTAATGCAGATCAGTTTGTTCAATTACTTCGCTCTGTAGCGGCAAATGCCAAGGGATACGCATTCCAATTAGCGCTCAGTGCTATGTGTGAGAAATGCTCTCAGCACATGGAGACACTGCAAAAGAAAATCCAGCAGTTAAACGAGTATTTTGGCAATTCCTGTCAAATGGCTCAGGGAGTCGTGAACGATACCCTGGCTGCTTTTGGTAAAAAGGGGCAAACAGAAGCCAGCATGTTGAGCTCACTTAAAGGGGCTGGAGACATTTTTACCAGTTGGAGTGAGTCCAATGGTAAGAACCCTTATGAGAACGCTTCAAGTGTCGCGGCATCTGATGTGAACAAAACAATTAAAGGTAACTTGGTCTGGCGAGCACTGAAACGTCACTCGGCATCAAGCTGGTTTGCATCGGGGGATGATCGTTTTCTTGAAGCGGTTATGTCGGTGACGGGTTCGATCATCGTTGGTGATTTGGCTAATGCGGCTGATGGTCAAGGTAAAGCCCCAAAACTGACCAGACTGAATGGCAATAAAGTGACTATTGAGCATCTAATTCATGGCGGTAACGTCGCTATGTACCGATGTGACACAGTGACACAAGACGGCTGTCTGAATCCAACAATCACTAACGTGACCCTAACCGGGTTATCAACTCAGGTCGAAAATTTACTTCTTGGTACAGGTTCTAGTAACGGCATTATTTTTAAATTTGCTCGAAATACAGGGGCTGCTAGCACCACCGAAAAGGCTTTTATGACCTCGGCTCCCGCGAGCATTGGCGGCATGATTCGAACACTTTCTGCATTAAATGAAGGGGCTGCTAGGTCGTTTGCTTCAAGAGCTGCACCATTTATTGCTGTTGAGATGGCCCGGGCATTGGTTGAAGACATGCTCAATGCAGCTAGAAGCACCTCTGGTGTAGAAGATCATGCCTATGCGAAGTTGTTAACTGAAGACCTTGAACGTGCACGTCGCCAAATCAATGAGGAGTACGCTGCGTTGCAGCGAAGATACGGCTCAGAGCAAGAATTGCTGGCGCATTTTAACCAGGTGATTCAGACCATTCGCAAACAGCGTTATTACACCGTTAAATCTACGGCGCTGGGGGAATAGGTCATGTGGGAAATCTATTCCATCGGGGATTCGGCTTTTTTAGAGCAGGTCCTGAACGCTGTCGCGATGATCACTGGTACAGGCGACTTTACTTCAATGGTTCGCATTGGCTTGCTCATTGGGGTATTGATGGTCTCTGTTCAGGCCTTAATGCAAGGTGGTCGTGGGATTAACTTTCAACACGTCTTAGTCTCATGGCTAGTCTTTGCAACCATGTTTGGGCCCAGTACCCGAGTGAGCATTGAGGATGCGTACACGGGACAAGTTCGAGTGGTTGATAATGTGCCCATCGGTGTTGCTGCCGCAGGTAGTACGATTTCGACTGTTGGCTTTCAAATCACGCGATTGTTTGAAACGGCGTTCTCAACTCCCGCCATGACGGAATACGGCTTTGCATCCAGTTTACAGTCACTGATTAAAGTGAGAAAACAGGTGATGGATCGCTCTGGGTTGGGTGATGCAAATCGTGTCGCTGGCTCAGATATCGAGCAATCGTGGTTTAACTACATCAAAGAATGCACCTTGATTGGCATCGACATCGGCCAAAAGAACCTAGATCAGGTGCTGAGTGATCCTAACCCGATGACTGCGATTAGGTTTGATTCGCGCATATATGGCACACGCATCATGCTCAGTGGTAGCAGTAGCGATCTGGACTGCACCGATGCCTATAGCCAACTGAAACTCATGACAGAATCAACCTTCATTCCGAGGCTTAAACAGGTTCTGTCAGCCTCATTGGGGACTTCGTCCGCCACTGACACTGATGACGTGATCCGAAATGCACTGAATAACCTTGGTTTGGCTTCGGTTAACACCCAAGAGTACATGACCGCCTCAGTGCTTTTGCCTATTTATGAGCAAAGCGTGACGGGCAAGTATATGGATGATCAAGCTTTCACCGCCGCCGTTATGGTTAATCAAGCGATTGAACAGCGCAATACACAATGGGCGGCGGAGCAGACTCTTTTCCAAAGTATCGTTCGTCCGATGATGACGTTTTTTGAGGGTTTCATTTACGCCATCACCCCTTTGATGGCCTTTGTGATAGCCCTTGGCCAAATCGGGATGCGAATGGCTGGGAAGTACTTGTTAATCCTGCTTTGGATTCAACTTTGGATGCCTGTCATGGCTATCATTAACCTGTATATTCATTTAACCGTTGCAGGGAAAATGTCGGCTCTTGATGCCTTTGCAGGTACAGAAGTGCCATCTTTTGCTGGGATGATGCAGATGGATTCAGTGCTGCAAACCTGGATAGCTACTGGCGGCATGTTGGCGTCGAGTGTTCCGGCAATTTCGCTCATGCTCGTGTATGGCTCAGCAATAACTGCAACCCACTTGGCTGGACGTCTTCAAAACGGTGATGCCATTGATGAAAAGATGGCAAGTCCAGACGTCGCGAAAAATGCCCCGGTAATTCAATCACAGTCAATGTTCCAGAATTCAGCCCTTACGGGTTCTGCTATGACCGGAGCGTCAAACCTACTAAGCAGTTTCTCTGTAGGAAGCGCAGTGGGTTCAATGATCGGCTCTGCAAAAGAATCCATGACTCAGGCAACCCAAGCCTTTAGTCGTCAGGTTGGGAATACTATGAGTCGAACTTTTGGTGAAAAGCTAAGTTACGACAACCTGTCTTCGGTTGGACGTCAGATCGGCTCATCTAACTCCGCATCTAGCGCCGTTGTTAATCAGGTTACTGATGACCTACAAACTCGGTATGGTTTTGGAGACGATAAAAAAGATGCTGTACGTGGCTTGGTATCGGGCGTGTTATCTGGCGGACTAAGGGTTGGAGGCGATGGAACCATTACTAATCCCGGTGAGAAAGAAGTTGCCGATAAGGGGTTTCTTGGGAGGCTTCTTGGAACGGGCGGCAATGATTCTCCACAGGGTAATTTGCCTGGAGTTGATAAGCCAGATTCATCTCGTGTACCAAAACTATCAAGGGTACGAGCTGGGTTGGATCTAGGTGGTAACTTTAGTGGCCAAGTTGAGTCGTCAGAAGGCAGTTCTCGGTCTACGACGGCAAATACGCTCACTGGGGAGATGCAAAGCTTGGCATCGAGTGATTCACGACGTGCTGAGTTTCGCGATGCGATGGTTAAGGACCTTTCAGATTCAAGACGCTCTGGCGTTGAGATGTCGTTGTCTAATCAAGACTATCAGTCACTTCAGAGTTCAGCACAAGACGTTATAACGGCATCAAACCGCTTTAGTGAGCTTGATCAGGCCAGCTACAGTCTATCAGGACAAAGGAACACGGATGGTGCGACGTTAACTCGATTAGCAGCGGATAATCCTGAAGTCATGGATTATTTAGGTCGCTATATGAACCAGCATGTTGAAGCAGGTAACCGATTACGTGAAAACCTTCCAATGTATCAGCGCTTGCTACCTGATGATAATCAGGCGTATGTGGCCGCAGCTATGGAGTCTTTAACCTATAGCAACTCCTCAACGCCCGCTGAACGAGACAATGATTATCAAGCAGCAATGACTGTTATGGCTATGGCTACCGGAGCCGATTTACGATCTATTCAACCGCGCTCTAATGAAGGCTTGTCATCAACAGCACCTACTTTTGGAGGCACTCAAAGCCAAGTTGAATCCGGTGTTCTGGGAGGCTATGAGGATGCTGCAACAGTTCAAACGCAGTTCAACTCAGCTCAATCAGCTTACCAAGCCAATCTGTCCAGTGTAGATGGACAGCTGAATGCGCATCAGCAACAAGCCCAGCAGGCCGTAGCTTCTGACACAAGTACCTATCAATCTGGACTAAACAGTGAAGCTGGCTCTCAGTGGCGATCTCGCATTATGGCTGATGATAGCGGAGTCTCTGGTGCTGAAATGTTCTTCAACAGCGCCAGTGCTATTGGTGATTTCAGTGGCAAGCATACTGATGCAGCATTGCATACCTTGAATCATTTTGGCGAGGACTATGAGAGTTACAAGGAGCAAGCCCTTGCAGAACCTGGCTCACGAGGTTTCTTGCACAATGCAGCGGTGGCCAGCAAATCAACATGGGATGGGTTAAAAGCCGCCGTTGATGCCGGAACCTCTTTGGAGAACCCTTTGACGGCGTTTAATGATGCATACAGTGGATCGAGTTCGCAGTATGCCTCCGAAGTTAACTGGGGCACTAAGTCTGAAGCCATGTTGGCGGGGGCATTCGGTGCGGCAGTTAACAATCGATACGGTGAGTTCTTAGAACAGTACGCCGATGATTTTAAACAGGAAGCATACAGCGAAGGGCAGAGAATGGGATTGACCCCGATTCAAAGTCAAGTGTTCGCTCAAGCTTTCAATGAAGGTTTGGCGGGGCGCGTATTCAACTCTGAAGACTCATCGAGTTGGTCGCCTGAAATGCTAGGTCTAAGGGAGCAAATGCTAAACGAGTATCGTCAAAAGGATGAGAGTGGCGCTTACATTCCTGACAGTGTGTCCGAAGAAGATAAAGCATTTGTGGATAAGCAGATAGCGGTGATCTCAAATGCATCGCTTGCGGGAGATTATGCTCAGAACAACTTGATCGATATTAGGGCCTATAACCAAGCATCAGGAAGGAACTGAAAATAGAAGGTAGCCAGCTTGTGGTTGGCTGGCTATTTTTTTGGCTTTTTGGGATACCTTGGATAAAAGCCATCAAAAAACGAATGGAGCTTATACCAATACCATTTTTCTTCAATGCTCAAAGTTCTACCCGAATCTTTAACTTGGCTGCTCAAGAATCTAATTCCAGTACAAATAGCTAAGAAAAAGAGTCCCAATCCAACAATTGTCCAACTCGCTTGCCAATATGCGATTGCTACAAGCAGAGTGATGATGGCTATAAGTCCGATGGGATTACAGGTCGCTTTGAATCCCAAGTAGCTGAAAAAAACGATGGTGCAAATCAGAAATGGCAAAGCCGCTAACTTGGCAAATGCTGTTAATATTTCTGATGGAAAAAAATGAGCCGCAGCCAAAGTCGCCAGAAAAAGCCCCAGAGATATAAACCAGCAGCGTGCTGGTAAAGATTTAAGTAAGTTTGTCATCTTCTTAGTACTCTCAAAGTGCACGGGCGGTGCACAATCAAATCATGCATCACCATGTTAGTTCTCAAAAAGTGCTCTAGTGGTTTGCTCGGCCATAATCTCACACACAGGGCATTTAAGCTGAATGCGCTGTTGTGATACCGTCAAATACAGACTGCCGCACCGACACCGGTGTAAGGATGCAAGCTGTGATCTTAAATCACGAGCTAGAACCCAACCTTCATTGATGGTTAGTTTTTTCCAGGGGATTTCAGCTGGAAGATCTGCTTCTTTTCTTGCAACCAAATACGCATCGTAAGCCTTCATCAAAGCATCGATATTTAATTGCTTGTAGACATTATCACCACCAATATTGACATAAAGCGCCATAAGCAGGGAGCCTTCAACTAATGCTCTTCTGCTTTTGACGATGGCATCAGATTCTGGCAATTGACCAGGACAAGGTGACTTGCCAGTCACTTCTTTGTGGAGCCTTCTGATAATGTGGATTGGCAAACCTGTATCGAGCGCGATAATGGTTGTTCGAAATCCGTATTTAATAAGCAGCGAGGCTCGGGTAAATAGCTCACTTTTGGACAGGTTATCAATCATGCATCCCCCTTGTTGTTTAGGGTTGATAATAAATAAGCGATTCTTGGGATACCTGTGCCTTTGCTCTTCACCATCTCAATCAGTTGGCTTTGGTTACCCCTTGGTTGAAACAGCATGAATGATGAGGTCGCCACTCGTTGCAGGTCGTCAACACCAGCATTAATCAGAGCATCAACCACGTCGCGTGTAAGTCCAAAGCGCAAGACGGCCTCTTGCGGATCAATTCGCGCCAATTCTCGTGCTGCGTGTAGGTACGCCAAATTTAATTGATAGAAGTCTTGTTGATTGGTTGTCATTGACGGACCTCCAGTTCATGTAAAATATTGCGATAGATAGAAAGCACTCTTTGCCCATACCAGCGTGCACGATCTTCGTTCCAACTGTGATAGCGGCCTATGCCAAGCTCTAAATCATTTGGTGAAGACTTGATTGCTTCGGCCAAAATACTTGAGCCGACCGTAAGGTTGGTGATGGGGTCTAGCAGTTCCGCTGCTGAGCTCACCCGATGCCCATGCCAATGCAAATTGATTTGCATAAGGCCAATATCGAGCTGATATTTTTCAGTCTCTTGCAGTGCCTGGTTTAACAGTTGCTCTGCTTCTGTCTTAGATTTGGCGTAGGTTGCGTTTGAACCATTGCGAATTGCGTATGGCCATGGACTGGTCATGTTGAGACCACGATGTGAGGCCGACTCAGCCAAGGCAACGGCGTAGAGCATGACTGGATCAATACCAACGCTTTGTGCTGCTTTTTCCCACTGATAGCCCGGAAACGCATAGACTGAAGTGCTTGCGGACATGGCTATCACTAGGGCAATGGTTTTTGCTTTAATCGTTTTCATTTTTGTCCTCTAATTGATTTCCGAGAAGCGCCTGAATGGCTTTCGGGCTTATTCTTTTTAATGGCACTGCGCTAAAGTCGGCGATGCCTCTCGTATAAACTTGTGCCGCTTTTGACCAGTCGCCTACGGCAACAGGCGCTTGCATATCAAATCCTTTTTGCTGGTTCTGATGGTCTGCAATACCCTGTAATAGCCTTGGGTATTCACCCACTTCGTCCCGTAGCAAGTAAGCCTGGTAGCGTGTTAAAAACTCTTTTTGCTTAAAGGGGTATTCCCTGTCATCAACCTTGCAGAGTTCAACCCATCCACCCATGTCTGAAATCACGCGGTGGATAAGCGCATCGTCAAACATCACGGATGTCCAAGCGCCAACCTGACGAACAGCCTTGTCAACTTTGTTCCAAGCAACCATGGCTCTTGAACCTGAGTTGCCGTCGATATGCTTGATGACGTCAGCGGGCTTTGGAAAAAATTGCCCAGTATCCGGTGATTGAATATGCCGAGTCAGACCGATTCGCACTTCTTCAATGCTATAAGCACGAAGGGCTTCAAATGCGATGGATAGCAATTGTGGTGATACGCTTTTGCCATACATGGCCCAAGCTGCTCCCCAAACTTCAGCAAACACGCGTTTATCAACCTCCTGCACTTGAACGAACCTCCCGAATACCTGGTCCGGCCCAGCTTTCAGCAATGCGGCGATTGCTTTCTTCAATATTCAATTGGTGATTGCTGCCCTTTAGGCTCGTCGATGATTGCTGTACTTCATCAATGCGAACGTACTCGTCTTCCCATTGCCGGTTTAAAAGCCAGTTATGTGGCATAGGGGTCTTAGTCCGATCTTGATACTGTAATCGGTTGTCTCGTTGCTCTTTCCAGCGTGTTAGCACTTCCAAGGCGAGTTCATGGTCTTCATTGAGGCCCATGCGTAGCCATTCTTCTTTGGCTTTCGCTTTTTTTTCTTTGCGTATTTGTACATCCCAGAAGTCTTCAAACTGTATGTGGTCAACAGTTTTAACTGTTGGTTTATTGCTTCTCTCAGAGTCATCCGACCGTTGAGAGTCCCTTACCGGGTTGCCATCAGGCATAAACAATGATGAAAATTCTTCTGGTAGCCGAGCTTGAAAAGCGGCAAGAGATTTCAAAAGCGATGCCATACCAATGAAGTCGGCAGGTACATCTTTAAGCAACCGAAAGGCTGCCTTACCTTGGTTTGGGTTTTCGATTGGGTTGTGCTTCAGAAAGCTTCGAATCAAAGTCCAACCAGATGCCTCGCAACGAATCAGGAACTGATCTTGTTCTAACTCACTTAACGTCTTGGCAACCTGTTGCTCATCCCAGTTCAAGTCAGAAGCAACGTAACCAATCGGCAGTCGAAAGCAGCCAAGCAAATTACAATGTGGGCATGTAAGCAAATACAGTCCTAGCAACTTCGCTGAGTCACTCCAGGACAAAACATTTTGCTTTAGCCAAAAGCGGGTATAGACCTTGCCATAATCACGCATGGAGGAACTCGCTTTTGTGTTTACGTAAAATGCTGACCATTATTTGCCCTTAATCCTACTGGTTACTGGCTTTCAGCTCGCTTGGGCATTCGGGATAGATGTCCGGTCTTAACTGGGATCGGGTTACCTGTCCTTGCGTAGCTTGTTCGATGGGTAAAACGAATTCAGCGGGAACACGCCCTGATTTATTCAACCAAAACCAGACGTTTTGCTGTTTTGAGTTGATGGCTCGTGCTAATGCTGATTGCCCGCCGACCAAGTCAATGGCACGGCGGAGATGTTTTTGTGTTGTGTTGAACACTTCCATACCGTCTCCTGTTACAATAATAACTGTTACAAGATTGAATGTTACAGTTTAAACTGTAGATTAGTCAACAGTTAAAATTGTTGAAAGGCTACAGTTTTATTTGTAGAATACGGGCTTATGAAAACTTTATCCGAACGACTAAACCATGCCTTGCAGCTTACTGGGGTGACTCAGTCTGAGTTGGCTCGCCGCATTGGTATCAAACAGCAGTCGATCAGCCAGATTTGCTCTGGTAAATCGGCTAGGTCTCGTTACACCATGCAGATCGCGGAAGCGCTTCGCGTGAATGCTCATTGGCTCGCCACAGGTGATGGCGAGATTGGCTTGGGGGTCGGTAATGTAGAAGTCGGGCCTGACATTAAGGGAAGAATTCCTCTCATTAACTGGGTTCAGGCCGGTGATTGGACTGAAATAGCGGAGGGATTTGCCCATGAAGATGCTGAGGAGTGGCGTGAAGTCACTGGGAAAGCACATGAGGGTTGTTTCGCACTTCGCGTAAAAGGCGACAGTATGGAAAATCCAAGCGGAAAAAAATCCATACCTGAGGGAGCAGTGATCGTTGTTGATCCTGAGTTACCTTACTCTTCAGGTTCATTGGTTGTTGCGCGTTTGGATGATTCGAAAGAAGCAACCTTTAAGCAGTTGGTTATTGATGGTGAACAGAAGTATCTAAAACCTTTGAACCCGCAATACCCGGCAATACCGATCAACGGCAACTGCACCATAATCGGTGTAGTACGACAAGCTATCATCGATTTCTGGTAGCGAAGGAATTTGTGGTTTAGCCACAGTTGTTCATGAGCTGAAGAAGCAACGATTGCAAACAGCTACAACTGAGCATTGGCGCACGCTGAGAGTAAATGGTAACCGATTAGATAACCATTGATTGTTTATAAAGTCAAGATCAGCGAAAATAGCGGCCAATTACGATTAACACGACGGATTTGACAAGCGAAGAACTGAAAAGAGAGTACTTCCAAAAGTGTGTACAAATCCGTGTACAAACTAAAAGAATTTATACATGGCAAACCAAGATTTTCTCAATGAAATCAATAAGCGAAGGACCTTTGCTATCATCTCCCACCCCGATGCGGGTAAAACAACCATCACTGAAAAAGTGTTGTTATTCGGACAAGCAATTCAACGTGCAGGTAGCGTAAAAGGTCGTGGTTCAAATCAGCATGCGAAATCTGACTGGATGGAAATGGAAAAACAACGTGGTATTTCTATTACAACCTCAGTCATGCAGTTTCCTTATGCAGATTGCTTAGTTAACTTATTGGATACCCCCGGGCACGAAGACTTCTCCGAAGATACTTATCGTACTTTAACCGCAGTTGACTGCTGTTTAATGGTAATTGACTCCTCTAAAGGGGTGGAAGATCGTACCCGTAAGTTAATGGAAGTAACGCGTCTACGTGATACACCAATTCTGACTTTCATGAATAAACTTGACCGTGATATTCGTGATCCTATGGAAGTCATGGACGAAGTTGAAACAGAACTGAAAATTGCGTGTAGCCCTGTGACTTGGCCTATCGGTTGCGGAAAACTCTTTAAAGGGGTTTATCACATTCTTAAAGATGAAACTTATCTTTATCAAACAGGTCAAGGTCATACTATTCAGGATTCTCGCGTTATCAAAGGATTAGATAATCCAGAGCTTGATGAAGCTATTGGTGATGATTTAGCTAGCCAATTACGTGATGAATTAGAGTTAGTATTAGGTGCATCTCATGAATTTGATCATGAAGCATTCTTAGCTGGCGAATTAACTCCCGTGTTCTTTGGTACTGCATTAGGTAACTTTGGTGTCAACCATATGCTTGATGGTCTTGTAAAATGGGCGCCAGCACCAATGCCTCGTCAAACAGATATGCGTGAAGTCACCGCTTCTGAAGAGACGTTCACAGGTTTCGTCTTTAAGATCCAAGCCAATATGGATCCTAAACATCGCGACCGTGTTGCATTCTTGCGTGTTGTATCGGGTATGTATGATAAAGGAATGAAGTTACACCAAGTTCGCATCAAAAAAGATGTGGTGATTTCTGATGCATTAACCTTTATGGCTGGTGACCGTTCTCACGTTGAACATGCTTATCCAGGAGATATTATCGGTCTTCATAACCACGGTACAATCCAAATTGGTGATACTTTTACTCAAGGTGAAATTCTGAAGTTTACTGGTATTCCAAACTTTGCACCTGAGCTATTCCGTCGCATTCGTTTACGTGATCCGTTGAAACAGAAACAGTTACTTAAAGGATTGGTACAGTTATCAGAAGAAGGTGCTGTACAGGTCTTTAGACCACTAGCAAATAACGATTTAATCGTAGGAGCAGTGGGTGTACTTCAGTTTGATGTAGTTGTTGCAAGACTTAAGAGTGAATATAACGTTGAAGCAATTTATGAATCCGTTAACGTTTCAACAGCTCGTTGGGTTGAGTGTAATAACGAGAAAAAACTTGAAGAGTTTAAACGTAAAAATGAACAAAACTTGGCACTTGATGGCGGCGATAACTTAACTTATATCGCACCAACAATGGTCAACTTGAATTTAACGCGTGAGCGTTATCCTGAGGTTGAGTTTCATCAGACGCGTGAACACTGATACTCGTCTTACTCGTCATACTTCAAGGTGTAGCGTTGTTGACTGCGTTCATTCGCACTAGTCACATACTTATGTATGCTCCTAGCGACTCATTTACTTGTCGCCTAGCTACACCTTGAATTATTTAGAGTAAGAGTGTTGGTATATTTCAAGGTGTAGCTTGAATTATTTAGAGTAAGAGTGTTGGTATATTTCAAGGTGTAGTTTGGAGTATTTAGAGTAAGAGTGTTGGTATACTTCAAGGTGTAGCTTGAAGTATTTAGAGTATGTAATTTGATGAAAAGGCTATATTTTTTAATATAGCCTTTTTTGTTTTCTCGTTTTATTGGGTGTTTGTACTTAAGATGGCTCAGTAAGAGACTCGATTTTCTTTGTTAAATCTACTCTGCATATCACTAATATCCTGCCAAAAAGTCCTTCTTCATTTGGAATTACTCTCTTTTTTTTCTGTTAACATTATGCTCGTTTTTCTACTTATTTATAAATATATGTAAAATTTATTATAGTTTTATTTGTTATAGTTAGAATAAAATTATTAGGATTAGTCTTTATTTGTTATTTTTTGCTTTATTTAACTCAAATAGCTTATTAGTGTAATAGCTTGGATTGTTAAAATTTTGTAGTACTTCATAAAAATATAGACATTAAAACACACATATTTCCTGTCGCAGTTATTGTGATTAGGGGGAGAGCAATGAAACAATATAAAACGCTGAAATTAGCGTTAGTAATGTCAATGGGCTTGGCTTTTGTCAGTATGAGCGCATCAGCTGAAACATCGTGGTATAGCTCAATTAATAGTGGAACGAATAATACAGGTTACGCTATCAGCGATACGGCTATCTCTACAAAAATTAAAGATACATTATTGCCGATCGAAAGCATTGATAGTGAATCGCTTTCTATTCGAACAGAATTTGGTCATGTATTTGTGACAGGCTTTGTTAAGGATAAAGAACAAGAAGCGCAAATTATGCAAATTATTGAAAAAGTAGAAGGCGTAAAAAGTGTTGATTCTTCAGTAAATATTCGATCTTAAATTAAGATATGTTGTTTTTTATTTGTATGAATACGTAAAAAGAATGACGTCGAAAAAATGTGCGGGTATCCTTTAATAAGTTGTATAAAGGAGACGTTATGGGGAAGTATATACCTGTCACATTAAATAATATTACGGCACTCGAATTTCAATCCTCACTACCACAAGGTAAAGTCGCTTTAGTTTGTGAAGGCGGAGGTCAACGCGGGATCTTTACTGCGGGTGTCCTTGATGAGTTTATGCGATCACAATTTGATCCCTTTGATATTTTACTTGGGGTGTCTGCGGGCGCACAAAACTTATCTGCTTTTGCTTGTGGTCAGCGTGGATACGCACGTAAAATTATTAATCGTTATACAACCAATAATCAATTCTTCAATCCCATTCGCTTTGTCCGTGGTGGCAATTTACTTGATCTTGATTGGTATATAGATACGACAGCCAAAGAAATGCCTCTTGATATGCCAACAGCGCTACGCCGTTTTGATACGGGTCGTGAGTTTTATATGGTGGCAAGTCGTTCTGATAACTTTCAGGCAAATTATTTTCAACCTGATGAACCGACTTGGCTTGAGATAATCAAAGCGTCCAGTGCTATTCCTGCTTTTTATCGTAATGGAGTCTTATTTCATGATGTTGTTTATCATGATGGTGGGATCAGCGATGCTATTCCTGTGAGAGAAGCTTATCGACGTGGTTGTCGTACTATTGTCGTTGTTCGTACTGTTCCTTCTGAATACCAATACACAACAGAGTGGGTTGAGCGTATGGGAAAATGGTTTGAAAATAGCCGTTTACAGCGCTTTATGGAAATGGCGCAGGTACATATTGAAACCTATACTGAAACAATTAAATTTATCCAATCTCCCCCAGAAGATGTTGTGATTATTGAAATATATCCACCAACGATATTGCAATCTAGTGCATTAGGAAGTCGATTGAATGCATTAAATCATGATTATCATGTGGGTAGACGTTGTGGACGCTATTTTCTGGCGACAATTGGTCAACACTTTTCTAAGAAAAAATTCAAACAGCACGATAAAAAAGTCTTTAGTTTATTTGAACAAGAAGCGAAAGCCGATAAAGCAGAGAATGCTTCTATTATTCAACAAGGAACTCGAAGCGTACATCCTGACGTGAGGCAAATTCAGAATGAATAAATTTATTGATACTCACTGCCATTTTGATTTTCCAGTTTTTTATGATGATATTGCCAATAGCTTGTCATTAGCGAATCAAGCTCATGTTGAAAAAATAATTATTCCTGCCGTTGCACGTTGGAATTTTGATGTTGTTGCTGAGCTCGCTAATAATCATCATCAATTATATTGTGCATTGGGGTTACACCCTTTATATATTGAAGAGCACACTGAACAACATTTATTGGAATTAGAACAGAAATTAAAAACAGCTTCTCGTTGTGTCGCCATCGGAGAGATTGGGCTTGATAACTATATGGAAAATCCTCAGCCAGAGAAGCAAGAGGCATTTTTAATTGCACAGCTTAAGTTAGCGATTAAATTTGATTTGCCCGTGATCCTACATTCACGTAAAACCCACGATAAGTTAAGTGCGCTTTTACGCCGTTATGATGTGCCTCGCAAAGGGGTTATTCATGGTTTTGCAGGAAGTCTGCAACAGGCAGAAAAGTTTATTCAGCAAGGTTATTTTATTGGCGTTGGTGGAACCATTACTTATGAACGAGCACAAAAAACTCGCCGTGCAATTGCCTCGTTACCGCTAGAATATTTGTTATTAGAAACAGATGCTCCTGATATGCCTGTAAGCGGTTTTCAAGGTGAACCTAATCGCCCAGAACGTATTCAGAACGTTTTTTCCCAACTCTGTGAGCTGCGTCAAGGATCACCAGAGGTGATTGCAGAGCAACTCTATCTTAATAGCCTACAATTATTTCGGTTGAAAGATAATACCTAGTTGTTGAATTGAATTTCATTTATTCTAAGATGAAAAGTCGTCTCAATTTAATCTTATTTATATAAGTAAGATGTTTATTTAACTTTACTGTCTAAGATTAAATACAAAATTTGTTCATCATGTGATGTTTCTCCTTACTTCAGCCTATTCAATAAATGCGTTTTTCGCACCTTTTATGTGACGAATCTCTCATTTGTAACCTTTTTGTTACTTTTTTCAGACTCTATTTGTGATGGATATTGAGGGTTCTTTTCTTAGACTAGGTATAATTATCTGGCAAAAAGAGTCAATAAGCTCTGGCAAGGGCATTATTGATAATCCATTAAATTTTTATGTGAACAGGGATCCTTCAATGCAACTCATTATGAGCTTGGTCGGAATGGCAACATTAATATTGATAGCTATTCTGTTTTCCAGCAATCGACGTGCAATTAGACTACGTACAGTTGGTGGCGCATTCCTTATTCAGATTGGCTTAGGTGCCTTTGTTCTTTATTCCGACGGTGGTCGCGAGGTGCTTCTTGCGATTTCTGATGGTGTAAAGAATGTTATTGATTACGGCAATAATGGGATGAGCTTTCTATTCGCAGGCTTAGTATCCGATAAAATGTTCGAGTTGTTTGGTGGTGGCGGTTTCGTATTCGCCCTACGCGTACTGCCTGTTATCGTGTTCTTCTCTTCACTCATAGCGGTGCTGTATTACCTTGGCATTATGCAAATAGTTATTAAAATTCTCGGTGGTGGCTTACAAAAAGTACTTGGTACATCACGAACAGAATCTATGTCTGCAACTGCAAATATTTTCGTTGGACAAACCGAAGCTCCGCTTGTTGTTCGCCCTTATATCGCAAGAATGACAACTTCAGAGCTCTTTGCGGTTATGTGTGGTGGTTTAGCCTCTGTTGCGGGTTCAGTACTTGCTGGATACGCGAGTATGGGCGTACCGTTGGAGTATCTGATCACAGCATCCTTTATGGCGGCTCCTGGTGGTTTACTCTTTGCTAAATTGCTGATCCCTGAAACAGAAACACCAGATGATCAAAAAGATGCACTTGATAAAATGGCGGATGACGAAAAACCTGCCAATATTATCGATGCCGCTGCTGCGGGCGCCTCTTCAGGTTTACAGCTTGCGCTTAACGTCGGTGCTATGTTACTTGCTTTCGTTGCATTGATTGCATTAGTTAATGGTATTCTTGGTGGTATTGGCGGTTGGTTTGGTTATGAGAATTTCTCATTAGAACTCGTGCTAGGTTGGGTGTTTGCACCGATAGCCTTCCTAATTGGTGTTCCTTGGAGTGAAGCAACTATTGCAGGCTCATTTATTGGACAAAAAATTGTTATCAATGAGTTCTATGCTTACTCTGAATTTAGTAAATACCTAAAAGAAGATGCATTAGTCGCAGGTTCTGGATTAGTGGTGTTATCTGCTCAAACGAAGGTTATTATCTCCTTTGCATTATGTGGTTTTGCTAACCTCTCTTCTGTTGCTGTACTGCTAGGTGGTTTAGGTGGAATGGCGCCAAATCGTCGTAAAGATGTGGCTCGTTTAGGAATGAAAGCTGTGCTAGCTGGTACACTCTCTAACTTAATGAGTGCAACGATTGCGGGATTCTTCTTTGCATTAACGGCAATGGCAGTTGTTGCTGCTTAATTGATTTTTATTGTAAAGGGCAGATGGGTTTTGCCCATCTGCTCTTTTATGTTTGTTTTCTGCTGTAATGTTAACTACTTTTATTGTGTGAGATATTTCGCAATTTGCATTGAATAGGGTTAATAGCGATATCATTTCATATTGATTATGCTTTCTTTGCGTTATAAAGACGACTTAGAGGCGCTATTCGAGTAACATTAAACCAGAAAATGACCTGTTTGTGACTTGTGTCACATTTTTATGTCATTGCTTGCAAGTTGCATTTGATTAGTGTGACGTAAAGCACATCTAATTGTTCCTTAGCGTGTTCAAATAAGATGTGCTGAAACTTCATGGAATGGCGAAGGCTCAATGACGGGTCGCCGAAGTGAGCATAGCGCGGTGAGAGGGAGCTCAGCTGTCGTTGTAGCGCAAGTTACAACAACATCTTCAAGGAACCAAGTCCGCTCGCCAACAAATTTAATCGCTAACCTTAAGCGTATGCCCAAAAGGGCTTGAGAAACATCGTTGGAGAGTTTTATGACAGATTTAACCGCTGCAGCGCGCCTTGCGCTGTCTTTGATGGATTTAACTACATTAAATGATGACGACACTGATGCAAAAGTGACTGCATTATGTCATCAGGCTAAAAGCCCAGAAGGCAATACAGCCGCTATTTGTATCTACCCACGTTTTATTCCGTTAGCACGTAAAGTGTTACGCGAACAGGGTACTCCAGACGTCCGTATCGCAACCGTAACTAACTTCCCTCATGGTAATGATGATTTAGATATCGCATTAGCAGAAACCAACGCGGCATTAGCTTATGGCGCAGATGAGGTTGACGTAGTTTTCCCTTACCGTGCATTTATGGCAGGTAACGAGCAAATCGGTTTTGATATCGTTAAAGCATGTAAAGAAGCTTGTGCAGAAGCAGGTTCTTTACTGAAAGTAATTATTGAAACGGGTGAGTTGAAAGATCCTGCACTTATCCGTAAAGCATCTGAAATTTCAATCAAAGCAGGTGCTGACTTTATTAAAACTTCCACAGGTAAAGTACCTGTAAATGCAACACTGGAAAGCGCTGAGTTAATGATCCAAGTGATCCACGACATGGGTGTTGGCAAAGAAGTTGGTTTCAAACCAGCGGGTGGTGTACGTACCGCTGAAGAAGCAGCTCAATACCTTGCATTAGCTAACCGCATTATGGGTGACAACTGGGTTGATGCCCGTCACTTCCGCTTTGGCGCGTCAAGCCTGTTAGGTAATTTATTAGCCACTTTAGGTCATGGCGAACAAAAATCGTCTAGTGGTTACTAATCCATTCGTGAAATACGCCCACTCTTTATTATTGTGGGCGTTACCAATGCTATAAAACCAGGAGGTTGCAGTGTTTCTTGCCCAAGAGATTATTCGTAAAAAGCGTGATGGTCATCCTTTAACTGAGGAAGAAATTCGTTTTTTCATTAATGGCGTCAGAGATAATACTGTTTCTGAAGGTCAAATTGCTGCATTAGCAATGACTATTTATTTCCACGACATGACAATGCCAGAGCGTGTTGCTTTGACATTAGCTATGCGTGATTCCGGTACAGTACTGAACTGGAAAAGCCTAAATTTAAACGGCCCAATTGTTGATAAACACTCAACTGGCGGTGTCGGCGATGTAACTTCACTGATGTTAGGGCCAATGGTTGCGGCTTGTGGTGGTTATGTTCCTATGATCTCTGGTCGTGGATTAGGCCACACAGGTGGAACATTAGATAAGCTTGAAGCAATTCCGGGCTTTGATATTTTCCCTGATGATGAGAAATTCCGCGACATTATTCGCAATGTCGGTGTTGCCATTATCGGACAGACTAATTCATTAGCACCTGCTGACAAACGCTTTTATGCTACCCGTGATATTACTGCTACAGTTGATTCAATCCCGCTTATCACTGCCTCTATTTTAGGTAAAAAATTAGCTGAAGGCTTAGACGCATTAGTGATGGACGTTAAAGTGGGCTCAGGTGCCTTTATGCCGACTTATCAGAAATCTGAAGAGCTGGCTGAGTCAATTGTTCAAGTAGCAAATGGCGCAGGCTGTCAAACCACGGCACTGTTAACTGATATGAATGAAGTATTAGCTTCTAGCGCAGGTAATGCGGTTGAAGTTCGTGAAGCTGTTCAATTCTTAACAGGCGAATATCGTAATCCACGTCTATTTGAAGTCACTATGGCACTGTGTGTTGAAATGTTAGTATCAGGCCGTTTAGCGGATGATCGTCAACAAGCTCGTCAAAAACTGCAAGATGTGTTGGATAACGGTAAAGCGGCAGAAGTATTTGGTCGTATGGTTGCAGCACAGAAAGGCCCATCTGATTTTGTTGAAAACTACAATAAATACCTGCCAACTGCGGTATTAAGTAAACCTGTATTCGCTGAGAAAACAGGATTTATCACTGAAATGGATACGCGTGCATTAGGTATGTCAGTTGTGACTTTAGGTGGTGGTCGTCGTAAAGCGACTGATGCTATTGATTACAGTGTTGGCTTAAGCGACATCGTAGCGCTTGGTGCTGAAATCAATACAGATACACCTTTAGCGATGATCCATGCTAACAGTGAAAAATCATGGCAAGAAGCTGCGGCTGAAGTCCGTAAAGCGATGGTAATTGGTGACAGCAAACGCGAAGCTTCACCAATGGTGTACCGCCAAATCAGCGAATAAGAACTCAATTACGATTTATAAGTGACATATCCGTGGTCTACGGAGAATGACACAGGAGAGAGAATTATGAAACGTGTACATATCATGGTATTAGATTCCTTCGGTATCGGTGCTGCCGGTGATGCGGAGAAATTCGGTGACCAAGGTTCAGACACTTTAGGGCATATCGCACAAGCGTTTGCTGACGGTAAAGCTGATAGAAATGGCCGTAAAGGTCCTCTTCATTTACCTAATCTTTGCCGTTTAGGTTTAGGTAAAGCTGCGGAAGAATCAACAGGTAAATTCCCTATTGGTTTAGATAAAGACGCAGATATTATCGGAGCTTATGGCTACGCGAGTGAAATCTCTTCTGGTAAAGATACTCCGTCAGGCCACTGGGAAATCGCAGGTGTTCCTGTTCTATTTGATTGGGGATACTTCAAAGAACTGAAAAATTCATTCCCACAAGAGTTGCTAGAAAACATCGTAAAACGTGCAAAATTACCGGGTTACTTAGGTAACTGCCACGCATCTGGTACAGTGATTTTGGATGAACTGGGTGAAGAGCATATGAAAACCGGTAAGCCGATTTTCTATACCTCTGCTGACTCTGTATTCCAAATTGCATGTCATGAAGAAACTTACGGTTTAGATGAATTATATGAGCTGTGTGAAATTGCTCGTGATGAACTAAACAAAGGCGATTACAACATTGGTCGTGTTATTGCGCGTCCATTTATCGGTGACAAACCGGGTAACTTCGCTCGTACAGGTAACCGTCATGATTTAGCCGTTGAGCCACCAGCACCAACTATGTTGAAAAAACTGGTTGATGAAAAACAAGGCCACGTTGTTTCTATCGGTAAAATTGCTGACATCTACGCAAACGTAGGTATCACTAAAAAAGTGAAAGCAACGGGTATTAATGCTCTGTTTGATGCGACTCTTGAAGAAATGAAACTTGCGGGCGACAACACCATTGTATTCACCAACTTTGTTGACTTTGACTCCTCTTACGGCCACCGTCGTGATGCAGTGGGTTACGGTGAAGCACTTGAGTTATTCGACCGCCGTTTACCAGAATTAATGGAACTGGTAAAAGAAGATGACATTCTTATCTTAACAGCAGACCACGGTTGTGACCCAACTTGGCCGGGTTCTGATCATACTCGTGAGCACATCCCTGTTCTTGTTTATGGTCCAAAAGTTAAACCAGGTTCATTAGGTCATCGTGAAACCTTCGCTGATATTGGCCAAACTGTTGTTAAATACTTCGGTGTGTCTCCAGTCGATTACGGTAAAGCAATGTTTTAATTTTACTTCGGTAGGTATAGCAATATGCCTACCGAATTATATTTAAATAGTAAAAAGATCAATTAAAAGGAAGAATTATGGCTACCCCTCATATTAACGCAGAAATGGGCGATTTTGCTGATGTCGTTTTAATGCCGGGCGACCCGCTTCGTGCTAAATACATCGCTGAAACTTTTTTACAAGACGTGCGTCAGGTAAACAATGTTCGTGGTATGTTAGGTTTTACAGGTACGTATAAAGGCCGTAAAGTTTCTGTAATGGGCCACGGTATGGGTATTCCTTCCTGCTCAATTTACGCAAAAGAATTAATTACAGATTTCGGCGTGAAAGTGATCATCCGTGTTGGTTCATGTGGTGCAGTATTACCAGATGTTGAACTACGTGATGTTGTTATCGGTATGGGCGCATGTACTGACTCTAAAGTTAACCGTCTGCGCTTCAAAGACCAAGACTTCGCCGCTATCGCTGATTACCAATTAGTTCAAAATGCTGTTGATGCCGCAAAAGCGAAAGATATTAAAGTTCGCGTTGGTAATATCTTCTCTGCTGATCTGTTTTACTCTCCAGATCCAGAAATGTTTGATGTAATGGAAAAATACGGCATCCTAGGTGTTGAAATGGAAGCAGCAGGTATCTACGGTGTTGCAGCTGAATACGGCGCAAAAGCACTGACTATCTGTACTGTATCTGACCACATCAAAAAAGGTACACAGACCACAGCAGAAGAGCGTCAAACTACCTTTAATGAAATGATTGAAATTGCATTAGAATCTGTTCTGTTACTAGAAGACTAATCAATACATTTCGTTGCTTAAAAATAATAAAAACCCAATTTTTCAATTGGGTTTTTTTATATCTAAATAATAAAGCTAGAAACTATGGGGCATAAATATACGTTTCTAAGTAAGGGTCCATTTTGATGGCATAATCTTTGATATTATCCAAACTTGGTGTTAATGGCTCTTTACACTCTTTCTTACTGATAATGTTATTGTCTTTATAAACAATAATACCGTTAAAATTCCAGCCTCTTCCTTCGCCGTCATAAACGACATAGCTATAGTTTCCATTCTTAAAACGAACATAGGTTGATGCCCCTGCAACAAACATCTGATGTCCATAAAAGACATTATTATTGGGCTGCTGAGGTACTGGCAGTGTTATCTCTGTTTTAGCAAGTGTGCCATATCGATAAACAGGAGGCTTTCCATGTTCAACGAACACGCTGACATACTTACCATTTTCAAGTTGGCAGGTAAATTCTTCAGCATGGATACTTGCGGATAATAATACGAATACAGCAGCGACAGCGATATGTGCTTTCATATTGTGTTCTCCGTTAATTACCTACTCTATTACCTTAAGTATCGGCAAAGAACACAAAATATGTAGAGTAAATATTCTGATTATTTAGTTGAGTTACTAATTTTCATTTTAACCAATATTTATGTTATTACCAGAAGAATCAACTGTGATAATTACTTTGTTTATATTTTCATTAAATACTATCTATTGGATTGGTTTTATTCAATATTTTATACCTAATAATAGTTAAAATTAGAATTAATTTGCTAATTATGAAAAATATCATAGTGTTTTCGTTTGATTTTATTCGTTTTAATTAAACTTAATGTAATTTTTGCTGTACCAATTGTGGAAATAACAGATTAATTCAATTAATTAAATTGAGAATTCAGTAATATCAGTTGGTTAGCATGTGATTGCTATATTTTGATTATATTTCAAATAGTTAATAGTATTGCAGGTGATTATTTTTGTTTTTAGCTTTATTTTTACTGTGATGTCAGTCACATAAGCATATAAATGAAATAATAACACCTGTAAATTTAACTTTCCGAAGATTTCTATTGTATTGATATTAAATAAAATATTTTGTTTTATGTGGTTGCCAGCAGAATCTATGTGATCGCATGAAGCACTAACTAATTTAATTAGAAAATGTATAGTATTGCTATGCAATCAATTTAAATTTTTGTCGGTTTCTATTTGGAGAATATAGTGAAAAATCAAGATTTATTAGGTCTATCTTCTGCTAACATTCTGAATGCGGAATTTGAGAAGAAATACCATGACGTTATTGCTCACTTTTTCAGCCGAGATCCGAAGTATTGGCCGATATTTCAGGATAAAACAATCCAATCGATTACACAGTTTAGAAAAACAACAACTAACGATAATGATCAATTACAACGTTACTCAAATGGGCAACAGCTATTCGATCGTTTAATGGCGGATACGCAAATTCAACAAAATATTAATTACCCAGAAAACGATCCTAATGAATTACTGATGTTAGTTTCGACACTGTGTAAAAACTGGGAAAACCCATTAGCTGTTGAAAACGTTATTGCAATGCCAAGTGATCCGGGTGTTTATGGTTCAATCTTAGGGTTAATGGGCAACCCTAACATGGTGTATTGTGAATATTCAGGTGTCGCTGATGCGCTAGAAAAAGTGACGATTA
The DNA here is from genome assembly GCF_011046025.1 of Proteus sp. ZN5. GTDB lineage: Bacteria > Pseudomonadota > Gammaproteobacteria > Enterobacterales > Enterobacteriaceae > Proteus. The sequence goes on from NZ_CP047639.1 coordinate 1,225,188, forward strand.
AAAAAGTCGCTAAATTGGTTGGTTACGATCCTGAAGTTGCATCTGGTGTGTTCACTCAAGGTGGCACCATGTGTAACTTATATGGTTATCTATTTGGTTTACGTAAATCTATGCCTAATTCTAAGCATTTAGGTATGGCGGCAGATCAAGATTATCGCATCATTAACTCTCAAGGTGGTCACTACTCAAACATGACTAACCTTGCACTGTTAGGTGTTGATGTTGATAACAAAACTATCCGTATTAAAGTGTCTGAAGATAACACCATTAATTTAGAACACTTAGAGCGTGAATTAAGAGCGTGCTTTACCGTTAAGTGTAAAGTGCCAACGATCATGTTAACTACTGGAACAACAGATACCTTTGGTGTGGATGATGTGAAAGGTGTTTGTGAGTTACGTGACCGTTTATGTGAAGAGTTCGAGATCCCTGTTAAGCCACATGTACACGTAGATGCCGCAGTGGGCTGGCCAATCATTTTCTTCTTAGAATATGACTTTAGCGGTAACCCGCTGGCAATTAACGATGTCACTTTAGAAGGTTTACGTCAGAACGTAGAGAAATTCAAACATCTAAAATATGCCGACTCTATCACTATCGACTTCCACAAATGGGGCTATGTACCTTATACCTCAAGCTTAGTACTGGTGAAAAACGGTAATGACTTCGTGGCACTGGAAAACGATCCTGAAAACTTCACCTATTTTGAGCATGAGTTAGAAGGGCAGACTCACTTACAATCTACTATTGAATGTACACGTAGTGGTGTGGGTATTTTTGGCGCTTATTCTGCAATGCATTATATGGGAATTGAGGGTTATCAAACCATTATTGCTCACTGCCTACAAAACGCGAACTATATGCGCCATCAACTATTAGAGATGGGTAACGCAAAAGTTATCGTTCCTCAAAACCAAGGACCAAGTGTTGGTTTTAAACTGTATGATCCTAATTTAGTAAAAGATCCTAACGTTGCTTTTGATTTAGAACTGACATGTTCTACAGATAAAGAAGCGTATGACTTTATGGTTCATAACACACAGTGGCATAGAAAACTTTTCTTACAGCGTGGTAGAGAAGGATTATTTACTAACTGGGTGGATTCTATTGCCTGCTCTAAATATGCGAAAAATAACCGTTATGTTTATCTTCCGGGTGAAAAAGCAGTATTTATGAACCCAAATACTGAACGTGCGCATATTGATAATTTTATGAAGATTTTAACTGAGATGAGTCAAAATCTGAGCTCGAAAAAAGCCGCAAAAATTTAATAAAATTATTGGCTGATTAAATAAAACAAACTGTACTTTAATAGAGGAAACTCATATTAAGGTACAGTTTTTGTTTTATAGGATAATAGTTGCAGATTATCTGAGTTGGCTATCTTTACTACCACGACGATTATACCCACTAAACGTATTATTCTTTTTATCAAACGCTTCTTGGCAATTTAAACAATAACGTACACCTGGAACGGCTTTTTGCCGGGCAGGAGAGATTGGTTCACCACATTCATCACAAAATTCTGCACTTTCACCTTGTGCCATTTGGTTGCGAGCTCTTGCAATTGCATCATCAATGGTGGCATCTATTTGCTCTTGAACAGCACTATCATTAGCCCATCCACTCGCCATTATATTCTCCTATTTTAACAGTGAATATAGATACTATTATTAGGGCGCTGTTGAAAAAATCAACAGAATAAAAGAGAAAATAGATTGCGAAGATATTGTAATAGAAATAAAAACCCCCTCATAAAGAGGGGGAAAATTTCAGAGGCATAATACGTCGTTGTTATTGTTTTTGTTCTCTAATAAACAGAGAAATGATAAAGAAGAGGGCGACGAATACGATAATTAGGTTAAAGCCAACAGAAACATTATAGCTTTCTGAAACCTGACCGATTAGTGAACCTGCTAACGCACCGCCCAATCCTGAAGCTACATAAATAAGTCCCATCACCGAGCCACTTTTGCTGGTTAATTTTGTGGCAACCGCTGCGGCTGTTGGAAATAGCACCGATAATGCAAAACCAAATACCATAAATAGATAAACAACATCTTGCACAAAAATACGGCTAACAATAATGGCGATAAGCGAGAACAGTGAAAATAAAATCAATGTTTTGCGATCACCCAGTGCAAGGTTAATAAAGCCACCAATAAAGCGACCAATAGTAAATAAGAATGCGAAACTAGAAATAACATAAGCGGCTGTTTCTGCTTTTTGTGCGTTACTCATATTCCCAATATCCATAGAGGTATAGAAAATAGGGAAGAAGTTTAAGAATGCGGCTTCAGCAGCGACATACAGCGTAATAAATAAGATAACTAATAATAGTGATTTTTGTGTCAGTAACTCTAAAAAGTCACTGAATTTCATATCGACTTGTGCGCTACTTTCTATTTTTAGCGTACTTAATACTAAAATAATCACAGCAACAATAACGGCAACCCCAACATAAAAGGTACGCCATGAAATAGAGTGTGAGAATAGATATTGTAAAATAAGTGGCGTAACAATCATCCCTACGCCAAACATGGCGTTAGAGACATTAAACATCATTCCTGCTTTCTCTTTATAGAAAGTCGGAATAACCGTAACGATAGAGACAAGCATTGAGCCAATCCCTAAACCAATGACCAGATAAAAGCCAAAGAATAGCATCACGTTGAAAGCAAGGCTGGTTCCTGTTAAACCAACCGCCATCATTAATGAGCCAATAAACATCATGACTTTTAACCCTTTCTTATCGGTAAAATAGCCCGTTAATAAACTGGCGACTAAAAAGCCGATTTGGAAAAAGGTAATTAATGAGCCCACTTGGCTCATATTTAATGAAATATCATGTTGAACTTGTTCGAGGATCAGCCCTTTTGTATTTTGAATGCCACCGAGTAAAAACATCGTGACAAACAGAAGGAAAAAGACTTTCCATTTTTGTTGTTTAGCCATAATTTGATCCTGATTTTCCGCGGTGTATTATTTTTTAATTGTGTTGTTATAGGAGTTATTATTAGGTGTATTGTGTTCACCAATTGCATCAAATAATTCTTGAGTCGCCCATCCATAGCAATAATAAAGTAAGTCATCACAAGCACTTTCTTCTGCGGCAATAACGGCTTCAATTAATTGAGAGGCAGGTAAATTCCACATTTGAATACCGCTATAAATAAAGGTATTTGGCTGTGAAAGTTGGCGAACTTTATTATTTTGTTCTGCAACAAAGTGAATAGGGAAACCTTGCTGTTTAAAGGTTTCATATGAAATATCATAAGGTAATTCAAATAAGCGTTTAAACGCAGTAAATGCGCGCTCTTGGCTTTCACTATCATGAGCAAAATGATTAATTAATCCTTGCACATCCGCACCACCCCCTAATTTGTGATAAGGGAAATGTTTAAGTGTTGATGAATAACGCGTTAATTCATGATAGTTCTGACCTAAGATCCAACTGTAAGCAGGTGGCCACAAATCGAGCCATAGCGTAATTCCACCTGCCGTTTGTTTGGCATCAGACAGTAATTTCTCAACCAACTGAGTCACACTTTGTTGGCGAAATAGCTGCCATGCTTTTAACAGAGGCTCTTCTTTTAATGCGGTAACAGGTGCTTCAAAATCCCCTTGTTTTAATGAATCCGCTAAAGCCGCAAGGCGATGCTTGATTTCATTAACGGGTAAGCCTTGTTGTGCCATTTTCTTTTCACAGTGAGGGCAAAAACAGGTAAATAACCCCGCTGGATTGACTTCTTTACCAGCCCAATCAGGGAAACGAATGCGGTCAATTAAAAAAGTGTCATAACCGTAGTTTTGTTTTAATGCTGTGAATGTCTTTTGCCATAATTGAGCCACATCAGGAGCATTAGGGCAGAGCCAATGCTCTTGTGGGCGGCCTTTAAAATCGACAACCTGATTATTTTCCACATCACCAATAAAATCGCCATTTAAAATGTTTGCCCACGGAATGACTTTATACTTTCCACCGTCGGTGGTTTTTTTTATCGTCATTAGCGGATCTGCACCCGCTAAAATAGAGGGATCAACTCGCTGGCTCAGACGAGGAAAATCAGCATGAGTATTGATATGTAGTGTACCTGTTCCCATAACCACATTATTAATAGGGTTATGAGGTAGATCGCCAACAGGGTAAGGGTTACGTTCAAAAATTGTATTAATTTCGACAAATAAATGCTCAACATGCTTCATACCGTCAAGGCGTTGAAGAATAGCGGGCATGCCTTCATCTAAAATATCATGTGGGTGAAGATGTATTCCTGCCATGAGTCGCTCCCATCTCGTTTAAAGACTTTTTTATTAGGGTTATCTCAATTGGATCTCGGGCATAAATTGAATTGATGGATAAACCGTCGCTAAGGCGAGAATAGCAATGCCATAAAGCGGGCCTTTTTCCCATAATTCAGAAAGCTCGATATTCACTTTGGTGTTAGCAAATAAATGTCTATCTAGATTTGCCTGAACACGCGGTAAAAAGGTGTCAGCAGAGCGGGTGATCCCACCTGTTAATACCACTTTTTCCAGATTTGCAATGGCGACTAAATTCATAATGCCGATAGCAAGATAATCAGCCATTTCCTCAACTAAGGATTGAGCAAGTGGATCGCCTTGTTGTGAGGCTTGAATAATCTCAATTGCACTAAGATTTTCCCCTCGTAAGTTTGTCATTCGCTCACTTAAACCTGAGCCAGAGCAGAAACTTTCAAAGCATCCTTTGTTACGCCAATTGCGAAAGAGATGGTCACGAGCAAACATCATATAGCCGATTTCACCAGCAGCATTGTTTGCGCCGCGGATAACTTTTCCATCCATCAGCAAGGCGGAGCCTAATCCTGTGCCGATCCCAATCAGCGCACAACTGTGTGTATGACGGCAACGGCCTTTCCACATTTCACCCACAAGTGCTGCACGAATATCATTTTCGAGTACAACGGGTACATTGAGTTTTTCTGTAAGCTGTTGTGCTAGAGGCAAATTATCCCACTGAGGTAAGTTAGGGGAGCCTTCTAGTACAACACCATTTTTGATATCGATGATCCCTGGTGTGGCGACACCGATAACATTGATCTTTTGACGGTCTACGCCGCTTTTTTCGATCACATTTTCAATACTTTGTGCAAATTGCGTAATAAAGTACTCACGATCGTCCGTATCAAAGGTAGGCTCTTGATATTCATACAACAATTCGGCATCTAAGTTAAAAACCGCATAAGCGATTTTGGTTCCACCTAAGTCAATGCTGACACCTAAACTGTGTTGAGGATCGAAGTTAACTAAAATACCTTTTCTACCTTGCCCTGCTGGCGAACTGACACCGCTTTCATAAACGATTTTTTCTTCAAGGAGATCGTTAATAATTTCAGACACCGTCGCTTTTGTAATTCCGCTAATTTTGGCTATCTGAGCCCGTGACAAAGGACCTTGATGACGAATGACATTTAATACAAGCGAGGCATTCATTTGCCGTAATGTATTGGGTACGTTCGGTGTCACGTTACTACTCCATTTGTTTAGAAACAAAACTAAAAGATGTTTTTTTTATATAAAATCGTCTGCGTTTGATATTTATGCACCGTTTTATTTACTTTGTAAAGTGTAAAACAACTAATTAGTTTAGAAACCATCCTAAATGCGTTTGTGATCACAATTTGATGAGTCTGATTTGTACAATAAGATCACTTAAAAGATCTTCAATGTATATATTCGTTGCACATATTCTTAAGACAATAAAACGACTAGAATAAAATCAATATCTATTGGACTAAAGAGAAAATTAGCATGAAAAAAGGAATGTTATTAAAAGGGTTAATAGGAATACTATTGCTATTCCCACTGTATTCACAGGCAGTAACATTAAGCGGTTATCTTGAGGTAAAACGATTATTAGCTTTAGATCATCCTTCTAATAAACAATTAGAATCGGTGACACAAGCGTATTTAAACGGTATTGCGAATGGATTTAATTTTTATGCTGTTGCCGTAAAAATTGAGAATCAAAATAACGATGATTTTCGTCCTCTTTATTGTCCGCCCCCGAAAGTAGAACAAAATGGCGATTTTATGGTTAAGCACATTGATGCTTATTTAGATAAAAATCCGGAAGTGAAGAAAAAACAAAAAGAAACGCCATTGGAGTTAATTTATATTTTGGCATTACAAGATGCCTATCCCTGCCATGCTGATGGAAGTCTCTAAACGAAAAATAGCCACAGTCCCTGTGGCTAAAATGATTTTGGTGTGCTCTTTTTCTTGTTATTTACTTCAGGTTGCCTCTCTCATAAGCCCCTTGATGGAAGACACTCAAGCCGTTACTGCTTCAACTTGTTTTACAGGAACAAGATGACAACAATCGCTTTCACCGGTTTTTTCAAAGGTTGATAAACGGGTGATTAAGAGTGAATTCATGTCTGTTAATAATCCTTCCGTTTGCAGTTTTTGCATGATGCTTTCATCACAGTCATGGTTATTTTGACGTTGATAAGCCACAGGCGTTACACCACGTAATACAGTCAATTGACCAGCAAGTGCGGGATTATCTGTTAATGCATATACATTATTGTTTGGCATAAAGCGTGACAATAAAGTTACTGATTTACCGTTTTCTGTTAATGCGGCAACGCTTAAATGCTTGTCGTCATGGAAAGCGGTTGTGGCAGCAGCTAGTGCAATCCAACGACCAGTTTGTGAATAGTAAGACGGAGATTGCCATGGGTTTTCAGCATTAGCCGCAAAAGATCGCTCTGCACCTTCAGCCACGCGAGCCATTGCACTAACGGCTTCCACTGGATATTTCCCTGCTGCTGTTTCAGCTGACAACATGACGGCATCAGTACCATCACCAACCGCATTTGCAATATCCATGACTTCTGCACGGGTTGGCATTGGGCTTTCAATCATTGATTCCATCATTTGGGTTGCCGTGATCACAGGGCAGCCTAATGCGCGACAGCGTGCAATCAATTGTTTTTGTGCACCCGGTAAGCTGGCATCACCAATTTCTACAGCTAAATCGCCTCGTGCCACCATAATGACATCAGATGCTTTAATGATGTCGTCCATGTTTTCTTCACAAGAAACCACTTCTGCACGTTCAACTTTTGCAACGATTTTGGCGTGACTTCCTGCTGCAATTACTAAACCACGGGCATATTCAATATCTGCCCCATTACGCGGGAATGAAACAGCGATATAGTCTGCTTGAATGGCGGCTGCTGTGTGTATATCTTGTTTATCTTTGTCTGTTAATGCCGGTGCAGATAAACCACCACCGAGTAAGTTAATACCTTTACGGTTAGATAATTTTCCACCAACAGTAACGACAGTCTCTATTTTATTATTATTGACGGCGCTGACTTGTAATTGAATATTGCCATCATCAAGTAACAGAATATTCCCTGGTGTGACTTCTTGAACAAGTTGTGGGTAGTCCAAACCAACTTGTTGCTCGTCGCCTAATGTGCTGTCTAAATCTGCATTTAGAATAAAGCTATCGCCTTGTTTTAATTGAATTGAATCATTTTTAAAGTTAGCGATACGAATTTTCGGACCTTGTAGGTCTGCTAAGATCCCGATAAATACACGATGTTTTTCTGCGACCTGACGGATAGTTGCGGCAGTGGCCTGATGCTGTTCGCGAGTACCATGTGAAAAGTTTAAACGAAATACGTTAGCACCTGCCATAATCAGCTTTTCAATCATCTGTTCTGAACAGCTAGCTGGGCCAAGAGTCGCAACAATTTTTGTCTTACGCATAATGACATTCTCTTTTTAAAGAGGGATACCCAACGGTATCCCTTGATGACAACTTAATTAATTCATTAATCCATGGTAACTTTTTTCGCATTCCAGACTAGCGTGGCTAAAATCATGGAAACGATGGCAGAACCTATCCAGAAATACTGTACTGTGGTGAAGTCGTAGTTAGTGATATCGCCAACTTGAGTCACTTTAATCAGTGATGCTGAAATCAGTTCTTGAGCTGATGCTGCAATGTAAGCGAACAGTCCGATAAAGCCTTTTACTGCACCTACTGCGTTTTTCGGCATCAGGTCACAAGCGGTCAAACCTGCTAAGAACACAACCAGGCCGCCCATTGCAAAACCGACCATACTTAATGCAACTGCATCCATAACACGGCTTTGTGGGCCCCAGAACATCAGTGCAAAACCAGCGATGTTGGCGATACCATAAATAAGTGTTGGAATATGACGGTTAGCGTTAAACAGTTTGTCAGAAGCCATACCCGCTAAGATTGCACCGAAGAAACCAGCGATAGGGTAAGTAGACATTGCGAAACCAGCATCAATCAATGAGTAACCTTTTGAACCTTGTAGGTAAAGCACTGCCCATGAACTGATTGCGTAGCGAGAGATATACATAGCCGCACATGCTGCTGCAATGATCCACACTGTTGGTTGTTTTAATACGAATAACTGAGCGCGGCGAGTTTCTTTAGGGTCACTTGATTTAACCGCTTCTGACTCTTCGCCATACGCAGTTGCTGGATCAGGTAAGCCATAAGTACGAGGACGATCTTTTAAGATCATCAGTAAGATGATACCCGCAGCAATACCTGCGATACCGGCACCGATAAAACCTGCACGCCAGCCGAAGAAGCTCACTATGGTTGCAGTCAAGATCCATGTAATTGCTTCACCGATATTACGCGAGCCACCCCAGATGGAATAAACCGTACCGCGCTGTTTTGGTGAGAACCACTGGAAGATGGAGACACAAGAAGGTGCTGAACCAACAGATTGGAACCAACCGTTAATACCCCATAACAGGATAAAGAACAGGCTCGCCGTTGACATTCCCATGAAGATACAAACAAAGGATGAGGCAATTAACGAGATGGACATAAAGCGTCCAATATTGGCATAATCTGACAAGAAGCCGTTAGAGAACTTACCAAATGCGTAGGTAAAGAAGAACGCAGAACCCATTAAACCGAGTTCAGCGGTGGTTACGATACCTGCATCCAGCATAGGTTTTTTCACCACACCGAGTGCCATACGAACCACATAGAACATGGCATAACCAAGAACAAGACCAAAGAAGACCTGCCATTGGTGCTTTTTATATATTGCGCGGATCTTTTCACTTGACGCTTCTATTAGCGGCAGATCCTTTCTGGTTTTAAAGAAACTTAGCATAGAGATGACTCCGAATATTATTCATGTCTGAAGCTGATTTTGGTTTTCAGAGCTGATGCTATTCATTTAGGTCATCTTGGTGCAAAAGAGGGAATTTGAGTCATCGATGACACATTCTGCTGAATCGGTGAGTCAAATTTGTAACATCGCTATTAGGCGTTGGTTTAAAAATGAGTGAAGATATCGTCGTATCATTGTTGTAAATGGGTCATTAAGGACTCATTAGCTCAAAATAATAAATATTGCTAAATATCAGAAGTTTGAAGTTCGACACATTTTTATGTTTATTCAAAACAAAACCAGGGGTATGTCATGAGAATAAAAATAACACTAAGCCTCGTCTGTTTATTGTTTAGTTGGCTGTTTATCACACCAGTGCGTAGTGATGAGCAGCCACTTGTTATACTGACGACACTTTCAGATACACCAATGCGACCACTTACAGAGGCCTTTAGTGCGCGTTATCCCGATACTAAGGTGCAAGTGGTTTATCGTCGCGTCGCGATTGCGACACGGATGATGAAACAATATCCCACACAGCCTGTTGATATTGTGATGTCGTCATCGGCTAACTTTTTCCATCATCTAGATAGAGAAGGGCTACTAGCGCGATTACCCGTCAAGTATGAAACGCCAAAATGGTTAACACGTCATAGTGATATCTTAAACGATAAGATAACCACCGTTGGTTATTCAGGTATTGGTATTATGAGTAATACACAATACCTACAAAAACTCGGTATTCCTGCACCTAAAAGTTGGGTTGATTTAAGTGATCCGATTTATCAAGGGCACTTAACCATGACGACGCCGGCAAACTCTGGCACGATGCAATTGATGGTAGAAAATGTGCTACAAGAGTATGGCTGGGAGCGTGGATGGCAGATCTTACTCGAAACTAGTGGTAATCTTTCTTCCATTTCGGCACGTAGTTCACGTGTTAGTGATGCTATCGCCAGAGGCATTGTCGGCGCAGGGCCAATTATTGATAACTACGCTTTTAACCATCAAAAACGCTTTGATTTTGTCGAGTTTAGCTATTTTGATAAGTCGATTATTTTACCTGCCTATGTCGCCATTGTGGCAGAAAGCAGTAAAAGAGACACAGCAGCCAAATTTATCGCCTTTCTTTTATCGGATGAAGGACAAGAGATCATCTATAAAAGTGATATGGCAAAGATCCCATTAAGTAAAGAGATCTTACGTAATAACGACGAACTTGCTAATAACACGGAGTTTATTTTAAACAGCAATGAGGCTTATCGTCGTAGTGAAGTGGTTAATGCGTTATTTGATCAAATGATCACCCATAACTTCCCATTAATGCGCCAAGTTTGGAATGATATCCATGAAGCAGAAAGGCAAGAAAATAAAACGCCAGAACGCATTTCTGCGATTAGTAAAGCACGAAAAATAGCAAGTTCGGTGCTTATTAGCGAAAAAGAGGCTAATTCACCGACATTACAAGCATTATTTATGAAAGAAGCCGATCAGCGAGAGTACTCTGATCAAGCGTTAGCCGTTCTTTATCAATGGCGTACATTAGAAGCTGAAAGACTTGAACAAGCATTGGTTTTATTGAAAGAGACAAAATCACCCTAACCGCCTTGTGGTTCGAATATACAGCAGGAAGCGCTGTTTTTATGAAAGGTATTACGGATGAAATTATTAGTGCCTAAACAATTTGGCAAACTAGGTAGACGCCTGTATATGGCGTTTATCTTTAGTTCTTTACTCACCTTATTAATTGGTGTGGTTATCTTTTTTATGTGGGGAAAACTGGCGACACAAATAAATGCGTCAGTGGGTGAATCTCTACCGATGTTAACCACCAGCTATAACATGGAGCGTTATAGCACCAATTTACAAATGCTATTAAAAGAGCGAGAGCAGACACAGAGAAAATCAGTTTCAGAGCAACAACAACAGGAAATTCATCAGTTATTAGATAATCTGCGTGAGTTTCCTATAGAGCAAAAACCACAACGTGATTTTTATACTCAGCTTGTCGATGAGCTTTCAGAACTTATTAATAAACAAGATGTGTTATTAGATAAACGACGCGAATTAGAAAATCGTCTTGCACAATTATTAGGTCAATTAGCATGGATGCATGACGCTGTTGGCGAAGATATTAAGCCACTACTTAATGAAATTGAGTGGCATGTCAGCCAAATGATTAATGAGAAAAATGTACAGGAAAACAGTCTACAACTTTTACTTGAATCTACATTATTACAAGAATTATTCACCACAGAAAATGAATTAATTAGTTTAGTCGAGGAAATCGCGCATCAACGCTATAGTCGTGATATTGATGTCGCTTTCCACTATATCAGCGTTAAAATTGACGAAATTATCGCTTTAAATCAGAAGCTAAAAAGCTACCCGTCAACCATTGCTCATCGTCAGGTATTACAAGAGATTATCGCTATTACTCGTTATGACGGTGATATCTATCAAACATTGATTGATGATGTAGAGAACGAGAAAAAGCTCAAAGCATTAACCCCTGAATTAAATGAAAAATTATCACAGTTTGATAATGCGGTAAGAGGCAATGTTTTCGCCACGAGTGAAGCGCTAAACAAGCTTAATGACAATACCCGCAAGCTAATGGCAACGGGGAAAATCGTTATTGTTGTGATTATTATTGCCTCGCTAGTGCTGAGTATTATTGTGATGAAAATCTTGATTGATCGACGACTTATCGCAAGGTTGAATAAACTCAGTGATGACTTAGCGCATGTTGCCAAAGGTAATTTAACCGAGCCTGTATTGATTGAAGGACAAGATGAAATTGGTCTATTAAGTCGGCGACTTCGCCGATTTTGGCGTCAAATGAAAGAAGTTGAAGCCAGTAACGCATTAAATCTTATTAATAACACTGATGCGAGTTTAATTACTTGTCACCACGATGGCAGAATGGAAACGGTCAATCCAAGTGCGGCAACATTATTAGGAACAGGAAAAGAGCAAAGTAATAAGCCTCTTTGGTTACTGTTTAGCGGTGAGGCGAGCACAATGCTTAAAGCGCAATTTAGCTCAAGCAGTCAGCTTTATCGCTTAGGGCAAAGCGAATGCACTATTCGCATGGTAAAAGCAGGTGAGCCTCATTTCTTACAATTTAATATTCGCGAATATCCGCATAAAGATGAGCATAAATATATTGTAACTATCACAGATATTACGCGCCAAGAGTTAAGTCGATTAGAGCTTCAACGACTGGTGGCATTAAAAACACAAGATTTACAGGATAAAAACCAGCAATTAAATGAAGAGATGTTGCGCCGTGAACAGGGACAAAAACATTTAATTCAGACACAAGAAGAGCTTGTTCAGGCGGCTAAAATGGCAGTCGTAGGGCAGGCGATGACCAGTCTTGCGCATGAACTTAATCAGCCACTTTCTGCCATTAACACTTATCTGTACAGTGCAAAACTGACTATACAGATGGGAAAATACGATCAATTACCTGATTCTATCGAACGTATTGAAAAGCTGTGCGCACGAATGAATCGAATTATTACAGCATTACGTAATTTCTCACGTAAGTCTTCGTCTGAAATTAGCTTTGTTTCAGCGCCATTAAAAGAGCTGGTAGATAGCGCGATGGTGCTGGTGGAGTCGCGTTCTAAGCGAGAGCAGTGCATCATTACGAATAATATTCCAGATGAATTAACCATTTGTGCAGACCCGACACAAATTGAGCAAGTCTTGGTTAATTTGTTTGTTAATGCGATGGATGCCATTGCAGGTGTTGGTGAAAGTCAGATCACCATTGATCTTTTATCTGTTGATCCTAAGCGAAAATTAGTGGGGATCGCTGACAGTGGAAAAGGATTTAATTCAGCTGTTTTACCAAAACTATTTACCCCATTTACAACCACAAAAGATGTGGGGCTTGGGTTAGGGTTATCCATTTGCCGTTCAATTATGCAACGGTTTGGTTATGAAATTTACTTGGCCTCTACATTAAATGGTGGCGCCATGGTTGTTTTGGAGTTTACAAATGACACAATCACACATGCCTGATATCGACGTTTTATTAATTGATGACGATGAAGATATTCTTGAATCTTATCGCCATTTACTCAATCTTGCGGGAATGGTTGCTAGAGTAACCGACTCACCAGAAAAAGCATTAAGCCTTTTAACACCAGAATGGCAGGGTGCCGTTGTTCTTGATATCTATATGCCTGCCATGAATGGTATGGAAGTTTTAGAGCGCATTAAACAAATTGACGCTCGTATTCCCGTTATCATGATCACAGGGCATGGTGATATACCATTAGCAGTAGAAGCGGTAAAAAAAGGCGCTTATGATTTTATTGAAAAACCGATTAATCCGCCTGTTTTCTTAGAGCTAGTGGCAAAAGCGCATAAAGAGCGTCAATCCATTCTTTCTCTTAGAAATGCCGTAATAAGTACCACACAAGAGCGACTAGTCGGAGACAGTGCGCAAATTACCGCGATCAGAGAGCAAGTGCAACAGATTGCTGATATCGATAAAGACTTAATGATAGAAGGCGAGATGGGAACAGGGCGCCATCTTCTCGCTCAACTATTGCATGAATTAAGTCCGCATAGCGATAAAGCGATCCAAACTGTGGATTGCCAAAATTTATCTGATATCAAACAGGTTATAGCTCAAATTGAAGCGGATGAAGTAGGAACGCTAATTTTACGTTCTCCTTATGATTTATCCTCGGAAGCACAACGTTGGTTAAGTTCTTATTTGTTAGATATGGAACGCCAAGGAAAACGTCATTTTAGAACAATTGCGATTTTAGAAAATAATACACAACAATTGGTAACAGAAGGGCGATTAATCCCAGAATTCTATTACTATTTTTCACAGATCACTTTTTCATTGCCTCCGTTAAGTGCAAGACGCCCCGATATTATTCCGCTATTTAGAGCTTTTTTACGACAAAGCGCACAGCGACTTGGCATTGCAGTACCGAAAATTGATCGTAATTATCTTGATATTTTAAAGCGTTACGATTGGCCGGGTAATATTCGTGAGCTACGAAATGTCGCTGAATTATATGCGGTAGGCATTGTGAAAATGGTGGATAGTGAACAACATCGAGCTATTATCCCACCAGAGGGTCCTTTAGATAATTTAGTTGATGAATATGAGCGTCGGTTAATTGAAGATGCGTTATATTTATTTGCAGGTCGGGTGAGTGATGTGGCGGATTACTTGGGTATTCCACGTAAGAAACTGTATTTACGAATGAAAAAACATGATCTCGATAAAGATAGCTATAAACCGAAGGTTTGATTTACACGCTATTGAATAACAAAGAAGCGCCATACTGGCGCTCTTTCACGGTTTTTTTTAAAGTCACAGCATTTTAATTATCTTGCCGCTAAAGTCACAAAGTCACCTGACCATTTACTAGTAAATTCAATACGTAATGCACCTTCCCATAAACCTTCGGGTAAGGATGCTGTTGGTTGTGTTCCATTTATTACATTAAAGAGAAATGCGCTTTGAAGGTTTTTTAGCTCACTTTTTTCTGTCGCTTTAGTTTCAACCACTAGCCCTTTATTTATTCCTTTTTGATTATCAAGGATAACGGTTTCTTGATGGCTTGATAGTGTTTTACCGTTCCAGTCTGTTTTGACCGTTAACACTGAATTATCAGCAGCATTTCTAAGCTCATTACTGATCACTTTTGATGTTAATTTAAAATCTGTCGCGCCCTCAATATCTTTAACTGTGATATCGAATGTGCCGTTTTGCTCATTAAAACGGTTATTTTCTGTTACTTCAAAATGTAGGGCATTTAAAGGGGTTACACCTAATTCACTTTGTGGTTTTTTTACTGCGGTTGCTTGCCAACTTGCGACTGTTTGTATTGATGAGGTATTAGCAAAGGCTGCTGTTGCCGTAAACGCTGTCATTAATAAGCTAAGTAAGGCGTGATATTTTTTCATTATGTATTCCTATAGGATCAATCGATGTTAAGAGTAATATCGGCTAGAAAGTCTTTTTCATGAGGATTTAAATTAAATCATGACTATCTAAAAAAGATAATTCATTAGAAAAACTACCCAATAAATTTAAAAAATAGTTTATTTAAAACATCGAAAAAAAATAGGAATAAAATGTAATAAAAATAGCTTTATCGTTAAAAATGTAAAACTGTTTATTATCAATTAATTATATTTATTGTTATGTCTTTTTATGATTAATAATAAAAAATTGAAAATGATAAATATGACAGAATATAAATTAATTTAATTAATTATGTATTTATAAAAATTATATATTTAACAAAGTTACATTTTCTTTCAAATGAAAAAAAGAAAGCCATGATCTGTGATGAAGTTAGCATTAACAATTTTAAAATAGATTACACTGTATATAAATACAGTATTTTTGTGTGTTTGAATGTAAATATCTGCACTAAAAAATAAAGTGCATGATTTATATATGGTAGCGGTGGCACATGGAGTGCTATTTTTAATAAGATAATAAGGATGTTTTAATGAAAAATATTAATGTAGATAAAAGTAATTATATTGATCGAAATACCAATGTTTTCGTTGTTAATGATAATGCAAAAGTAATTGCATCAGGTAATGAAGAATCACCCGCTTATGTTTATGCACAAAGTAATAACGCAGAAGTTGTGTGTTTTGAAGAGGGTGCACAAATATATGGTGATTCAAGTGAAATCGTTTATGACAACCCTTCTGAGTTTAATCCTGCAACAGGTAGTAAGTTTGTTACCTTCGGTGAAGGTACAATAATTTGCCCGGGTAATAAATCAGTAAACTGCGCTTTAGGTGATAGTTCTATAATGTTTGTCGGATACGAATTTATAGACGAACAAATACTAGAGTCTGACAATGGATCTTATGAAGGTTATAAATTTTTAGAAAATAGTGTCTGTTTTGCTTCTGGAAATAATGCAAATATTGAAACCTTACCAAGAGAACACTGTGTTCGTAATGTAAAGATGATTATTACAGGTGATAGATCAACTATTGATGACTATTCGCCTTCTAGTGATAACACCATTATTTCCACAGGAGAAAGTAATAGAATTGATTCATGGGGTGGAAAAGAAGTTATAGCTACTGGTAATAAAGCCTTTATAACTTTAGACAATGATTCATCAATTAATGATGAGGATAAAATTGTTGAAAAACAAACGGTGGTTTGTTTAGGGAAAGAAAGCCGTATACATACCAAATTTGAATCAACAGTTATTATACAAGAAGAGTTTGAATGGGTTCGAGTAAGTAAAAATAGTACTTTAGCTATTTTAACAAAAATAGATAATCGACCTGATATTCTGCTTTTTTATACTGAAAATGATGAAGGTAAATATCCTGATAATATTAAAGAAAATCAAAAAATTGAGCCTTTGCAATATTATCGCTTAAATAATAATAAAGAGTTAGAAGTTGTAAAAAATCCCAATCATTGACCTTAATATTATTTAGATAAAATGTATCAAAAAAGGACACTTAAAATTTTAAGTGCCCTTTTTAATATCTATAATAAATTAATTTTTAAAGCAATTATTCTCTAACCCAATATAACGGTCAAAAGCAACAATAAATTGTTTATGCTCTTTCTTTAGCCAAGGATGTTGGTAACTTTCACCGGGTAACAGTTGTAATATCTTGGCATTTTCTTCGTCAGAATCGCACTGATCATTTAACAGTAATCGGAAGTAGGTATTGCCGGTGTTTTTGATGGTGCCAGCAATATTATTATGATCATAAGCGAATTTCATTTCGCGAGGGCGGATCACCATGACAGTATTTAATCCAACGGTAGGAACAACCAAAGGCTGTTTACTGTCTTCCTGATAAGGTACTAAGTTAACTGGAGTTTCTTCAATAATAATACGGTAATAGCGCTCTTTATCGTCTTTAGCACCTTTATAAAATAATTTAAAAAACTCATGTTCATTTGGTAATAACACTTTTTGCAAAGGCGTATAAAGTATTTCACCATCATCTATGGGAAGTTGTTTTTCATCTTTTTCTTTTCCTCCCGGTTTTTCGATTTTATAGACATGAATTTTATAAAGATTGGTTCTGTCTGTATTATTAAGATAAGTACGAGAGAAAAAGGTTTTATCAGATTCAAGGGTAAAAACTTCAGAACCGACATAAAGAGCATGAGCTGAAAATGTCAGTGTTGAAAGTGCTAATGTACTGATGAATTTTAATATTCTTTTCATTCTATCTCTTTAGTTAGCTTGTTTTCATAATGATAATAATAAAGTCTATAATATCATCAATACAAAAATCATCATGTGTTATGAATAATAAAACGGGTATAAATACTAAATTTATACCCGTTGGTCACTTCACCCTATTTTTAGTGAACATCTGTTCCAGACCATTCAGCAAACACATTGACGTAACCACTGGCTTCAACGACACCAATCCAGTCTTCACCCTCCATTGAGAAAAGAGATGTACTTTCATTCATAGGAAAGGTGAGTTGTAAATCAGTTCGATAGAAATTACCTTCTAACTGATAAGGATAAGGCCATGTGCTCTCCGTCCATAATGCCTCTTTAATGGAGATAGGCACATTATCGCAAGCTGTACGGGTTTTTACTTTTGAGCCACCTTCATCGGTATACGTTAGATAGGCTGAAAAAGGCACATTAATTTTTTTGTCTCTAGAGCTAAATAAGCAGTAAGGCTGGCCTCTTAATGTGACTTGAGGTCCTTCAACGGCGGCAGTAATTTTATTCGCTTGGCGAAATGCACTGGTGGTAACAATATAGTCAAAGGTTAGCGGTGGCTCTTTATCGCCCACTTTTCCTTCTCGGTAGGGTTTATTAACCATTTCTTTAGAGACAATACTAATACCATAATCGCGAGGTTTTATAATTAAAGTATTAGAAGGCGTAAATTCATAATAACCGGATTGTGGTAGATTTTTATTATCTATCAAAAAAGTAAATAACTCTTGGCTTTTAGATAAATCGACTTTTCTATCAATAATATCTTTTAAAAAAGCTTGTCCCATAAAGAGGAATATCTCTCCGTCCCCTGCATGAACAATATCTTCCATATTTCCACCTGATGTACCTACTTTCCAATAGTTATTCCCATCTCCAATCATAAGGGCTTTATTAACGTTACTACTTAATTTACCCAAAATAGGATTAATTTTTAGAACAACATCTATGTTAAAACCTTTAGCAATATCTCCTTTAAAATTATAAGCAACTAGAGCACACATAATACCTTCTTGTTTACCTATAATTGTATTTTTACAAAATTTTGAACCAAGACCTAATATGGCATTACCATTGCTATCGACGAAAATTTCCTGAAGTGCATTTGTTGATTTTAATGTCATATGTCCTGTTTTTGTAACATGGAATATATGATTATCTGTTTTCCCATTAGTTGATTCACAAGTTTGGCCTAACTTAGGGTTGTAATCTTTTTTGGTGTAACAGAAAAAATAATTAAGAGTTTGTGTTGTGCCTATAGAAAGTTGTTTTATAAATTGGTACATAGAATCAGAGAATATACCTCTAGCTGTTCCTGCTCCTCCTGATGTTGTTGTTATTGGAATATGGTAGGCTCCATTCTCTAAAATATAGTCAGCTTTAAGCATCCCATCGCTAGGGCAAGAAGTTGAATTTCGCATACAACGTTGACCAACAAATGGTGATTTAATTGGCGAGTTTTCTAGCCATATATCAAGATAATCATTTTTACTTGGTCCCCCAGTATAACCCATGTATCCTAAGCTATCCTGGTCATCTAGGCTGTACTTTGTAAAAACATTGGCTCCACTAAAGCGAGGTTTTGTTGAAGGGGGGGCAATGAAATACTCATTATCTATGTTGTTTTCAATAAAAATGATCGGAAAATTAAACTCTGAAGCTTTACAAAAGAACGTAGCAAATAAAAATAGAATACTAAGTAAGCTTTTTTTAAACATAACAATAAGTTCCTAATTCCGAATCGCTAAAGTAGTCTGCGGATCACAAATCACATCACCCACCCATAGCACACCGCGTGCAGATGAAAGGTCTAATTCAGCTTCACAAATTTGTTTATCATCTTGTTGTAATGAAATCACTGGATAACGTTTATCAACGTCCATCGCAAACTGACCTTGATGGTCGGTTTGAGTGCGCCCGATATGGTTACGTACTTGTGCACTGGCTAACAGCGTGCCATCAGGTGATTTCATTCGACCAAATACGGTGACCATTTGTTTTAACTCAGGCTGATGCACCGCAACGTTACCCGGATAAAGCACTACGTTTTTTACACGGCCTGAGGCGATATCAAAGCTGTCTTCACTGTTTTTATCATTCAGCAATTCGACTTTATATTCGGCATAAGGAGAGAGCGGAATAAAGTTATTACTACCCGATAACACAAAGCGTTGACCATTGACGTTAGCGGCAATTTGTCCTTCACCATCAATACTGGTTTTGACAATCACGCCCGATGTTTCTTGTTTACCACTGGCTGAGAAATTCATATCACTATAAGCCAGTGAGCCTCGCGCGGTTAATGTGGTATTTAAACGATCATTATTAGGGCGACTCATGGTTAACGTACCCGTACTGTATTTAGTATCAAACGAGCCGTAACCACTGACAGAGAAATCACTGTCAGTACCGTCTTTATCATGTAACAAGGTGGACACGGATAAGCCTGCGTTACGGATAGCAGAATCTTCAAAGCTTTTTGACGCAGATAACTCACCACGCACATTACCATTGCTGGAAGAAACACCCGCACTAAGCCATGTTGCCAGTGGTAATGAAAAATCTAAGGTAATGTATTTTTCGTTGGTACTGTTTTGGTTATCGTAGTGATAACGCTGGATACCAGTACGCAAGCTCATACTGCCATAACGCCCGTTATAGAGTGAGGTGGAATACTCAAAGTTGTTTGATTTGTTTTTATCGCGTAAATCTTTGGTATAGGAATAGGTAAATGATCCTGCATATTCCCAAAATTGCGTTAAGTTCAGGGTAGTACCAAAAGAGTAGTTATCAGAGTCATACATTGGGAAGTCATCTTTGATATTCCCTTTTTCTTTATTTACCCAAAGCGAGCCTAAACCTTTGGGGAGTGAGTACGATGCTGTAATAATATTACGATCGCTGCCATCATTAGCAAAAAGAGATTGCCAACTCATGGATAAATTTTCACTGAGTTGTACATTGGCATTGGTTTCAAGGACCGCTAAATCATCAAATGCATAGGTTGAGGCTTGTAAATTTAATCCTGAGAATACCCCTAAAGTGACCGTTCCTGCACCACCGACAAGCCAAGTGTTATCTGAGTTCGATGTTCTATATTCATTATCTCTATTTTTAATGCGTTTTTTATAATCAACATAGCCTGAGAAGATTTCCCAACGAAACTCATTAAGTGTGGCGCCACGCATATTAAAGGTTTTATTCACGGTTTGAGTTTGTTTGGCGTGAACTTTACCATCAATAACAACTTCAACTTCAACTTGATAAATACCAAAAGGTAGAGGAGCGGTATCGACTTCAAAGCTTCCCATTGGAAAATTTTGAATACTTAATAGCTTACCTTCACGATAAATGCGTACTTCGCCAGCACTCGGTAAGAAAACGGTAATAGGGGTGAGTGAAAGCTGTGAATGATTAACTTTAGATGATGAGTTGTTACCGTAAGTCATCCCGTAAACTTTACTGCTATTGAGTGCTGACATGGAAGCAATCGACTGTAAGTTCCATGTATTTAATAGACCAAAAGCAAAACGACGACCATTAAAGTCACGCTCAAACATGGCACGATAAAAGTCAAAAGACTGCTCTGCGGTACCTAAGCCATAAGCCGTAGCGCTCAGGTTTAAGTGGTTTTCAGCAAAACTCCAAATACTGTCGATTGAAAAATAACTATTCGTGTTATCTTTTTGCTGTTTTATTTGATTGTTGTAGACACCTAAATCATAGGTTGTGACTGCTGATATATTTCTTACTGTTGATTCACCAAGCATTTCCGAACGGGCTTTAACTTGAGTGGCAAGGCCTGCCTCGCTGACATCCAAGGTCATAATGAAGGAGTTTAAATCAAACACAAGGCTAGCATCAGGTGAAAGCATGACTTTGCCTTGTTGTCCAATTTGTGCGTCTTTCAGTGATATAAGCGAACTAATAATTTTGTCATTAATAGAAGCAACTTGAGAATCGTCACTATCGTAAGTTGGTGTGATAGAGCTAATAACAATTTGATGGTCTTTAAGTACTACCAGCGCATCTGCAATCTTATTACGGCTTTGTTCTTCTAAAACTGATTGATTAGAGAGGTTATAACGCAGATAAACAGGGATCGTCATGCCTTCTTCTAATGCAGTAGCAAAGACACTGGGAATAATATAATTACCAATCTTTAAACTGGTTGGTTGGCTATATGTATTCTCGGACAATAGGAACATAGCAATGCCTAGTGCCACTACAGATTTACGCACAAGGAGTCCTTATTAAATTAATTTATAATAATAAAATCATCGTTATGCCAAATACCGACAGTTGATTTTTTGCTTTGAACATCGACTTGCTTTAATTTGACACCAAGACCCGGCATGACGTAATAGCGTTCACTACAACGATTATTTTCATTTTTTGTCACGGCATCAGGCATACAATCGCCCGTGGCGACAGTACGGAATGAGCTATTCCCCATGTTATAAACAATACGAGTGCTTTTATCGAAACGGTAACTGAAATTTTCTTGACGTGGGGCGACGACTAAAATGGTGCTTATCATTGCGGATGTGGTCGCAGTTGCTGCTTTTGCGCTCTGTGTTGATCCAGTTTCAGTCACGGGATCATCACGCCAAACTAAGCGATAATAGCGCTCTTGATTATCACTAGGACCTTTATAGAAAATCTTGAAATTTTCTTTGGTTTTTCCGGGTAAAATTAAGTTTGCTGGCGAAATCAAAATCTCATTATTAACTAAAGGGATCACTTTTCCATCTTCTAAAGGCGATGAAATTCGCTCAATAGATAATCCAACTAACCGTGCTTGCTCGACGTTATTTTCAATTTCTTTGGCAAGAATGGTTTGGTCAGACTGCATTGTTTCAGTAATGGCGCCGACATGGATGGCTGCTGCAAATTGGCTATAAAAAAATAAAGGACACAAACACGTCAATATTATTTTTTTCATTACAGATCCTTGAGGGAGAGCGAAAATTCGCTCACCCTAATTTATTAAAAATAAACTTTATGGCTTATGGACCTTTGGTGAAGTCGCCTTCCCAAGTTGCAGTAAACTGAACTTTAACGTCGCCATCCCAGTAACCGTCTGCTAAATCAGAGAATGGGGCATCAGTACCCGCGATTTTTGCGGAAGCGATATTGAACGTGAATTGGCTTTGGCCGCTCACACGCTCTTTACCGTTGTAAGCACCGTCTTGAGCTAAGAAATCAAGACCAGCCGTTGCACCTGTTGCAACGTCAACCATGGTGGTGTCTGTTGAGCTAGTTAAATCAGTACCATTCCATTTAACACCAACAGTTAATTCACTGTTATCAGAAGTACGTACTAATTTATCGGTGATGATTTTTGAAGTCAGTTTAAAGTCAGTGGCATTTTCTTGACCTTGAATAGTGATATCGAACGCACCATCTTGAGAGTTAAATGCTTTAATACCTTCTGCATAATAGAAAGTTAAAGATTTTAATGGGGTAACAACTAACATACTTTTAGTATCTTTGTATGCTTTCGCATCCCATGAAGCAACAGCACTTGCTTTACGAGTATCAGCTTGAGCAAGAGTTGTTGCACCCATAATAGCAACAGCGAGAACAGCCAATGTCAGCTTTTTCATAAAATATCCTTTAATGATTGTCTATAATAGATCGCTTTTATCTTTCTATTAATGAAAGAAACTAAATATATTGATGCGTTATTTTAAATAAAAGAATTTCTCTTTAAATAATTCCAATGAAATATTTAAAGAATGACTCTTTTATTGATTGTCTTTAGGTGAGTTGTTATTTGTTCTTTTTATTAAACCCCCAAAAATAAAAAATAATTTACTTTTTAGTTTGTGGTTAATTAATGACTGAGAATTATTTAATATATTTTAATTTGTAAAATTAAATATAAATATAATTAAATTTTTCTTATGGCTCTAATCTAAACAATATAGAAAAATAAGTTGATGAGAAAATTCCTATAAGTGTTATTCCTTAATTTGTATATATTAATTTAATTAATACATTTTGTATGTATCCTCGATTTTTTGTGTTTTTTTTTATTTTTTAATTAATTTTCATTATGTTTTTTTGTTTTTTGTTATAGTTATTATTTGGAGGTTTTGGTTTTTTTTGAAAAGTTTTATTCTATAATAGACTTTATTCTATATTTTATATTAATAATTTATTTGTATTTAGATTATAATTCTTGTGTGGGTCTTAAAATTAAATATTTACTCATTGCGTGAGTAAATTTCATTTTAAACCTATAAAATAGGCATGTTTTTTATAAATTAAAAAAAATAAACCATCTAATTATGATTTATATTTTTATATAGAGTGAAATATAATTACTCGATGTTACTTATTTCATTGTAAATATATTATCTTTAAAGGATGAAATGTCTTTTTAGGAGGATATTAAAAAGATTGATTCTAAAATTAAGTAATTAAGGTGAAATTAATCTTTTAATGAAATATTAATTTATTTTCTATGCGGAATTAATTGTAATAGAATTTTTCGTTGACTTACCCGCACATGATTGTGCGGGTTTTTTATGCGGTTAATGTGAAAAAAGGTTTATAACGTTATTGGTTCAATAACTAATTCATTCTTATTTGTATCTAATTTTAGCTTTTGAGATTCAGAGACTTTTAATAACGCAGGCCCTAAATTGACTAACATTGGTAAGCGCATTTCCGCCGCAATAATCGCACTGTGAGAGCGGCTATCGCCTTTTGCTAAAGCAATACCAACTAATTGGCTATCAATTAATTGAATGAGTGTAGAAGGAAAAAGCTCTTTTGCGACCAAAATAGCCGGTTGTGAAGGGGTGAAACTTGGGCGTGTTTTATCTTGTAAATGATAAAGCACCTGATTACGCAGATCTCGAAGATCGAGTTCACGCGCACGTAAATAGGGATCGGTGAGGGCGCAATACAGTTGTGTTCTTTCTTGCATTTCATCTGACCAACTTTGTTGGGCACTGATCTTCTCTTCTTTAATGCGTTCAATCACACTCGTTATTAACTCATCATCATCTAACATCATGATATGGCCATTGAAAATAGCACCAATATGCTCACCTAATTTTTGGCTCGCTTTATTGGCTGTCTGTTTTAGAGCTTTTAGTGTCTCTTTTATTGCAAAATTAAGTTTGCCAATTTGGGCATGGATATCAAGCGGCTCAGATAAGTTTTCTATCGGTGATAGCTCTATTTCATGCCAAATAAAAGCAGGGGCTTTAATTTGAGACACTGGGGCTAAAATACCTTTTAATGTGATGGTATTAGAATCAGAAGGCAGCTCTTCACCAAAGCCATTTTTGGCAAGTTCAAGAAAAGCGGCAATCGCCTCATCTTCTTGCTCACCAGAGGCAATTAGCGTTATCTCATCACCTTGGCGAATTTGTATTAATGAAAGCTGATTTAAGCTGAGAGGATTAATACGTCTATCCCCTTTAACGAGTTGATAATCTGCCTGAAAAGCAGAAAGTACTTCAACTAAAGTTGCAGCCGGTCTTACATGTAATCCATGAGGATTACGAACAACCCAACTTGCCTCTTTGCCGTGAATTTTGACTGGGGCATTAATATCATTTTTAGGTTGAACGAAATTTTCACCCAGCTGGATTTTCTTTGGATATAAAGAATTTGAAGCTTCTTCAATCACTTTCTCTAATGACGCTCCTGAAGATGCGGCGACAACCGCAGCAAGCGTACCTTCAACTAAGGGGGCAGAGCAGAGGGTGACTTTTTCAGCGAGCTCGGGATCAAGTAACTCAATCGCAGTTTCTGCACTTAATATTGCACTTCCTAAATCCATCATCACAACAATAGATTGTGCTTGAGAAAGTGATTCTATCGCCGTCATAATTTTAACGGCATCGGTACCAATCGCATGTTCTTCATCGTTGATACCTGCGGCAACAGCAAGTTGGCAATGAGCCGGATTAAGCATCTGACTGGCAAGCTCTGCCACACCATCAGCGAGATGTTTACTATGAGAAACAATAACAATATTTATCATGGTAGACCTTTATTGGTTGCTTATATTGGTTGTTTGGTCAGTTATGCATTAATGCTATTTGCAAGGGCTTGTATCATCAGTACCACAGAAGCACTACCGGGATCTTTATGCCCGATACTGCGCTCACCTAAGTAGCTTGCTCGTCCTTTTCGAGCTTGCATCGGGATAGTATTTTCAGCGGCTTTTTCAGCGACAATTTGTGCTTGGTTGAGGGCTTCTTTAATAGAAAGATTTTGTTCATTAGATTGTTTTAATGACTCAACTACTGGCCACCAAACATCACACATGGTTTTATCATTTGGCTCTGCTTTTCCTCGGCTTACAATGCCTTCTACACCTTCAGTTACCATTTCAACGAGTTGGTTAAGTTCTAGATTTTGCAATGAAGCCGTGGGTTTGGCGGCACGAATAAAGAAGGTACCAAATAGAGGACCACTTGCTCCGCCAATATTTGAGAGCAATGTCATGCCTGTGGTTTTGAGGATGGTACCAATATCTTGCCCTTCAAGTTCAGGTAGTTTTTCCTGCACTTTTCTAAAGCCACGGTTCATATTTAAACCGTGGTCAGCATCGCCAATTTCACGATCTAAATCCGTTAAATAATCACTATTTTGTTCAAACAGCAGTGCGCATTGTTGTAACCAAAGAATAATTTGAGCGTGAGTTAAAGCCATTTCTTGTTCCTTTTTCTTGTTATTAAAGACTTATTTCACCATCGCAGGTGTATTTACTGGAGCATCCCATAAGGTCAATAATTCGTTATCCACTTTCAATAACGTAATGGAGATCCCTGACATATCGAGCGAAGTACAATAAGAACCAATTAAAGAACGTTCGATGGTTAAGCCAAATTTTTCACAGCATTGGATTAAATGGTTATAAACACCATAAAGCTCAGATTGTGGTGTAGCACCTAAGTTATTAACTAAAACAATGACGCGATCGCCAGATTTTAAAGGTTGTTTTTCCTGACTTTCATCGATCCAAGAGCCGTTTTCACGATCCCAATTGCGGATCACACGTTGATAGTGGCCATTTTCAATTAAGGTATTAAACATGGCATCGACGGTATCATTCAGGGAAGTAAATTTACGACGATCAATACCCGGTTCACCATGAATACCAACACCAAACTCCATTTCATTTTCAGGTAAAGTAAAAGAGGGTTTCCCTGCTGCTGGAACCGTACAGGCTTCTAAGGCAATGCCGATAGAAAAACCATTATTATTAATGTGATGACCTAATTTAACCAGTTCATCAAGAGAGTCGCCTCTCTCAGCCGCCGCACCCAGTAGCTTTTCGATTAAAACGGTATTGGCAACACCACGGCGTCCTGCGGTATATAAGCTATCTTTTACTGCCACATCATCATCAACTAACACGGTTGCGATTTTTACACCATCGTCATGAAGCAGTTCTGTTGCTGTTTCAAAGTTCAGCACATCACCAGTGTAGTTTTTTACGATCATTAAAACACCTTCACCACTATCAATGGCTTTGGCGCAGTCATACATTTTATCAGGTGTTGGTGATGTAAATATTTCACCCGGACATGCACCATCAAGCATTCCTTTTCCCACAAAACCGGCATGCATCGGTTCATGCCCGCTACCACCGCCGGACAATAGAGCAACTTTACCTTTTACTGGAGCATCTTTTC
This sequence comes from Proteus sp. ZN5, assembly GCF_011046025.1. Taxonomy (GTDB): domain Bacteria; phylum Pseudomonadota; class Gammaproteobacteria; order Enterobacterales; family Enterobacteriaceae; genus Proteus. The sequence continues at coordinate 1,252,257 of NZ_CP047639.1, forward strand.
GCGTGACATAAAAAGAGGAGGGATGAAGTTTGATTTCAGGATGGGCTTTTGCAAAGCCTTGTAGTTGTTCAGATAACACATCATCAACTCGATTAATCAGCTTTTTCATCTTAAATGCTCCGTTTGAAATTTGTGTTTAGTCTTCAAACCAGAAATAGGGTTTCTGGTTTGGGTGGCTGACAAATTATTTATTGAAGGATTGGCAAACACGGCATAAATGGGCGGTGTCTATTTTATTTAAACATAAGAATTATTTTTATTTAGCTTAAAAATGAATCTACATCATTTATCTTTCTATAAGAATAGGTTAGTCAAATAACCTGTCAGAATGGGAGCAAGATCATAAAAATAAATGAAAAAGTGAGTGTCTGTTAGTGATGGTTACATACCTTGCAAAAGAGTGAGTGCTTTCTCTCTCTGTTCTGGAGAAAGGTTTTTAATCACATCTAATAACAATGTATCTTTGTTTTTTGCACTTGGCATAAGGGTATGACTAAACGTGAGGTTTAAAACAAAGGTATGACCGCATTCAGGATCACGACAAGCACAATAGAGATCGGATAACTCTTTGTGTTTACGATTACTTTTCTTTACAAGCGCTTTTTCACCGCATTCAGGACAAAAAATAGTTAAGACACGCATCTCGTTTATCTCTCTACTAAGGGCTATCAGATAGCTTCTATATTAGCTGAAATTTGTATTATAACCAGTCTATTTATTGTTTTTTTATATAAATCTTTGTTTTAAAGCTATTTAAAGATGCTCAAAACAAGTTTATTTGTTTTAATTGATGTAAATAGTTCGGTTATTGTCGGGTAAGCTCCGATAACCGACATTAACCGAACAAACTTACTAGCCTGAAATACAAACTTTGTAGATAATAGCTTCACGTTAAATGATACGGAGATAAGCAAGATATTGAATTTATTGTTTATTCTTTTTGTTGATTTTCAGTGTAAGTAGAAAGCAATAGATAAGGATGTCTATTACAAGTTAACAAGGAAGTTAGCAGTAATATAACTGAATCGCCTGTTGTTTATCGCAAATGGATGTTGCGCGTAGTTAAAATAAAAGGAACTTACGTTATCTCAATCGGGAATTTATTCAGTTACACAGGGTCGTGGCTTACTGCTAATTCTTTACAGATTATCTGATGAATGTTGGGAGGTGAGGGTTCTTTTTACGGTTAAAAAAGTGTAATCAGAGATGAGGTGTATTCATGGATGAATATGACAGCACATTGATATCGTTAGTCATAGTGGGCGCTTTTATTGCATTAGGGAAGATGCTCGTTGCGAATGAAACCATTACATTAAGATTGTTTATCGGCAAAATTATTTTAGGCTCGGCGGTTTCTGTTGTTGCTGGTGCACTGCTTATTTTATGGCCTGGAATTGATCCTGTCGCAGTAATGGGAATTGGCTCAGCGCTCGGTATTGTGGGTTATCAGTTAGTCGAAATCTGGTTACGTAAACGCGGTAATCAATTTTTTTCAGGGAAAGAAAAAGATGATACCAAGTAAAAAGTGCAACACGTTTTCATCATAATAAAAGTCGATAAAATCAGTTTTGTCTCGAATGACTAAGGAGTTAGGTCATGTTCAACACACAAGCGTTATATGCATGGATTGCACTACTGGCGTTTAGTTTGGGTTGGATTGCTCAAGGATGGCATCGAGATAATATAGCGTTAGAACAACGGATGTTAATAACGCAAATCGAAGATCAAGCAAACATGGATGCTTGTCTTGATCTTCAACTTTTTGTTTATGTATTAGAGGAAAATTATCCCTAATATAAAAGAGGAGACGCTTATTTTACTTAGTGAATGTCAGTTCCTGACCATTCTGCAAAGACATTAACATAGCCCCGAGCCTCTACTACACCAATCCAGTCTTCACCTTCCATTGAGAAAAGAGAAGCACTTTCATTCATAGGAAAGGTTAATTGTAAGTCGGTACGATAGAAATTACCTTCTAACTGATAAGGGTAAGGCCATGTGGTTTTTGTCCATAAGGCTTCTTTAATGGAAATAGGCACATTATCGCAAGCAGTACGGCTTTTTACTTTTGAGCCACCTTCATCGGTATACGTTAAATAGGCTGAAAAAGGCACATTGATTTTTTTATCTTTAGAACTAAATAAGCAGTAAGACTGACCTCGGATTGTTGTTTTAGGTCCTTCAACGGCGGCAGTAATTTTATTGGCTTGGCGAAATGCGCTGGTGGTTACAATATAGTCAAAGATTAGCGGTGGCTCTTTATCACCCACTTTTCCTTCTCTATGAGGATTGTTGACTAATTCTTTAGAAACAATACTAATGCCATAATCACGAGGCTTGATAATAATCGTATTTGATGGTGTAAATTCATAGAACCCTGATTGAGGCACCGCAGTATTGGTAAAACTAAAGGTAAATAAATCTTGGCTCTTAGAGAGATCCACGTTGTTTTTAATTAATTTTTTAAAAAAACTTTTTGTGAAATGGACATAAACGCCACCATTACCAGGAGTGATTAAATAAGAGGCAATGGTTGCTGATGAATAATAAAAGGTTCTTGATGTAGGTGTTGCTGAAAGAAGAATATCACTCGCTGTTGGTGTAAATGATAATGTCGTTGTATCGACTTTCATCGCCAGTCTCATAACATTTAAGCTTTCGCCTTTTAGCTCATAATCGACCATCTTGCAGACAACATTATCGCCAACAATTTCACAAAATTTAGAGCCTAAGCCTAATACAGCATTACCTTCACTATCGACAAAAATCTCTTGTAACGCATTGGTTGATTTTAGTCTTATATGCCCTTTTTTGGTGATCGCAAAACTTTGCTCATTTACTTTACCGTTTACAGAACGACATGTTTGGCCTAATGCCGGGTTGTAATCATTTTTGGTATAGCAGAAGAAATAACTAAAATTCTCAGTACTGCCAACAGGCAAGTTTTGCATATATTGATAAAAAGAATCAGAGAATATTGCTCTAGGAATACCCGCTTCGCCGCCATGAGTATTCATATAAGCACGATACATTCCGTCATTTAAAACCTGTTCAGGTCTTTGTATACCATCAGAAGGGCAATCTCTATAGGTTCTCCAGCAACGGTTACCAATAAATGGCATTTTAATTGGGGAGTTTTCTAACCAAATATCAAAGTAATTGTAGAGAGGTACAGCACCTGTATATCCCATGTAGCCTAAACTAAGTTGATTATCACTGTATTTAGTAAAAACGTTAGCACCACTAAAACGGGGATCCGTTTTTTGTGGAGTAATAAAATATTCATTATCAATATTGTTTTCAATAAAAACAATATCATTGGTGTAGGTTACTGCACTGGCAGTAAATGTAGCAAAAAGGGTAAGTATTAATAATAAATAATGTTTAAACATTATATGCTTTCCTTTAATTCCGGTTTACCAATGTAGTTTGTGGATCACAAATCACATCACCTACCCACAGCACACCACGAGCTGACGACAGATCTAATTCAGCTTCACAAATTTGTTTATCATCTTGTTGTAATGAAATCACTGGATAACGTTTATCAACATCCATCGCAAACTGCCCTTGATGGTCGGTTTGAGTGCGCCCGATATGGTTACGTACTTGTGCACTGGCTAACAGCGTGCCATCAGGCGATTTCATTCGACCAAACACAGTAACCATCTGTTTTAACTCAGGCTGATGTACTGCAACGTTACCCGGATAAAGTACCACATTTTTTACACGGCCTGAGGCGATATCAAAGCTGTCTTCACTGTTTTTATCATTCAGCAATTCGACTTTATATTCGGCATAAGGAGAGAGCGGAATAAAGTTATTACTACCCGATAACACAAAGCGTTGACCATTGACGTTGGCAGCAATTTGGCCTTCACCATCAATCCCAGTTTTGACAATCACACCCGATGTTTCTTGTTTGCCACTGGCGGAGAAATTCATATCACTATAAGCCAGTGAGCCTCGCGCCGTTAATGTAGTATTCAAACGATCATTATTAGGGCGACTCATGGTTAACGTACCGGTGCTGTATTTAGTATCAAACGAGCCGTAACCGCTGACAGAGAAATCACTGTCAGTACCGTCTTTATCATGTAATAAGGTGGACATGGATAAGCCTGCGTTACGAATAGCGGAATCTTCAAAGCTTTTCGATGCAGATAACTCGCCCCGCACATTACCATTACTAGAAGAAACACCTGCACTAAGCCATGTTGCTAACGGCAGTGAGAAATCTAAAGTGATGTATTTTTCGTTGGTGCTGTTTTGGTTGTCGTAGTGGTAGCGTTGAACACCAGTACGCAAACTCATACTGCCGTAACGACCTGTATAAAGTGTAGTTGCATATTCAAAACTGTTAGACTTATTTTTGTCTCTTAAATCTTTAGTGTGGGAATAAGTAAATGAGCCTGCATATTCCCAAAATTGCGTTAAGTTCAGCGTAGTACCAAAAGAGTAGTTATCAGTGTCATACATCGGGAAATCATCTTTGATATTTCCTTTTTCTCGGTTGACCCATAATGCGCCAATCCCTTTAGGCAAGGAGTAATTAGCAGTGAAAATATTGCGGTTACTACCATCTTTAGCAATTAATGCCTGCCAACTGGTTGAGAGGGTATCCGTTAATTGTAAATTACTATTGGTTTCTAATACGGCAAGATTATCAAAGGCATAAGCAGAACCCTGTAAGTTCAAACCTGAAAATACACCTAATGTAATCGCACCTGCGCCACCGACTAAGACCGTATTATCGCCACTGGTTGTACGATATTCGTTATTATTATTTTTAATACGTTTTTTGTAATCTACATATCCTGAATATAATTCCCAACGGAATTGGTTTAAGGTTGCGCCTTTCATATTGTAAGATTTATTGACGGTTTGACGTTGCTTAGAGCGAACTTTCCCATCAATCACTACTTCGACATCGACTTCATAAATACCAAAAGGAAGTGGTGCGGTATCGACTTCAAAACTTCCCATTGGGAAATTTTGAATACTTAATAATTTTCCATCGCGATAAAGACGGACTTCACCGGCACTTGGCAAAAAGACTGTAATAGGTGTTAGAGAGAGTTGAGAATGGCTTATTTTAGACGATGAGTTATTACCGTAAGTAACACCATAAACTTTACTACTGTTAAGTGCTGACATGGAAGCGATAGATTGTAAGTTCCATGTATTTAATAGACCAAAAGCAAAACGGCGACCATTAAAGTCACGTTCAAACATGGCACGATAAAAGTCAAAAGACTGCTCTGCGGTACCTAGACCATATGCAGTGGCACTTAAATTCAAATGGTTTTCAGCAAAACTCCAAATACTGTCGATTGAAAAATAACTATTCGTGTTATCTTTTTGCTGTTTCACTTGATTGTTGTAGACACCTAAATCATAGGTGGTAACGGAGGAAATATTATCAACGGTTGATTTTCCCAACATTTCCGAACGGGCTTTAACTTGAGTGGCAAGGCCTGTTTCATTAACATCTAACGACATAATAAAGGTACTTAAATCAAAATTAAGCGTAGCATCTGGGGAAAGCACTATCTTATTATTTTGATCAAAGGGTTTATCTTTCAGTTCGTTTAATGATTGGAGGAGTTGTTCATTGAGAGAGGCAACTTGTGCATCACCTTCATCTAGTGTTGGAGTCACTGAGTTAATCGTGATTTTATTGTCTTTAAGTACCACTAGTGCATCGGCAATTTTATTACGGCTTTGTTCTTCTAATACAGATTGATTAGAAAGGTTATAACGTAGATAAACAGGGATCGTCATGCCTTCTTCTAACGCAGTTACGAAGACACTAGGAATGATGTAGTTACCCATCTTTAAACTAGACGATTGGCTAAATGCACTTCCGGATAAAAGACATAAAGCGATACCTAGAGCTATCCCTGATTTACGCACAATGAATCCTTATTAAATTAATTTATAATAATAAAATCATCGTTATGCCAAATACCGACAGTTGCTCTTTTGCTTTGAACATCGACTTGTTTTAACTTAACACCAAGGCCCGGCATGACGTAATAGCGTTCACTACAACGATTATTTTCATTTTTTGTCACGGCATCAGGCATACAATCGCCTGTGGCGACAGTACGGAATGAGCTATTCCCCGTGTTATAAACAATACGAGTGTTTTTATCGAAACGGTAACTGAAGTTTTCTTGACGTGGAGCGACGACTAAAATAGTGCTTATCATTGCTGATGTGGTCGCAGTTGCTGCTTTTGAACTCTGTGTTGATCCAGTTTCAGTCACGGGATCATCACGCCAAACTAAGCGATAATAGCGTTCTTGATTATCACTAGGACCTTTATAAAAAATCTTGAAATTTTCTTTGGTTTTTCCGGGCAAAATTAAGTTTGCTGGTGAGATCAAAATCTCATTATTAACTAAAGGGATCACTTTTCCATCTTCTAAAGGCGATGAAATACGCTCAATAGATAATCCGACTAACCGTGCTTGCTCGACATTATTTTCAATTTCTTTAGCAAGAATAGTTTGATCAGACAGCATTGTTTCAGTAATGGCGCCGACATGGATGGCTGCTGCAAATTGGCTATAAAAAACCAAAGGACTCAAACACGCTAATATTATTTTTTTCATCGTGGATCCTTGAGGGAGAGCGAAAATTCGCTCATCCCGTATTTATTAAAATACTTACTTTGTAGCTTATGGTGCTTTAGTGAAGTTGCCTTCCCAAGTTGCAGTAAACTGAACTTTAACGTCACCATCCCAGTAACCGTCTGCTAAATCAGAGAATTGAGCATCAGTACCTGCAACTTGTGCAGAAGCAATATTAAACGTGAATTGGCTTTGGCCGCTCACACGCTCTTTACCGTTGTAAGCACCGTCTTGAGCTAAGAAATCAAGACCTGCAGTTGTACCAGCAGCAACGTCAACCATGGTGGTTTCTGTTGAGCTAGTTAAATCAGTACCATTCCATTTAACACCAACAGTTAATTCACTGTTATCAGAAGCACGTACTAATTTATCGGTGATGATTTTTGAAGTCAGTTTAAAGTCAGTGGCATTTTCTTGACCTTGAATAGTGATATCGAACGCACCATCTTGAGAGTTAAATGCTTTAATACCTTCTGCATAATAGAAAGTTAAAGATTTTAATGGGGTAACAACTAACATACTTTTAGTATCTTTGTATGCTTTCGCATCCCATGAAGCAACAGCACTTGCTTTACGAGTATCTGCCTGAGCAAGAGTTGTTGCACCCATAATAGCTACTGCAAGAACGGCTAATGTAAGCTTTTTCATAAAATATCCTTCGTAGATTAATTCTTATTACATAATGTTTTTAAATAACAGATGTTATTTAAAAATAATCTGTTATTCAGTTATTTAGACTTTAGTAAAAATACTTATTTAAAATGAATTTTAAATAGACTCATTTTAAATAAAATATATTTTTGAAATGGAAAGCTGATTGTTTGAATTTTTGAATGTCAATTCTCTTTATGCTTTTAGTCAATATATTCAAATATACAAAAAAGTAATAAAGCTAAAAATAAGTGTATTTATTCTTTTTTGGATTATTTGTTTTATTTACCAATTTGTCTTGAGGTCAATTCTACAATTTAAAATTTTTATGGGGATAGGATTAATCTCATAGGATTTTCTGCTGCAAAATAAAAATATTAGTGTTTTTAAACTTTATCTAGATTTTTATACGCGTAAATCGAGTTTTTTATTGTTATTAAGTAAAGATAACTTAAGTATTTATGATTATTTATTACTATATAAAAATTTTTATTTACTCTCTTTTTGTTTTTTTTTGTTTTGTAAGGTAATTTTTAGAAATATAAGTCCAGTAACTTAGTCTTTTTTGGACTTTAATTGGTGTTTTATTTGTTTTGTGATGGGTTTCGAATTAACAGATAAACTTTATTATTGGAAGTGTCTAAAAATGATTGGTGAATATTGATCTAAATTAATATATGACAGCTACTACAAATAATTATTATTTAAATAGAGCTAAAACTAATAGAAATTCTATTTTTATTCTTAGTTGGATAATAATTTTATTATGTAAATAAAAAGTAAATTAATCATGAAGTATTTGTTTTTTATTCAAGGTGAATACGATTGAAAATAACTATCATAAAATAACTATGTAACTAAACTGCTCTCTTATGCAATTTAATATAAATAGAGTATTTATACTTATAATAATGTGATGAAGTAGTTACCTTAAAAAGAGATAATCACTCAAATAAAGTTTTCGACGGAATTTGATGATGTTTGTCTTTTGCAACAGAACAACAGGCACCAACTTTCTCTGTTTTACATGTAATCAAAAAGAGTGTGTAGGATATTAACAAAGAGAGAATCAAGATGGATTTAGAGATCAGTTATGTTAATCCGAGTTTTGTTTTAGTATTTAATAATAGAGGATATGAAGTTGAAATCGATTACTTAGGGATGCTTTCTAGTTTTTAATAAGAGTTGAATAATGAAGTAAGGATTTAAATATTCTCTTTTAACTATTTTATTTATAAGTATTGTTAATATTTTTGTCTCTACCTTTTTACTAATTTGTGCCTTTTTTGCCAATTTATCCTATTTTAAAGAAACATTTTCATGATAAATAAAATAAATAGTCATTTTATTCCTATTAATTCATTCGTATTTGTTTTTATCTTCCTTTTGTTTTTTTAACTCATTGATTTTAAATGATATAAATAAAATCTAAATAAATTGTTATTATTTCTAAAATTCCAAATATAATTTTGTTTATAACTGTTTTTAAAATATAAATCTTTATCTTTAGAATATAGATAAAATAAAAAATTTATTTTTTATTTATTTAAAGAATTTGAATGAATAACGTGTTATATCAATAGTTCATCAGTGATTAAACTCTATACTTTGGCTTTAAGTTATTAGACGCCAAATTTATCATTATAATAAATTATCAAAATGAACTTTAAACGCTTTATTTTTAAACGACTTATCCAAGTTGTTCCCATGCTTATTATTGTCAGTATCTTGGCATTTATATTAAGTCATATTTCAGCGGGTGATATTGCTGAGATTACCTTACGAAGCAAGGGGATCATTCCAACACCCGACAGTATTGCCGCGGTGAGAACAGAACTTGGATTAGATAGACCTCTGTATATTCAGTATTTAAGTTGGTTGGTACACACCTTACAAGGCGATTTCGGTACATCGATTCAATCTGGTTTACCCGTCAGCCAAGAAATTATGGACAGATTTCCTGCAACGTTAAAATTGGCGTTGGTTTCCACATTGTTTGCCATCATTTTATGTGTCCCTATCGCGTTAGTTTCGGTGCGTTTTAAAGATACGCCGATTGACCACGGTATTCGTTTTTTAACCACAGTTGCAGCAACCTTACCCGATTTTTGTCTCGGATTATTATTACTGTATATCTTTGCGATCCAATTGCATCTTGCGCCGGTGATTGCAGGCGATAGCATGCAAAATATTCTCTTACCTGCTTTAACGCTCAGTGCGGGTTATGCAGCTATGTATACCCGTATTTTACGTAACAACTTAATCGAAGTGAGTTATACCGATTATATTCGAGCAGCCAGAGCAAGAGGATTAGGTAAAACAGCTGCCCTTTTTCGTCATGGTTTAAAAAATGCTGTTTTGCCTTGCATTACTTTAATTGGCGTGAATTTTGGTAAGTTGTTAGGTGGGCAATTTGCTTGTGAAACTATTTTTTCATGGAATGGCATTGGCAAATTTGCCGTAGACAGTATTCGACTTAAAGATTTGCCTGTTATTCAAGGATATATCGTTGTTGTGGCGGTAACCTACATTGTTATTAACCTTTTGATAGACGTGCTGTATGTTTTTATCGATCCAAAAATAATGATGGAGTGATAACCATGCAACTGAATTTTTTGCAGCGATTTTTACAACAACGTTTAGCAATGACTGGCGTGGTGATCATCCTCTTTCTCGTTATTTTGGGTATTTTTGCGCCTTATTTAGCTCCTCATGATCCTTATTTGACTAATGTTAAATTAAAACTGATGAGTGCTAGTTTTGATTATCCACTAGGAACCGACCAATTAGGGCGTTGTGTCTTTTCACGCTTAATTTATGGGATCCGTACCAGTCTTTCGACAGCGGTACTTGCTACTGCATTAATGCTTAGTATTGGTATTCCATTGGGAATTTTAGCGGGATATGTAGGAGGCAAAACCGACAACTTAATTATGCGTCTTGTTGATATTGCATCAACCTTTCCATCCAGTTTATTGGCGCTGGCAGCCATTGGGATCACTGGCCCTAGTTTAATGACGATTTTATTGGTGTTTATTACGCTCTGGTGGGCGCCTTTTGCCCGTATTATTCGTGGCTCAGTTATTGCGTTAAAAGAGAAAGATTTTATTCAAGCGGCTATCTCTGTAGGTTCACCTCATCGTCGTATTATATTTCATCACATTATTCCTAATGCCATGTCATCCATTATTGTTCTCGCCACATTACGTATCGCGGCGGTTATTACACACGTTGCGGCATTTTCATTTATCGGTTTAGGCTCACAACCGCCAATTGCAGATTGGGGGGTGATGCTCAGTGATAGCCGACAATATATGACACAATATCCGATGATGATTATCTATCCTGCACTCGCCATTATGCTGTCAGTTTGGGCGTTAAATATGATTGGTGAAGGGTTAAATGATGTCTTACAAAACAATGCTAAAGCTTTAGATTTGAAAAAACAGGAGGAGATTTAAGATGTGCTCTAAACCTGTTTTATCCGTCAAAGAGCTGACGACTGTTTTCCAACAACAAAAGAGTGAATTTGTAGCTGTAAATAATATCGATCTTGAGCTTTATGCCGGAAAAATAACCGCACTAATTGGTGGGTCGGGAAGTGGTAAATCAGCCACTGCACTCTCTTTAATGAATTTAGTTGATAAGCCCGGAAAGGTTGTTTCGGGTGAAATAACGTTATCTGGTGAAGTGATTTCAAATAAAAGCGAAAGGCAGTGGCGAAATATTCGTGGGCAGAAAATTGCTATGATTTTCCAAGAGCCAAGAAGTGCATTAAATCCTACCATCAAAATAGAAAAGCATTTTGCCGAATCACTCCCCCCTTTATGGCGAAAAAAATCGAAAACAGAAAAGCGACAACGGTATAAAGATATTTTATCTCGCCTTGGATTAAGTCATGCCGATGAGTTGTTAAATAAATATCCATTTGAGTTAAGTGGCGGTATGTGTCAGCGCATTATGGTAGGAATGGGGCTGTTATCAGAGGCGCAAGTCGTTATTGCTGATGAACCGACGGCTTCTTTAGATCTTACAACGCAAGCGGCTATTTTATATGAAATTGATCGTTTGAAATCATTGGGGATCGCCATTTTGTTGATCACGCACGATCTCGGTATTGTGGCGCAAATGGCTGATAACGTTTATGTGATGTATCAAGGCAATATTGTGAGTTCAGGAAGTGTGACTCAACTTTTTGATGAGCCTCAACATGAATATACCCAGCGTTTATTTTCAACAATAAAGCAGGGAAAATAAGATGCCATTAGTCGAAGTAAAAAATCTTTCTAAATATTATAAAAAAAATGGCGTCACAACCTGTGCTGTTGCCAATGCTTCATTTTGTATTTATCGAGGAGAAACGTTGGGTGTTGTTGGGGAATCTGGATGTGGAAAAACGACGCTTGGCAAATTATTACTGAAATTAGAACAAAGTGATGAGGGCGTTATTACGTTTTCGAAACAGGCGATCACGCATTTTAGTTTTAAACAGATGCGCCATATTCGCCAAAATATGCAGATGATCTTTCAAGCTAGTGCAGATGCTTTTAATCCTTATTTTACCGTAGAACAAATTATTGCTGAGCCACTCATTAATTATAAACACCTTACTCGCCAAGCACGTCAGCATCTGATCAGTAAAACATTAGAATTAGTCGGCTTAGATAGCTCTTTTTTATCAAGACATTCTGATGCGCTTTCAGGTGGGCAAAAACAACGGGTTGGCATTGCAAGAGCGCTTGTGCTTGAACCTGAATTTGTGGTGTGTGATGAGATTGTCTCGAGTATTGATTTTGCCTTAAAGCAACAAATCCTCACGTTAATTAATACCCTTAAAAAGACATTACAACTGACTTATCTATTTATTTCTCACGATATTTCTGCGGTTAATTTTGTAAGTGACCGTATTATTGTGATGTATCTTGGTCATATTGTTGAAGTTATTCCTAAAATGGATAACCGTGTTCAGCATCCATACAGTCAAACTTTATTATCTGCTGTATTACCGACTCATCCTTCACAACGCACGCCTTTTAAACAACAAATCTACACCGATGCACCTAAAACACAGACAGGTTGTCCTTATTACCATCGTTGTGTAAATCGACAAGATATCTGTAAGCAACAAACACCCTCTTTGATAGAAATTACATCTGATCATTGGGTTGCATGTCATCAAATAATCAATTGATAACAATAAGATAGAAAGAGAAAAATATGTTTAAACAATTAATACACCGAACTTTATTGGTTGGTTTTCTTTCAATAACGGCATTAACGGGCTGTAATGATGAAAAACCAACAGAAAACCCCCCTCAAGTTGAACAGAAAAAAGAAGTTGTCGTGGCTATTTATCGTGATGGTGCGATGAATATGCTTGATGCTGCTAGTTATAACGGTCCTCATTTTGTCTTTAAGATGATTTATGACGGTTTAACAGAAGATGGCGGTGAGGGGCAGATTATTCCCACATTAGCAACCAGTTGGGATATTTCAGAAGATGGGAAAACCTATACCTTTAAACTGCGCGAAAATGTGAAGTTTTCAGATGGTACCCCGTTTGATGCTGATGCGGTTATTTTTAACTTAAAACGTTGGGTGAATAATCCTCGTTATAGCCAAATTACCGCAACATTAGTGGATTCAATGGAAGCCATTGATAAATACACTGTGCGTATTACTTACAAAAATCCTTCTTATCCTATTTTAATGGAAATGACCTATCCTCGACCTGTGCGCTTTTTAAGCCCCGCGTCGTTAGGTGAAGACGGTAAAACCTTTACTAAACCTGTCGGAACAGGCCCTTGGATGCTAGAAAGCTATGAGAAAGACAAAAGCTTTACGCTGGTGCCAAATCCTTATTATTGGGGTGAGAAACCAAAGTTAGATCGCATTATCTTTAAAGTGGTTCCTGATGGTCAAGCGCGTGTTTTTGCCTTACAAAGTGGTGAGGTAGATATTATTGGCGGTGATCTGATTGGTAAAATCCCAATGGGAAATATTCAGGAACTAGAACAAGATAAGAAATTTGAAACATTTACCGCTGATACATTAAGTTCTCACTTTATTGCTTTTAACCAACGTACATCTGAATTACAAGACAAGCGTATTCGCCAAGCAATTAACTACGCGATTGATAAAAAAAGCATTGCAGAAGATCTCTTTAATCATATCGGTAAAGAAGCGACTGGAATGTATCAATCTGGAGTGCCTTATGCGAATGCAAAAAATAACACCACATTAGTGGGTGATAAAGATAAAGCGCAGGCATTATTAATTGAGGCTGGATATAGCAAAAATGCCCAAGGTATTTTTGAAAAAGAGGGTAAGCCTTTAGCTTTTTCTTTCTTGCTAACAACAGACGAATTTCCTGAATGGAAAACCCTTGCCGAATTTATTCAAGCAGAATTAGCGCAAACAGGTATTCAAGTTAATTTAAAAATACTCGATCGTAATGGTTATACCCAATCCACTTTAGGATCCAAAGATTTTGATATGGCTTTAATGCGCACAGCTTCAGATTCATGGATGCCTCATAGCTCTATGCTAGAGATCTACGATATTCAAGCTAATAATCAGCAAGCTAAAGCGTGGTATGACGAAAATCTCTCAGCGATGATTTATAAAACTTTAGCGACATTAAATGAAGAAGATCGCCAAAAAGGTTATGACGGCATTATGACCTTTATTAGTGAAGAGGCGATCACTGCGCCGGTTTATCATCCCGTGACAAACTTTGCTATTAATCCTAAGAAGGTCGCTAATTTTGAAGTGGGCGTAAATAACTACGCACCTGTTGCATGGGAAAAACTCACTGTACCTCATACATCTGAAAAATAGTCTCTACGGCGCTCTTTGTTATCTATATCAGATCTTAGTGGCGCCGTAATTTTGCTTATTTATTTTAGTTTACTTACTGATAGGTTTTGTTATGCAGGACTCAAAAGATAAATTATTAAAAAATTGGACAGAGGGTGCTGAGAATTACAGTAATTTGATCCAATTAGAATTAAACGGTTTCCAACGAGAAGCGTGGTTGAATATTATTCATGAGTATTGTGGCCAACAAGGTAAATTAAAGGTGCTAGATGTGGGAACCGGCCCCGGTTTTTTTTCTATTATTATGGTGAAAGCAGGGCATAAAGTGACGGCAATAGATTGTACTGAGGCGATGGTTGATGTTGCTAAGAAAAACTTTGAAGCCTACCAAGTTGGTATTGACGTAATGCAAGGTGATAGCCACTCTTTACCTTTCCCTGATGATCACTTTGACTTGGTGATTAGCCGTAATGTGGCATGGACGTTATTAGATGCAAAACAGGGTTATAAAGAGTGGTTACGTGTCTTAAAACCGGGCGCAAGAACGCTAATTTTTGATGCTAACTGGAATCGCTATTTATTTGATGACACCTTAAATCAGAAAAACAGTGAAGATATTGAAGCATATATTGCACTATTTAATGAAAAGCCAGCAGGGTATAGCGATGCAATGCTCGATTACCGTAAAAGTATGCCGATGTGTCAAAAAATTAGACCACAATGGGATCTTGATACATTAGTCACTCTAGGTTATTCAGAACTGACTTGTTTAACCAATATTAATGAGCGAGTGTATGACGAAAAACGTAAAGTGCTTTATCGCTCAACACCGATGTTTATGATCGCAGCTAGTAAGCCTCGGGTAAAAGTGACTTATTAATTGCGATAAAAATAAAGTCCTATCCACGCTATTAAAAGTGAATAGGACTTTTATGATCTTTATAATTTTTTAGTATTAAGATGCTGAAATAACAGTTTTAGGAGTGGTTTTTCTTTGGTGAAAATAAGCGGTAATAAGCAACGCGGCATAAAATATTGCCCCCATCAGCCATAACAGACCATCCCAATAAGCAATGCTATAACTATAAATAAAGGCAAATAAGAGAGGACCAATAATTCCAGTAATATTGGTTAGGCTCACCAGCATACCTTGTAATTTCCCTTGTGCATTATCATCGACAGATTTTGATAAATAGCCTTGTAAAGCGGGTTGCCCCATACCTCCAGCGGCTAAGCAAATTAATGCTGGCAAGATAACCCAAACTTGGCCTACCCACGCTAATAATAAACACCCCATCATATCAATAGACATACTGATCATAATGGTGGTTTTTTCGCCCCATTTCTGTGCTAATTTTCCAGCAACAACCGCCTGAAAGAAAATATGTAATACACCTAGAACAGCCAAAGACATGCCGACAGAGGTTGTGTTCCAATCAAAACGGTATTGTGTAAACAGCACCCAGATGGTGGCTGGAATTTGCCCGATAAACTGGATAATAAAATAGGCTGCTAACCAAAAGTAGAGGCTTTTCTTAATAACGCCAGTGACTGAATTTGATGCGGTTTGGTTTTCAGGTGTGCTATTTGCAACAAGTGCTTCTCTTTTTTGTGTTTCACGGAAAAAGAGCAAAGAGAGTATTAATAAAATCGAGTGTGAAATAGCGGCAAAGATAAATGGCGTATGAGCACTGATTTCACCTAATAATCCCCCCAGCATTGGGCCAATAATAAGACCAACACCAAAAGCGCCGCCTAAGAAACCAAAATAGCGAGTTCGGTTTTTAGTAGGAGTCACATCGCTCATCGCTGATGCACATACGGCACCTGTTGCACCCGTGATCCCCGCAATGATGCGCCCAATATAGAGCATCCAAAGTGTGGTTGAGAATGCCATTAAAAGGTAGTCGAGTGCCGCGCCTAAAAGGGAAAAAAGCAAGATAGGTTTTCTGCCGTATTTATCAGACAGCCGCCCTAGAATAGGGGCAAAAATAACCTGCATGGTAGCATAGAGCGCTAATAGCACACCGTAATGAGTTGCCAGTGAATTTTCACTGACAAATTCATTTAATAGCGTAGGGAGTACTGGCATGATAAGCCCGATACCAATGGCATCTAATATGGTGATCAGCAGTATAATAATAATTGATTTATTCATTGAGATCCTAAAAATCTATCAGTGATAGAGTGGGTGTAAAATATCTCTATCGGTGATAGATTGTCAAGGCTATTTTATTTTGAGGTAGGTAATGGCAAAGCTAGATAAAGAACAAGTTATTGATAATGCGTTGATTTTACTTAATGAAGTTGGTATTGAAGGATTAACAACGCGTAAGCTGGCGCAAAAAATAGGTATTGAGCAACCCACATTGTATTGGCATGTAAAAAATAAACGCGCTTTGTTAGATGCATTAGCAGAAACTATTTTGCAAAAGCACCATCATCATGTTTTGCCATTGCCGAATGAAACATGGCAGGACTTTTTGCGAAATAACGCGAAAAGTTTTCGCCAAGCCTTATTAATGTATCGTGATGGTGGCAAAATTCATGCGGGAACACGCCCGTCTGAAAGCCAATTTGAGACATCAGAACAGCAACTACAGTTTTTGTGTGATGCTGGGTTTAGTCTATCTCAAGCCGTGTATGCATTAAGCTCTATTGCGCATTTTACATTAGGCTCCGTACTGGAAACTCAAGAGCATCAAGAAAGCCAAAAAGAGCGTGAAAAAGTAGAGACGGATACTGTTGCCTATCCGCCATTATTAACCCAAGCCGTTGCAATTATGGATAGTGATAATGGTGATGCTGCATTTTTGTTTGTCCTTGATGTGATGATCTCTGGACTTGAAACAGTATTAAAGAGCGCTCAATAAATCTAAATTCGCTGACGCCCTTTTTGGCTAATTAGTTGCCCTTGTATGTCAGCAATACCAATGTGAGCAATACAACCTGCATTAAATTGTAAATAGTCATCTTCGATGCCATCAGAGAAAATTACGCCATTCTCTGGCATCAAAGATCCTAATTGCAGTGGTGAGTCAGGCTCAATAGTGCCAAAAGTCAGTGCAACACCTGTTGTTCTACTTGGAAATGGCTCTCTTACACTAAATTGTAGCTTTCGATCACTCCAGCTAAAGCCTTGTAATAGAGGGTGCGAAGCTTCTCCTGTAATTGCCATCGCACCAGCAAGAATAGATTGAAACCACCCCGTTGATCCCAATCCTGTTGATACAATAATGCCTGATGAAGATTGCACTTCTTCAGCGCCATTCCATTGCAAAATATACTGTGCGGAAGTGTGGCTTTTAGGGCCAATAAATAAGTCATTAACCGCTAATAAGGATTGACCATCATTGGTTGTTGCTTGTGCAAAAGTGACCGTTTTAAATGGCATTTTTTTATTAATGGTATCAATAACTGTCTCTTTTAATTGTCCTATTTCAAAGGGTAATAATTTACCATCCCATCTTGATGGATCAGGATTTATAGCAATAATGGGCTGTCCATTAAGGTATTTCAGCGTATTGGCAACAAGCCCATCTTGACCAATCACCACCACAATATCGTGAGATGAGAATTGATAGCTAGGTAATAAACCTCTTTCTAAAAGTTGAAATCGTCCTAATGATTTTAAAATCAACTCAGCTTCTGTGAGTTGCTTTTGATATAAATTGTGTTCATTGAGGTAATCCTTTACCTCAACATTGTTGTGTTCTAAATAGAATTTAGCTTGTGACCAGGTATTAAAGCGCTCAATTAATTCCTGTAAGCGGCTTTTTCTCATCACCAGCACAAAGCGAAAATCTTCGTTACGTTGCATTATTTGCTGCCCTTTTTCATAAATTGGCTAAATAAATCAGGTGTGATATTCAACTCGCCGATTTTTCCTGAATTCAGAGCTAAGGTTTCGAATGCCATTGCCATTAATTGTTGTGAGTCCATTTTTGCTAGAGCCATTGCTTTTAGGTTCTCAACGGGTAATTCACGATAAGCGCGCATGGTAGCTTCAATCGCATAAGCATCCGCTTCTGATTGTGTTCGCTGATTTTCAGCACTTAATGCGACTAGTTCTTTACGTTTTGCTTCCGCATTAACTTTTGCTTCAAGGCGCTCTTTTTCAATCTCAGCTTGTTCGCGTAGTAATGTACGTTCGTTTTCTAAACGTGCTTCTTCAATCTCTTGGCGTTTACGTTGAACAGATAAATCGGTTTCTAATTCAGCCTCTTTAATGGTGCGCTCTTGTTCTACTGAGAATTTACGACGAGCATAAATGGCATCATCGGCTTCTTTCAGTAAGGATTCTCTCGCTTCGGCTTCTAGCGCTTTTAAGGTTTCTGGTGATGGTGTGATTGCCGCTATAGAGACATCTAAAATCGCAATACCTAATGCCTCTAATGAGGGATGTTCAATTAATTGCTCCATTACCAAAGTCACTAATGATTGACTAAGTAATAACGCTTCTCTAAGTGGTGTACTTTGGATCTTTGCTTGAATTAAGGTTTGTGCAATACGTACAACTCTATCACTGAGTTTGAGTGGATCTTCAGAGGCATACGATTTGCCGTTTTTGCTCAAGTTAAAGTTGAGTACTTCTGCGGCTTTTTCAGGTGTTTTAACCTGAAATGAAATTTGCCCTTGAATGCGTAAACCCTGAAAGTCTGAGGTTTGGAAGTTAAAAATAAATGGTGCTTCTTGCGCGTTTAAAGGTAATGCCGCAATAGAGGTTGTGGCGGAGTTATACCAAAAACTCAAGCCTTTACCTTGTTGGCGAACGCGACCACTGACGGATTTGATAATGAATGTTGATGAATCAGCTTTAAAGTAATTTAAGTTAAACATAGTGCTTCTCCAGTTAGTGTCTTTATGACAATAAAGTAATTGTGTCTTATCGACTATACTTGTCAACTGATTTAGTGTCTTTATGACAAAATTTGATTTTTTGCTGTTTAGGCTTAAAATAGTTTCATCGTTTTCTAATAAAGCTTACGCCATGAATGAACAAGATTTTTTAGCCAGTTATAACCGTCGTGATTTCCTATCTCCACTGATCACCGTTGATGCCGTACTGTTTACTTATCATGAAGAGCAGTTAAAAGTGTTATTGGTGAAAAGAGGGGAGCATCCTGAAAAAGGAAAATGGGGTTTACCCGGTGGATTTGTTGATGAGGCGCAGGACAAATGCCTTGAAGATACGGTGCTAAGAAAATTAAAAGAGAAAACGGGCGTGATCCCCCCTTATATTGAGCAACTCTGTTCAGTAGGAAATAGCCAGCGTGATGTAAGAGGTTGGTCGGTGACGGTTTGTTATACCGCGTTGATTGCACATCAAGCCTGTGAAGCACATATTGATACCGTGGATTCGGTGATGTGGTGCCCTATTGATGAGATTGCACAACAAAGCTTAGCGTTTGATCACCATAAATTAATTGCCCAAGCGAGAGAGCGATTAAAGCAAAAATCACTTTATTCGATTGTTCCCGGATTTGCATTACCAGAAGTATTTACCTTGCCAGAATTGCAACATGTTCATGAAATTCTGATTGGTAAAGAGATCCAGAAAAAGTCATTTAGACGACGTATCGAACAAGCAGATTTATTGATTGATACTGGAGAAAAACGTGCAGAAAGAGGACGCCCTGCAAGTCTGTATCGACTTAAAGAGGCATCCGCGGATTATCGTTTTATTCGAAACCTTGAGTTTTAATAGGTTGATGTTTTACAAAACCAGTTGTTTGACAAAGTAATGAGCACCATCTCGAATAGCGTCGTCAGCCACTTTCATCATACGTGAGTAGTGTAAAAAGGCATGTAATGTGCCTGGATACATTTTATATTCACAAGCTAATTGATGAGCTTCTAAGGTTTTAAATAGCGTCACACTATCATCAATAAGCGGGTCATATTGTGCGCTGGCGATAAAGCAAGGTGGAATATCTTGCGTTAAATTGTTATTAAATAAGCAATAATAAGGTGCATCACGACTACCAAGCGCGGTTAGATACGCATTATCATATTCTTCTAGATCTTGCTGGCGCAATCCATCCCATTCCCCCCCCATAAAGGCGACGGCTGGTGGAATCGCGTAGGCCATATAATCCATACCAAAGCAAAACCGCACTGATATTACCACAGTGAATTTGTTTGTCGCGTAGCCATAATACGGTAGCAAGAGACAGCATTGCACCCGCAGAATCACCCGCAAAACCGATATGTTGCGTATTAATATCATAGTGTTTTGCATGTTGATGATAATATTGACAAACCTGTGCTGATTCATCAATAGCTTGAGGATAGCGAGCTTCGGGTGACAATGAATAATCAATACCAATAACGGTACAACCAGTATAGCAGGCAAGCAGCCGCATAATGCGATCGTGAGTATCTAAATTCCCTAAAATAAACCCCCCGCCATGCAGATAATAGAGTGTTGCGGGTGTTTTTTCTTTGGGTTTATAAAGGCGCGTTAATACATTTCCATAAGAAGTACTCACCGAAATATCTTGTATGCTCACCATTTCTGGAGCATCTGCATTCCAGTAACGCCTATCTTGATTATAAGCAAGACGCATTGAGGGATAACCATCATTTTCTGGCACAGGTTGCGGATTATCTGCATAAAATTGCATAACTTGCTTCATTTCTGGCGAAATAAGTTCTAGCACATTGATTTTATTTTTAGTTTTCATTCATGCCTCCAATTATCACTGTAGGGTATTGTAAATAATGAGGCTTAATAAACTGGGATCTTGATATCCAATATTGAACGTTAGCGCTAAATGGAAAGGGGGAGTGGTAAATATGTGATCTGACTTTGATTTAAATAAAATGGCAAAAATAGAATTAATTGCACAGTTTTTCTTAACTAAATATAGAGATGAGAATAGAAATGATTATGAGATGTGTTATTGTATTTTTATACTTAATCTTATTTTAGAAAAGAAAAATGAAAATAAAATTAGCTATTTTAAGTTTATTTTGCAGCACTATTTTACTAAATGGATGTGCTACTCAATCAATACAGTCGGATACTCAATCTAATTTGTTATTGAAACCAAAATTAGCTGATAAACCAGAGAAAATGACTCAAAGTGAAATAAAAGAGTCAAATCTTACGGTTAAAAATTATCCTAAGAATTTATTACGAATATATCCTAATTATCCTGTAAAAGCGGCTTTTAATAGGATAGAAGGTGAATTAAAGGTTAAATTTGATGTTGATGAAAATGGGCATGTACAAAATATTAGGATGTTAGACACACCTTTAGTGGATGTTTTTGGTTTGTCACTTATTCATGCATTGGAACAATGGCGCTATGAAACAGGAAAACCAGCCAAAGATTTAAATTTGGTTATAGAATTTAAGTTTTGAGCTCAAGATTAAATTGAATACCATGAAAAAAGAGAATAACCCGCGATAAATTAAACGGATTATTCTCTTACTTTATTAATTAGACACTAATTGCACCACAACAAGTCGCCCGCCTTCTTCTGTCGATAATACAAATTGCAAACCATCAGTTAGGGCAATTTTATCGCCAAGTGCTATTTGCTTTTTCTCCGGCAATACCATTAATCCATCAATACGCTCATTAACAAGCCACCATGTTGAATTGTGATAAACAAAATAACCTACACGCTTTTTCTGTTCATCGGTGGTGCGTTCATTCGGCGCAATAAGGCGATTAACATGCCAAGGAAACAGTGATTGATTACTCCAAACCATTAAGCGGTGATCGTCGGGTCTAAAGCTACCGGCTTTACGTGAAGAGTAGAGATTTAAAATCGGCAATTGTCCTTTATATGGGGTATGACAATAAGGACAAACGGGCTGTGTTTTTCCTGAAAAAACATACCATTGCTGTTCACAATCTTTATTCTGACAAGGCTGAACTAAATCTACCGTTTTGACTAAAGCGGTTTCCCATTCATCAGCAGTAGGACGTTGGGAAGGATCGTGTAACCCTGTAATAAAAGCCCTTTCAAAAAGAGGCGTTAGGTATGGTCCCATTATCGTGTATGGGATTTTTTCAGGATCTGCCCAAGGTAGAGATGACGGTTTTACCTGATTCAATTTTACCGCATTACTACGATCGGTTGGATGCTCAATAAACAATGCTTTTTCACCCATAGACAGTGTTTCATCACGCATTTCATCGTCAAGATCGTGAATTTTACCGCCACGTAATGGATGACGATAAAACAGATACATATAGATTAATACCGCAAGTGCGTGCCTATCGGTCGTAATGCTTGGCAAGATACGATTAGGATCTTCTTTCGGTAAATGGCTAGTTTTTACTACTTCTGGCGCAATAAAATCAGGTGTTCCTACAACATCCGGTGGGTATTTACCGGGAACCACTAAACCGTCAATATCAATGACACAAGCATGACCTTGTTCAGGATCGATAAGGACGTTTTTATAGCTTAAATCACTATGGCATAAGCCTGCGGCATGCATTCGGCGCACGGCACGAGATAGCAGTAAACAGACTTTCAGATAATTTAATAGATTGCCTCTTTCGCGAGGATCGAGAAATTTATTTTGGTTGTTTGCACTTGCAAACCATTTACCTTCTTTTTCTCGACCTTTTATCGCCAGAAAATCGTTGTTTTTAGAACCATATTTAAAGAAAAAGTGGGATTGATAAGTAGGAACAACAATACCAATTTTTCCTTGATGTTCGACAACATCTGTTGGCCAGCAAAAGAGGTTTTTCCAATATTCACCGCCACTTTGCTCAAAGATATTATGTCGATAGGAGCCTGTTATCATATCGATTCTATCTTTGGCTTGTGCATTCTGTTTTGTTTTATAGAAGGCAACAACATAGGTTCGGTCAGGGGAAAAATAGACATCTTTCATTGAGCCAGAGCCAATAATTTCATTGACGTACTGAACTGTTTTTCCACTTTGTGTAGTACAGGTAATGATCTCTGCCATGAAACTCACCCATTCTCTCTTTTATGATTACCAAGCCACAACCAGAGTGCGGTCATCGTGATTGCCTGCTGAAAAGAAATTCAGCCATTCAGCCAATGCTTTATCTGCATTTTCAGGAGAGGCTAAACAAGGCGATATTTCATCAATGAGTGCAGCCCATTTATTGGGATCTTGTAAGCCATTATCTGTTTCAAATACCGGATCAGACACCCCGTCCGTCATTAAAATAAGATGTGAAATTTCTTTCCACTTACCAATAATAATGCGTCGATTAAACTCAGCATCGTTGAGCGCACTATCATCAAGAAAACGGGTTTGTCCTGCATATTCACCACTATCAGGAATACCTAAAATGCGCACTTTTCCTGCTGGGCCATAAGCCGCAATAGCACCATCGCCCATCCAAAATGAGGCAGCAAATAACTCATCATTGATACGCAAAGAAACCGTGGCTAATAACGTAGTCGAAAAAGATTTTACAGGCTCATTGATATGAATAGCCTCGTTTTTGAGGTTATTAATTGCTAATTGCGCCGCATTACGAAAGAGTTGAGCAAAGAAGCTTCCCACTTGATTAATGGCGTTATTGTCATTCCATTGATGGATGGTTTCAAGATGAGGTTTGAATGCTTCATTCCCCTCGCTTAACTGCGATTTTAAATAGTGGCTTACAGTATTGATAGCAATACGTGAACCTTCACGAGAATAGCGCGCACTACCCGCACCGTCTGCGACAATTAAAATGTTCCACTGGCTTTGGTCATCGTGGTGAATATAAAAATCATCATCACGGAATGTGCCTGCATGTTCATGAGAGCGACCGCGACGACTGGCACCTGCAATACGAATATCTTCTTCAAGAATAAGTTTGCTATCTATATGTGCTTTAGGATAAGGGCTGTCTGCGGGAGGCTCGTTGATTTGCCATAAGCTACGAGGATCAGGATTGATGATTAATAAGACGTCATTGTGATAGCGAGTGTTATTAACAGACCAATGGACAACCAATGTGAAATTGCCACTTTTTGTTGGCATACCCACTAAGCAACGACTTTCAGGATCAAAACTTATTCCAAGTGTTTCAGGAAAATCAACCGTTTCAATTTCGGCAATTTCGAGGGTATCTAGCTCGATATTGAGCGTAGAGTTAAACACTGTACCTACTTTGGCATTAGAAAGGGTAATTTTTGCCGTAGGACGTTGAATAATCGGTTTTTCTGTTGGCATTGGCGATGAGTGTGTTGGAATTTGCCCCGGTTTTAATGAGCTCTCTTCTGGTAATGACGTTTCTTCAGAGGCTAAATCGCGAGCTGGTGGTAATAACAGAAGAATAGGCTGTGCTTTGTCTTGCGTTGTTATTTTTTCTGCCGTTTTTGTTTTGATTTTATCAATAATAAAATCAATATGTTGAGCGATTTCCGCATCTTCATACAGCGCAATAACCAGATCTTCATGTACAGGAATGCGCTGTTGTGTCAGCGTGTCATCAATAATCAGTTTTGTGAGTAGGGCTTTTTTATCCATTAGCCTTTACCTCGTGTGACATCAAAGTCAGATTGGTTGCTGTTATCCCCAAAAGTGATGTTGTTATCACACCAAGGGCAAATAACAGTTTCAGGGCCATTTACACAGAGCAATTTGCCACATTGGCAAACGGCAAAAGCAGTGGCATTGCCACAATAAGGGCAACCCGGTGTGCCATGAAGTTCACTGGTATTAACTTGATACGCCGTGGCGCTGAGATCACTCCATGCAAAGTAATCTTCATTTAAGGTGTAGCAACCCGTTAAGTTAAAACCATTAAGGTTAAGATTAAAATCTAGCCCTGAAGCTTTCATGGGTGGGCGTTCGTATTTCATTAAATAAGGTGAGCGAGTGTGGCTACAACGACCGACAAAAGTGACACAAGATTCATCATAAGCACGAGCGACATCATCTTTCGCAAGACGAACAATATGCTCTGTTTGACTTAAAAGTGGCGGTGGCTCTTCGCCAACACTTCGGCTATGAGAAACCACTGACATCGTTATCCATTTAATAAAACGAGTAAAATCGCCTTCTTGTGTTTCGGTAAATAACAGTACATTTTCAGTTAATTGTGACAGTACATGTAAGTCTGCACTTAAGCCTAATCCAATCGCAATTAAGTTAACTTTGTTGGCGTAGTGATCTTTCCAGCGCTTGATCTCTTGTGCGTAATCATCGGTAGGCCTGCCATCTGTTAAAAGGTAAACGACAGGCTTCCAATCGCCTTTTTGCTCAAGGGTGGTTTTTTTTACTTGAGTGTCGATTTGGTGTGAAAGTTCTCGTAATGCACTGCCTAATGAAGTGCCTCCTCCTAATGGAAGTTGAGGAGGATAAAAAGAGACGATTTCAGTGAGTGGAACAATCGTTTTTGCAACGCCAGCAAAGGCGATAATAGAAACATAAGCAGTTTCAAGGGCGTGCGGATCACGTCTTAGATCGCTAATAATAGTTGTTAGACCGTCATTCATCTTTTTTAGGTTTTCACCGATCATCGATTCTGAACAATCTAAAACAAAGAAAATGGGTAGCCTTCTCATTGTTGTACCTTATCACTTTATCGTGGCTGTATGTATTGTGATGGATAAACCAAAGCCTGAATAAAATAAAAGCAAAGCCTTTTGAAGCGCTTTGCTTTTGCGGATCACAGTACCAGTTGGATTTCAGGAGGCGGTGGCGGTAGGGTATCTTTATCCGTATTCACGCCTGCACTTGAACTGCCGGATGCAACACTGGCAGAAACCCATTTAAAAAAGCCAGAGAAGGCATTGGAGTCTAGCGTTTCTAAAGCCACTACTTGAGATGTTAGCTCTTTAAGGTGATCGTGTTTAGCTTTTGGGCCAACAGCGCAAGCGATGATCGAACCAAATGAACGTTTTTTCACTTCTTTAATCGCTTCACCATAAGCATAAGCATCAGAAGGTGTGCCATCAGTCATTAAAAAGACGAGAGGGCGCCAGTCACCTTTTTGGTCACCATCAGAGCGCTTAATATCACGATCGACACACTTGATTAAACATTCCAGCGCAGCACCCGTGAAAGTGCCGCCAGAACTCGGTACCGTGATATCAGAGAATTGGAAATCCTCTAATGCGGTTAATGGGATAAATTCACGCGCCTCATTATCATAGGTAATGATAGAGATATGCACGCTTTCTAATGCGTAAGGATCTTGCCTCAATGCATTAAGCATTGTTTGTATCCCCACGTTAACCGCATGAATAGATTCACCTCTCATTGATCCTGAGGTATCAATTAATAGGTAAACGGGAAGTCTTCTCATTAGGTAAAGTCCTTTAAGTAAGAAATAAAGCTATCTGAACTTGAAGGCTCACCAATGGCGTTAAGTTTCCAGCCATTTTCTTCTCTGACTAATTCAGCAAACAGCATTGAACGTTGGTTGTTGAAGGCTTCGCCTCCTGATAAATCAAAACGAGCCATTTCAATATTTTTTGCATCAACAGCGCGGATAAAGGCGTTTTGTACTTTACCGAAGTGTTGTTGTAGCTCTCGACCATTGTAAATCTGAACAATAAAGACAATTTTGGTAAATTTAGGATCAAGTGTATTTAATTTCACGATGATCTGCTCATCGTCTCCATCGCCTGCACCAGTTCTGTTATCACCCGTTAACCAAATCTGTCCTGATTTATGTTGTAGGCTATTAAAGAAAATAATATCGCCATTGACGAGGGAAGGTTGCCCACCTTCAATTTTGCCTAAATCGTTTACTTTGCCGTTTTCGCCACATAAGAAGGCGATAACATCTAAATCGTATTCTTCGCTTTTTTTACCAAAAAGCCCGCCAAGAAATCCGCGTTTTTCTTCGTTGATATCCCAGCCTAAACCGATAGTGACAGAGGAAAGGTCATATTCATTTTTCTTTAAACTGACGCCTTGTCCTTTTTTTAAACTAACAGACATATTCATTCCTTTTTTATTTAAAGTACAACGTTAACCTCAGGAGGTGGCGGTGGTAAGTCATCAAGATCACTAATATCTTTCTTAGTTAAATCGACCTTTTGACTACCAACAGAAATACTGGCTGAAACCCACTTAAAGAATGACTTAATGGTGTTGGAGTCGGCAGTATCTAGCTGTAATACAATTTCGGTGATATTTTTGAGGACATCTGTTTGTGCTGCTCGTCCTGCTGCACACGCAATAACAACGCCAGTACGTGCCGCTTTAAATTTCTCAACGCCTTTTTTCCAATCGTCTGTTGGGGCTCCATCTGTCATCACAAAAACCAACGGGCGCCAATCGCCTTTTGTTTCCGCCGTGGTTTTTTGTACTTCTTTTTCAATACGACTAGAAACTAAAGTAAGCGCTGAACCTAATGCAGTTGTTCCACTTGCGACTAAATCAGGTACTTTAAAATTGATTAAATCAGTGAGTGGCACAATCTGTTGTGCGGTTGAGTCAAAGGTGATGATAGAAATGTAAGCGGTTTCTAATGCGTAAGGATCTTGGCGTAGTGTTGATAAGAGCATTTCAACGCCATTTTTTACTGCTGCAATAGGTTCTCCATACATAGAACCCGATGTATCAAGTAAAAGGTAAACTGGCAATTTTCTCATGCATTTATCCTGTGAGTGAGATAGAAATAAGCGATTAATATACTAACCGACTCATGAAGGTGTTCAATTGAGATAATGCTTAGTTTAATTAATTTAGAGAAAAAACGCAGTGATGATTGTCCAATATTATTAATCTGAATAAAGATCGCATGAAAAGTAAAATAAAAGAGGAATTGAGCTGTCTTTCACTCCTGAATTGAGTGACAGAGTGATTAAATTTTATTAAAGTAAATATTTTTCATGGTGCCATCACAATAAGAGTGATACTAAATGATTAGCCAATAATGACTAAGTGTAAATACTTTATTTTAATTAAAAATAATAGCGAACATGAAAAATTAATTAATTCAATCCGTTAGCATATTAATGGTTTCTTATTTTAACGTAATTTAAAATAGAAGAAGCATAAGGAAAAATATATAAATTAATCTTATTAAATAAATTTTTATATATATTTTTTATTTTCATTGTTTTATAAAAAATAACTTGATACCGAAGTATCAAGTTACTTTTTATTATTTATTTTTAATTCTTTTTTTCTTTTTCTTTCTCGGCTATTTCAGCGAGTGTTGATTGAATTAAATTTTCAATATAGTGATCAACTAATAATTCAACAGCTTCGCTACGTGTAGAATTCTTTAAATAAGATAAACTATCAATCTTGCGTAATGCGGACATTTTTAATGAAAGTGAGACCGATTTCTTTTTATCTTTATCAAGATAAACTCGGCTTGTCATTCCATTGTTGTGATGATCTTCACTGGCAGATAATGCCTCACGCATACGGCGTAATGCCTTACTATCAAGTTGGCCTCGTTCAGTCATTTGATATGCGCGAGAGGCTTTGCTGTATTTTATTTCAGCGCCATAAGAATCTCTTATCTCTTTTAAAACGCGAGTTAACGTAGGCTCTGAGCATTCAAGAGCAGAAATAATCTTAATGGTTGGAACCTTTTTTCCAGAGCTTAAAAGGGTTGCCAGTGTAAAGACTCTGACCTGACGAGTGCTTAATTGCATGCTTAGTTACCACTTATTCTGTCATTCGTGTGTTAAAATATTTAGCAATAATTTCTATTATTCTTGTTCTGTATTGACAAGGATAAATAAAATAAGCTGCCTATTAAATGTAGTATAAATTAATAATTGAAATAAAAAAAATACACTTTTTTAAATAAAAAATTCACGTTATTCTTATAAGTTCTAGCTAAAGATAACATGCTTTAACTAGAAACTTATAAATCAAAATCAATATAAGATAATTATTTTATCTCATAGAGATTACCGCCCGTTACAAAGTATTTTATGTTGCGTTAAAACGTTGAGCATTATTTTGTTGGTTAGGAATAATGCCATAAATTTTAGCTCTGGTTAAAATACTCAATGCCCAGCGACGATGTGTTGCCGGTTCACACATTGCACCTTGTGATTTAAAGACAGCTTGTGTTGAATTTAAAATACGCAACGCATCTGAATGAGCGGATTGAGAGACCATGAGCGCTTGTTCAATTTTATGAATTTGCTTTGGATGGATTGCCGTTTTACCGACAAGGCCGTTGGCAATATCAAGTGCCAGCTCTTTATCCATAATATGATGATCATCAATATGCTCACAAACAGGTGCAGTAAGGGCAAACTGGCGAGCACCAAAGACAGCAACTAACATTTTTATTACATAACCCATTGGGCCATCATAAAGTGTTAATTGACGATTACGTCTAAGAGAAATGACATTCATTAAGTCATTACCGCCAATACGTAATGCAATAATTCTGTTATGGCAAGGGTGGGTTAATAGATGGTTTGCAAGCTCTGTCATTTGAATAACGTCAAACACTTCTTCTGTTTCAAGCGTTGGCATCATACATAAATGTGTATTTTCAATAATATTCCACCAAACTGGCAGAGAAGCTTGCGTAAACTTAGGCAAAACAAGACCATCAATGGCACTGACATCAAGGTTTTCCGTGATCCACTGACCCATTTCAGTATGGCGAGGGCGAATAAACAGCAGTGGCCAATGGCTACAATCACTGCTCTTTTTGTGCTCGGCTAAGGTATTTAATAACGTTGCCAAATTTTCTAATGCAACAGGAATATCGGTATCACTCACGGCATCTTCTAAACAGATAATTAAAGAGCGTAACCCTTCAATTTTCTGGTTGATGATCGTTGTTGCGATATCTGTTCGTGTTGCAGGCATATAAAGCGTTGCCCCTAAATTCCACGGGGATAATCGTTCAATCATTATTTCACCTTTTTAATGATAGTCACTGCACGATATTGACCAAGCGCTTGTCCTGCTTCAATAACAGCAATATTTTTTTCCTGCGCAAGATAAACCAATAACGCAACATCAGGATCGGTTATTTCTCTTACAAGAACATGGTCAGGTACACGGCGTAAAACAGCGCGTGTGGCTTCAGCAATACCGGGTTTTATACGATTGATATTTGAAATATCATATTTGTTTGCAAGTGAACTAACGACGTTTTCGCTCAGCTTTTTTAAGTCTGATTGTTGTTCTTTAAATGTGGCTAGTGGAATATTGTTATCGATTAATGAATCAACGACTTTTCCAACAGTATCAACAAGATAGCGACTACATTCATACTGTTTTAAATGTTGGCAATCCACAAAACCGTGAAAGCCTTTTTCAGTCCAAATTGAACGTGAAATTAATCCTGAAACAGGGGCTCCCATGATCCCAAAGGGGATAAGCCAATCTTCATCACTGGCACTTAACCATGCACAGCCACAAGGATCAGCAAGGACGACAAGACGAGGTTGAGCTGGATAGCCTTTGCGCCCTGATAACGAACGAATAAGTTCACCTGTAATCGCGCCTTTTCCTGTCCATCCATCAACGAAAACAATACCTTCTGTACCATGGCGTTGTTCTATCCATGAAAGTGCTTCGCTATCAATGCCCCTATCTCGAATAATACTAATGCCGTAGTGATAAGAGGTGTTTCCCATTTTACGCAATGTTTGTTGCAACATGACGCCTAAAGGAACTCCTGCACGAACTAGGCTTGTTAGGATTATTGGGGTATCACCAAAGCGTTCAATTAGTGATTTAGCCAACATTATGACTTCTGTTGCTAAGCGTGTAGCGCCTGTTTCTAGCGCTTTTTCAAAGAGATCTAAATGCCATGTTGTTGGCTCTGGCTCTTGACTTAGCATGTCAGAATAGTGGCGTTTACCCGACTGTATCAGCTCTTCTTTTAACTCAACGGGCGTCATTTCGATATTCACCGGTTGAAGTAGGAAATCGACATCTCCTGATACATAAGAGCCAGAAAACGGCTTATGATCCATCATGTTTATTCTCCAAAAATTTTTGTGTTAATCGCATCTGCAAATTGGCTTTGACGAGGAAGCCCATACCAACTGCATAATTTCATAAAGCGATGATCACTAAGGCTGTCGCCAAGTCCAATCACAGGGAAAACACCTCGCTCTGCCTTTAATTTATTGAGCAAATAGGTGACAGCTTTACCTTTTTCGATAGGCTCGGGTAACCAAGCAATATTGTTGCTGTTGCGATGAATATAAAAACCGTCGGTTGAAAATGTTTTTTCTATTTCATCACCTATGGCGTATAGCTCGTCTAAGCGAGTACTATCGTTATGCTTCATGACTAAATAAATAGGCAAATCACCATATTCATAGTTAATACGCGCCCAACCATCAACATTTCGCTGCGCCATTAATTGCGTAATTGATTGTTGTAGCGTCAACAAACGCTGTGTATAGGGCGCTAAGCTTTGAGTGATATGGTTTTGCCATTGTGCATCTGTTGTACCTTCAGGTGTTAATATCACTGCACCGTGTGTGGTGATCGCCCAAGAATGAAACGCAATGGTGACTCGGCTAATTTCTTCCGTTCCGCGCGCAGTAACAGGAATTAAATCCGCGTGCTCTAACATCCAATCGACAAGCATGGCTTGCTCTTGAGTCATAAAGCTACGAGGCTCTAAGCTTCTATCGAGCGCACCAGTTTTATAGGGTTCTAGCGCTAATTCATCGACCATCTTACGACGTGTTTGAAATAAGGTGTCGTCAAGATCAGTTAAAATAACGGGCTTAGTCATAACTAATTACCTCAACAATAGGGGCAACTTTATTGAGGGCTTCAATCAGTTGGTTATCAATACTTTCGGCTGGTGTTTCACAACAAAGCAAAATACGATCAAATTGTTGATGAGCCACGTTATAGACGAAGTTAGGAATACCTAAACCATAATTATCAGTAAATGTAATCGCTGATTGAATGGCAAAATTGGTTGAAATAGGTGAACGGGTTGTCGAGCTATATTTTACGATAGCCCCTTGTTTTTCCAGTCGTTCAGCTAATAAGAACGGTTCCCAGACAAATTCTCCCGATCCTAAAACAAGGATCTTTTCACCCAAAGAAGCATTGATAGATAAACCTAGATCGCTTGCTGGCGTTGTCATCCCTAATCGACCCCAGCTCTGTTTACCGGTAATCGAAACTTGCCCAGACGCAGTAATATTAACATTAGGCATAACAGGTAAAGGTGCGTTTGGATCGGCATCCCATTGCCATTTCCCTTGAACTAAAGAGAGCGATTGAATCGGTAATGGGGAGCGCTCAGAGATAGAATCACCACTCCAATCCGTTAAGGTTACAGCGATAACCTGTTCAATATGGGTTAATCCGCCTTCTTCACGCAGTGCTGAAAGCAGGTTAATAAAGGTATTGCCTGTAGTGGCTTCATCATCAATTAATACAACAGTTTTTGCTTGTTGTACCCACTGGCGTTGCTCTGCTGTTTTAGGCAAATAGAGTAAGTGATCAGTCGCATGGCTATGATTTTCTTTAAACTCACACAGCAATTCACCTTGATCAACAGGATGACGTGTTGATGTTAAATAAACAGCTTGTTGATAGCGATTTCTCACTTCATCAAAAACACCAGCACCTAAACCGACTGCGGTTTCTGCCATACCAATAAACAGAACAGGACCTTCAAGTGTGTCAGGAAATTGATTGGCAAGTTTTTGATAGATTTCACGCATTTTTTTCGGTGAAACAGGGATATGTCGCCCCAATACTTTACTGACAAATAAAAATGCACGCTTAGGATTGCGTCTTTCTGCAATATCAAATAATTCATCAAGTAACTCAATAGGGCAATTTGGCGTCACACTTAATGTGCCACAAGAAAGAAGGCGACGATAAACGGATGAGTCACTCATACTATTTTTCATTATTAATTATTATCCGTACTGATTAAGTTTGTTAACGTTGAATTGAAAACAATAGAATCGGTGATTGAGCGTATTTTTGTTGGTGTAAAATGGTTATTTTGGGCTTGAGCCTCTTCAATACTCATTAATCCTAATTGGCGTAAAGCAAAAATACCTGCAAGGTTAATTCCACAATGTTGGGTATAACCAATACCACCAGAAGGGCGCATATTAATTTCAAGTAAGAGCGGGTTGCCTTGATGATTATTTCGAGTCTGCACATTCACAAGACCATCAGCTTTCATCGCTGTTGCGCACGCTTTACCTAATTCATAAGCCTCGCCTGAAATCTCCAAGTGCTGTATTGCACCCTCTTTGCGTCGAGCAACAGCGGCAATAACATTACCTTGCTCAACCACCATATCCACAGAGTATTCTGGACCTGGTAAATAAGGCATTAAGACTAAAGGCTCAAAATGTTCTACCGCCTTTAATGCATCGAGATATTGTTGAGGATTGACTTGGCGATTTTCTGGGTGATTAAACAGTGCCATCGGCGAAACTTGATTATCAAAACGCCAAAAACCCATGCCATAAATCCCTTTTACAGGTTTGATGCATAAAGGAGTTTCACCAAAAGGAGGCTCTTTGATATGCGCTTCTAATTCATCAATCGATTCAATGTAAATAGAAGGTACAGCAGGAAGTCCACATTGTTCCATTGCTTGTGCAAAGGCGACTTTATTATCAGCTAACTGAAGCTGTTCAAGTTGTGTGGCTCCGGTTGTTAATTTTACTCCTAACGACTCAATTTCTTGGCGGTGTAATTCAAACCATGCACTATTACGACCCGTGTGAATGGCACTGACTTGATGCTGTTTTACAACATCAGCAATAAATTGTAAGCGTAATGTCTCTTCAAGAGGTTCATAAAAAGCCCCATCAGCAAGCGATAAAATCTCATTTCGAGTATGACGATGAGATGCAAGCACAAAGATCTCTTGGCGTTGCTGTTTTGCAAAGTCTTTAACACTTTGAATTATATCGCGTTGTGATGATAAACCTTCCATAAACCAAATTGTGTTATTCATTACTCTGTATACCGTGAAATAAAAGTGTAGGATTCGATGCCTATAATCATGAAGATTTCGAAGAACCGTGTCAATCATAATATGATTTATTTGAGTTAATTTTAAAATCGAGTGGTTGATTGCGTTATTATTATGATTTTCTTGTGTTTTTAACATTTTATTACAATAAAAATATCATTAATATCAATAAATTGACAAAACTTTAAGTTTGAATGAGAAAAATAGTCTTGCTCATGTACTTCATCATGATATGATGATTTTCATGATATGGATTTAATTACAAATGGCGTTATTGTTTCACTCTACCTCTGAAGGAATTTAATTATGGTTTCATTAAGCAAGAATCAAACAGTTTCTCTCAGTAAACAAGCACCTACACTGAGCCATTTAATGTTTGGTTTGGGCTGGGATCCGATTAAGAAAAAAGGATTATTAGGCGGTCTTTTTGGTGGTGGTGGTTCTATTGATTTAGATGCAAGTTGCGTATTGCTTGACGCAAGTGGCAATCAAATCGATACCATTTGGTTTAGAAAATTAAAATCAAGTTGTCAGTCAGTTATTCACTCTGGTGATAACTTAACAGGTGACGGTGATGGCGATGATGAAACAATTTTTGTTGATTTAGATCGTTTACCGGCAAATGTTGAATATTTGGTATTCACAGTAAACAGTTTCCGTGGGCAAACATTTAATGAAGTTGAAAACGCATTCTGCCGTGTTGTTGATAAAACAACTAACAAAGAGCTAGTGCGTTATACCTTAACAGAGCAAGGCTCTCATACAGGTATCGTGATTGCTTCTTTACAACGTAATCATGGTCAATGGGATTTCACTGCGTTTGGTGCGCCTTGTAAAGGCCGCGTTATCAACGACATGATGCCTGATATTGTAGCTACGGTGGTGCGATAAATGAATATGACTCCAGGTGGGAACTTACCTGTTCCTAATCAAACATTAATCGTTAGAATTCAATCAGGTGCGCCTGTTGATGTTTCTGCTTTTAGACTTTATGCGTCAGGTAAAGTGAATGGTGACACCGATATGGTGTTTTATGGGCAGACAGCCAATGATGATCGTACTGTTATTTATGCGATGGCAGGTAACAGCACATCATTTACCGTAGATTTAACCCGTTTACGTCCAGATGTTGAAAAGATTGCGTTTACTGCGACCTGTGATGGTCAGCAAACAATTGCAAATTTACAACGATTGTCGATTCAAGTTGATGCTAATAACGAAGTTGTGGCGAACGGCAATGTTGATATTAACGGTCGTCCTGAAGCGGCATTAATTTTAGGTGAATTGTATCGTCGTAATGGTAGTTGGAAGTTCCGTTTTATTGCTCAAGGATTTAACGGGGGCTTAAAACCGCTCGCTGAACATTTTGGTGTTGATATCGCAGATCCTGCGCCAACGCCAACGCCAACGCCAACGCCAACGCCAACGCCAAAACCAGCTCCAACGCCTGCTCCAACGCCAGCGCCAAATTCGGTGAACTTAAGTAAAGTCTCTTTAACCAAAGAGAAACCAGCAATCAGTCTCACGAAGAAAGATGACTTCGGTAAAATTCGAATCAACCTTGATTGGCATCGTGAAAGCAAAAGCGGGGGTTCTGGGTTATTAGGTGGATTGTTTGGTGGCAATAAAGGTATCGACTTAGATATCGGTGCATTCGTTGAACTTCAACAAGGGCATAAGTCTGTTATTCAAGCATTAGGAAACGGGTTTGGTGATTTTAATCGTATTCCTTATGTTGAATTGCAAGGCGATGACCGCACAGGCGATGTTGCTGGTGGTGAATGGATTTTTGTGAATGGGCGTGAATGGAAAAATATTAAGCAAGTGCTGATTTTCGCGTTTATTTATGAAGGTGTACCGAATTGGAGTAAAACTGATGGTGTGGTTACTATTCATGTGCCAGATCAACCACCTATCGAAACACGCTTAACTGATGGTAATAATGGTCGAGGTATGTGTGCGATTGCCCGACTAGTTAATGAGAACGGATCAATCAAAGTTGAACGTCTCAATGAGTTTTTTAAAGGCCACCGTGATATGGATAATGCGTACGGGTGGGGGTTTCGCTGGACAGCGGGCTCTAAGTGATCAAATTGATAGAAGGAAAAATAACATGAGTTTTTTTAACAAATTAAAAGAAGGTTTTAATACAGGCCGTTCTGAGTTAGCCAAGCAAGTTGGTCGCTTTAAAAATAAAAAATTTATGCAAGGTACTGTTGCAATTTGTGCGCGTATTGCCATTGCCAGTGACGGTGTGAGTTCTGAAGAAAAACAGAAGATGCTTGGTTTTTTAAAAGCATCGGATGAACTTAAAGTATTTGATACTTCTGAAGTTATCGAATTCTTTAATAAGCTAATCCTGAGTTTCGAGTTCGATACTGAAGTCGGTAAAGGCGAAACCATGAAGTATATTCTGGCAATGAAAGATCAGCCAGAAGCTGCGCAATTAGCTATTCGTGTCGGTATTGCTGTTGCGAAAAGTGATGGTGATTTTGACAATGATGAAAAAGAAGCGGTGCGTGCTATTGCCATTGCATTAGGCTTTGAGCCCGCAGAATTTGGTTTGTAATTAATTTATAGGGAACCGTTCAGGAATTATTATGGTATCCACACATATTGGTTTTCCGACAGAAACTGTCATTGTCTTTGTAGTACTTGCGATTGGCGCTATTTTTATCGACTTATTTATGCATCGTGCGGATAAGCCGATAACGTTAAAGAATGCCATATTTTGGTCTATATTCTGGATTGCTATTGCTATGGCATTCGCAGGATTCCTTTATATTCACCATGGTGCAGAAGTTGCGAGCTTATTCGTAACAGGTTATGCCTTAGAGAAGGTGCTTTCCGTTGATAACTTGTTTGTCATGATGGCGATTTTCTCTTGGTTTGCTGTCCCTGATCGCTTCCGTCACCGCGTTCTTTATTGGGGTATTATCGGTGCTATCGTTTTCCGTGGGATCTTTGTTGCCATCGGTACAGGACTGTTAAGCTTAGGACCATATGTTGAGATAGTGTTTGCCTTAATCGTTGCTTGGACGGCAGTTATGATGCTGAAAAGTGGTGATGACAGTGAAGAGATTGAGGACTATTCACAACATCTTGCTTATCGCCTAGTTAAACGATTTTTCCCTATTTGGCCAAAAATCACTGGACACGCTTTCGTATTAACACAAAAAGAAGTTGATGCTGAATTAGCAAAACCAGAAAACAAAGATATCACTATCGGTCGTGGTACAAAAGCAGCGTTATATGCAACACCACTTATGCTGTGTGTGGCGGTTGTAGAGCTTTCCGATGTGATGTTTGCTTTCGACTCGGTTCCCGCTATTATCGCAGTAAGCCGTGAACCCCTTATTGTTTATAGTGCAATGATGTTCGCAATCTTAGGCTTACGTACGCTTTACTTCGTGTTAGAAGCGTTAAAACAGTATCTGGTTTACCTTGAAAAAGCGGTTATTGTGTTGTTGTTCTTTATTGCTGCAAAACTGGGTTTAAATGCAACAGATCACATCTGGCAACATGGATACAGCATCTCCGCGACAACTAGCTTATTTGTTGTGCTAGGTGTTCTTGCTCTGGGTATTATTGCAAGTTTTGTATTCCCAGAGAAAAAAGATGATGAAGGTAAGACAAATTAATAAATATTCTTGAAAAATCAGAATATTAAAAACAAAACTAAAGAGGTTATAAAATGAGCGTTTCTCTTTCTAAAGGTGGTAATGTCTCTCTGAGCAAAGCAGCCCCAACGATGAAAAACGTCCTTGTCGGACTTGGTTGGGATGCCCGTTCTACAGATGGTCAAGATTTTGACTTAGATGCATCTGTATTTCTGTTAGCTGCAAATGGAAAAGTGCGTAGCGATGCCGATTTCATTTTTTATAATAACTTAAGATCTGCTGATGGCTCTGTTGTTCACACTGGTGACAACCGTACCGGTGAAGGCGATGGTGATGATGAAGCACTGAAAATCAAATTAGACATGATCCCGAATGATGTCGATAAGGTTATCTTCGTTGTGACTATCCATGATGCGCAAGCTCGTCGCCAAAGCTTTGGCCAAGTATCAGGTGCATTTATTCGTTTAGTTAATGATGACAACCAAATTGAAGTTGCTCGTTATGACTTAACTGAAGACGCATCAACAGAAACAGCAATGTTATTTGGTGAGCTATATCGCCATAACGCAGAATGGAAATTCCGCGCTGTTGGTCAGGGTTATGCAGGTGGTTTGGGTTCAGTTTGTGCTCAATACGGTATTAATGCCTCTTGATAGTTGATTTGTAAGACACTAACTGCTGGCAGTCATAAGATGTGATTGCCAGTTTATTCAATAAAGTAGGAGCTTTGATATGGCAGTTTCCCTCGTTAAAGGTGGTAATGTTTCTCTGACTAAAGAAGCACCAACAATGTCGGTTGCTATGGTTGGTCTAGGATGGGATGCCCGCGTGACTGATGGCGCAGAGTTCGATTTAGATGCGTCAGTGTTCATGGTAGGTGAAGATGGAAAAGTACTTTCAGACGCAAGTTTTATCTTCTTTAATAACAAATTGAGTCAATGCGGAAGCGTTGAACACCAAGGAGATAACCGTACTGGGGAAGGTGATGGTGATGATGAGCAAGTAAAAATCACTCTATCAAAAGTCCCTGCTGAAGTGAAAAAACTGGTATTCGCAGTCACTATTTATGATGCAGAAAACCGTAAACAAAACTTTGGTATGGTCAGCAACAGTTTTATGCGCGTTTATAACAACGACAATAATACTGAAATTGCACGTTTTGATCTTTCTGAAGATGCATCAACAGAAACCGCAATGATCTTTGGTGAGTTATATCGCCACGGTGCAGAGTGGAAATTCAAAGCAGTTGGTCAAGGTTTTGCGGGTGGTTTAGGTGCGTTAGCAGCACAACACGGCGTAAATATCTAATGCTTTATTTAGCCCTCGCTTTAGCGGGGGCTATTTTTTTGTATTGATAAACAAAGAGTCAGCGATTAAGACTCTTTTTTTACGGTCACTTTAATCGGTGAATTTTTAGATTTACGACGACCAGTATGAAAGTGACGCCAATGAGGATCTTGCGCTGCAAACAGTAATTCATGATCACCACGAGAATCTCCCCACGCCCTTAAATGATATTGTGTTAAGTCCCCATATACTGCTTCTAATCGTTTTATTTTTTCACCACAACGACAGTTATTACCAATAATTTTACCTGTCAGTTTTCCATCAATAACTTCAAGTGTTGTTCCTATTAGTTTAACGCCTAAGCGCTTGGCAAAAGGTTGCAACACCATTGCAGGTGATGCAGAACAAATCGTCACTTCAGCATTGCTATTCACTTCTTCTGCAACAGCGAATAAGCCAGTAGGGCGCATCAATTTAGCCCAGTAAAGCTTGCAAAATTCTTCTGCTTTTTCTTTTAACCATTGTTCATCAATATTGGTTAGAAAGGTTTTGATCAGCACTTCTTTTAGTTCATCACGCGTGAGTTTGCGTCTAAAGCAACGTAATGTCGGTAATACCATTTTAATTAAACGGCGTGAGAATTTACGTTTGCCAAAGGCGAATTTTAGAAAAGGAATAAAACTATCGTGATAGGTTAGCGTGCCATCAAAATCAAACACTGATAACGTTTTTACGGTGTTTTTCGCGTTTTCAAATTGGGGTTGCATACAGGGTAAGGCTCCGTAAATCATCAGAGTTTGAGAAATATATTTTACTTATTATATCATTGTTCTAAAAATGAGATAGAGGCGGTCTTATTTATTGATAAATAATGATTTTTATTATTAGTAATGAAAATTAGAACGATGAACCATAAAAAAACACCTCTTAGTGATTTAGGCTAAGAGGTGTGATTTTATGCTATTGGCAAACAGAATAAGGGGTTAGTAATATTCAATCATAAAGGTTGCAGCCCCATCAGCTCTACCTGCGGATATTCTATCATCAGTACGAATATATCGTGCTCGTAATGGAATACTGACTGTTCCTGCTTTTTCAGTAACCGGTTGTGCAAAGGCGGTTGGTGTATTAAATTTAACAAAATCTTCGCCGACATCACCGAATGCAAGTTGTATCCCTACACCTTTTGCTGCACCTGGAACATCATTTACTTTAAAAGTACCAGGATATTCAGGAATAGCTGGATTAACAGGTTTTATTGTTACTCTTAGTTCGTTAGGATCTCGATCTGGGAATGTGTGACCGACTTCAGTTGAGACAACATTCCCTTTTTTTCCTGAATAATAACCTCTAAAGGCCGGACAATTAGTTAATATAATATCGGAGTTTACCCAATTGGTTGAACTGCCTTTGGTTGGCATTTCAGATGTTTTATGTTTACCCAACTCCACTGTGTAATCTTGCGTTTTACAGCTAGATGAAAAGACGTTGACTGAACCTGTAATATAAGTATCAAAGAACGTATAAGGAAATTCAGGTGCAACTACATGGTCTAATCTGTCATTTGGAAAGTTAATAATTACTTGGTTATGTGCAGTAAAATGAGCATTTCCTGGTTGTATTGGCCCTGTTTTTATCAACGAATAAGATAAATGGGGTTTTCCATAATACGATATTCCATGGGCACCGTTGAGTATTTTTAAGGATATTTCACGAGTGAAAGTGCCAAACAGATCCACCTCTTGGCCAGCCATGATCGGCCTATCATATTCTTTTTTAACAAAAAAACGAACACCTACACCAGGTAAATTAGTTTGGTATACCGCATCGGGAATGCCTCCACCCTTGATATGAGTACCAGATATTGAGAGCATTCTTGATGTCTCTGTTTCTGCAATACGATATACCTCATCAGGATTTGTAAAATCCCCGTTACACTGATAGTTATACTTGTATGTCGCTGTATCAACATAACCTTGATAAAGTATAGTTCCGATGGGGGCGTCAGGTCCTAAAAAAACAGATCCCCCTACTGAAATATGTAGTTGTATAGTTGGTTTTATGGTAAAACAATGGACATCAGGTTTTGCCATTACTTCCGCAACAGGAAAAAGTAGAAGCATTAAGGCTAATGAGTTTTTAATAATAGGCTTCATACTTTATTCTCCACACACACTAGTAAGTTGAACAAAACTACTTTGATTATTTTTATCTTGTGCTGGTGCACTATAGTTAATGGTACATTGCTGTATTTCACCTGGTCCCCACTTAATCGTTAAACGACCTGATGGATTTTTAACGCGGGCGTAGAGAAGTCCTCCCTGACCAATGCTACCCACTTCACTGTTCTGTTCATCGTAAGCGACACTACCAAATGGAATAGGTCCATTATTTCTTTGGATAGTAATCAACAATGGCGTACCCTTATCAGTTTCAAAGACAACTTTAGTTATTGCACCTTCAAATGGCGCGACAAAGGCTTGAGTATTTTGTAATTCAACGCTAGTGGTCATATTTTTAGGGTTAATAGTGATATCGTTTAATTGATACGGAGTTAAGTAAGGCACTAAAGCGTAACCAAAGCTGTTAACTTCGATACCTGGATAGCCACTCACCGCGGCCCCTTCTGCGCCATCAGCATCAACAATAGTGAAGGTATTACCTTGATAAGGCGATGTAGCCAAACCACCTGACCAACCGACTAACGAACCACTCGCGCCAACTGACGCATTTTGGTAGTGCTCACCAATACCGTAGGTTGCACTTAAGCTGCTAAAGTTTGTTCTTGCATTACCACTCATTGTCATACTTGAGCCAACGCCGTGGTTTGTATTCATTGCGGTTACACCATAAGAGTAACGGTTATCCGCACCCGCAGAGCCAGAAATACCGAGTCTTTCACCCACATAACCTCGACCATCACGAGTCACAGCGGCGGTTAGAGTTGGCATATGGTCAATACTGAGATCATACAATGGTAAGGTAAAGTTCATCTCAAATGTGGTTTCTTTTTTACCCTCCGCATTACGGACTTGGCCTACGTTTAGACCATAAGACAACCTGCGCCAGTTGTTGTTATAACCCAATTGGTACTGTAAGTCGGTAGTATCATTATTCCAGTAGTTTTGGGTATAACCAGTGACATAAAAGTTACCCCATCCCTCAGCTAACCCCTGATCGATGGTAACGTTAAAACGACTCTTTGGACGCCAGATGTTACTAATACTTCTGCCATGTTTTTCTTCATTTATTGCCTGTACCGCAGAGGTATAGTCGTAGAAGTTTTCGGAGTTAAATTTATATGCTGCAATAGTCAAGTTACTGTTGGTATCTTGAATATATTTACTGTAACTCACCTGATAACTCTGTCCGCTATTAACAGCAGAAGCGGTCGTATTTAAATGCACTCGAGCTTGTGTGACGTCGGCAGAAAAAGCACCTAAAGGTGTACTTAATGCCAAACCAACTTGAACAGCGTAGTAATCTGCACCTGTACCCTGAACACCTGCATAACCTGTAATAATATTGGTTAAACCACGGCGGTAGGTGGCTTGATATAAAGTAGGATCATAATCTACAGACTTGGAATTTAAATGACCTGCTGCAACAGTGTAGTTATGTTGCCCAGGGCGTAATAATTGTACCAGTGAAGCATAATAAACTTTGAAGTTTTGTTGTGAACCATCGGCTTCTTGAATGGTGACATCCAAGTTACCACCATAACCAGAAGGGTAGAGGTCATCAATTTCGAATGGGCCTGGTGAAACCACTGTTTCGTGAATAACACGTCCATCTTGGCGAATAATGACTCGCGCATTGGTTTTCGCAATACCACGAATAGTTGGTGCAAACCCACGTTGAGAATCCGGTAACATTTTCTCGTCACTAAAAAGCTGGATACCTCTTAGTGGTTGAGAGTCAAATAACTGACCTGTTGTTAACACATCCCCAATTTGTACTACCCCTCTAATTGTGGTGATAATACGCTCTAAATAGTTATAGGTTGATGTGTAATCATGGCCATTGTTTTCGTCCCATGAGTAGTTACCAGTATGATGAAAACTCCATGTTCCCAAATTTACATGGCTATCAATACCAGCAAATGCGGAATCATAGTTTGTACCGTTATTTCTAGATGTAAAATAGTTAGCATTATAGTTCACTAACAGGGCGTTGATCCCTCTATCCCATAGTGAAGGGCTAACATAACCTCTCGGTTTATAGCCAACAAGTGCTTGTGGGACTTCAACATTAAGGCGTTGTATTGAAGGATCATAGGTAACGGCTGTTGAAGGAACGAGATTAACTAATTCAATACATTCATGAAGCTCCATTGCACTTTTCAGCAATGGAGACTGTTTATCATCTTTGATATTGATAAGGCTCATCGTGTCTTTAGTGAGACAGGGTTCCACTTTTTGGTTAGCCATTTCTCTAAAAGTGATTTTTTGTTTAGCAATAAAATGATTATTAACGTAAACATCAACATCCCACGTACCAGGTAATATTGAGTTTTCCTTGTCAAAACGGCTGATATCAATATCACTTTGTGACGTATTCATAAAAATCGGGTTAAATGTGGTTGCGGTATTATTATTACCATTTGTGGTAGGCAAATTATTGCCATTAGCACTTGCTGGTAAACTTTGAGTCGCAACATGCGCGGGTAATGTATTTACACCCGATAATGCACGATTACCATTCGGCAGCCATTTATTCTTTTCTGTTACTGTTATATTTTCTGCATAGGTATAAGGAGCAACTAGAAAAAAAGTTGCACCAGCAGATATTATAATAGTTTTTAAAATATAACTGCTCATTTAAATATTCCCGTATATTTTATAAAGTCACTGGAGAATTAAAGTTTTGATTCAACTATCTTCATGGCGCCCCAATCGTTTACATATCGATAAACGACTTTATTTCCTATATTTGCGGATACGCCATTGGGTATAGTAAAATCATGGCTACTTAATGGTGGGACTAATTCACCATCAATAGGCTGTTTATCATTTCCATTGAGAGAAATAGAAACTAAAGAAACATAATAAGGGGCATTATTGATGGCTTTTAACGTGTTACCAGAAACTGAAAACTTTAAACCTTCAGCAGCATTAATTGCTCCCATTTTATCTTTTAGAGCGATTGGGCGATAAAATAGCTTTATTCTGGAGCGATAAGCGATTTGTAGTTTATTTTCTTCACTTGCTGCATTAGGTGGTATTTCTAATACGTTAAGCCAGTAAATAGTTTCTTTATCTTTTGCTAAAGCAACACCACCGGTATAACCAATTCTTAATGTC
Source organism: Proteus sp. ZN5 (assembly GCF_011046025.1). Classification (GTDB taxonomy): domain Bacteria; phylum Pseudomonadota; class Gammaproteobacteria; order Enterobacterales; family Enterobacteriaceae; genus Proteus. The sequence continues at coordinate 1,296,446 of NZ_CP047639.1, forward strand.
TGTGATTTAGTCGGCTCAATACGGAAAACAGGTGGTGTTAAAACAAATGGAACTTGTATAGTCTCAGGAGCTGCATCAACATCTCCGGTATCAAGCCAATTTTGAATTAATACAGGCACCGTTCCTTCATTAGAAACTTTAAGCGTTACTTCTTTTTCATTTTCATTATAAATAACACGAGTGCCACTAATCACAACGGCAGCATTTACCCATGTTGGAATAATAATTAATAAACTCAAAAAAAAGCTTTTAATTAATTTAGTGGTTTTCATATTTATCTTTATTCCATTAATAAAAAGCAAACAGGAAGGAGAAACCTCCCCCCTGTTTATTTCGATTATTTATACTGCAGAGTATAAACAACGCTACTTGTTACTTTACCTGCATCGGTTTTACCGATAGCGTAGTATTCAACAGCGTATGGCAGAGTGGCTTTTTCATCAGTAATTTGAACGTAAGTCGTTGCATTTACTTGAGATGTATTACCAATTTTGATTGGTGCGAATGCGTTGCTACCATCTAACAGTTGTAATTGAACCAGTTTTGCACCAGCTGCAGAAATATCCATATTGTTCAGACGACCAGCAGCTTGGTCAACAGTTGCACCAGTTTCGAAGAATGCAGATACTTTGCTATGGCCAGCATCACCTACTTTACAATCAGACAGGTTCATGTTGAAACCAGTACGACCAGTTACTTGGCCAGCAGCTGTTAAAGTTGCAGTACTGACTGTAGGCAGAGTGATAGTTGCATCAGGGCCTTGGCCTTCGATATCAACTTTACAAGTTGTATCCGTTAATTCACCATTAAAAGTAATCGTACCAGTATTATCAGCAGCAAAAGCATTACCAGCCATCAGACCAAATGCCATTGCTAAAGATGCACCAATGATAGATTTTTTCATTCTAAATTCCTTCGTTTTATATTAGATAACTACGTTTTAATAAATCACTAAATATTTAAATGATATTTAGTAGTTTATTTTTTTGACTCGCTATTAGCGTAAAAATAAATAAAAGCTATCCATGGCGAATAAAAACACTTAATAAGCGTTCTTTATTTTCCTAATAATTATCTATTAATACGAAATAATAGTTTTGTCAGTTGTTAACACCCCTAACTTCATAAAGCTAATAGCTCATGAAAATAAAACATAATTAAATATTTTATTTTCATGATTTAATGCTTATAGAGATGCTTACGTAAAATTGTTAAATAATTGTTTTCAAATTAGTTGGCTAATAGTAGCCCCACTAAATTCATAGTCTCTTTTTTTTGATTGTGTATTTGGCACCTTTTCGTTGTAGGTACTTATTACTTCACGATTCAAATCATCCCATGATTTATCAAAAATAATAAGTAGCTTATTTATTAAACTAAGTGACATACTATTTTTGCCATTTTCATAACGGGATATTTGTTGTTGGCTAACAGAAATTATTTTTGCCAGCTCACGACCTGATAATTTCTTCTCTTTTCTAGCCTTCTTAAAAAAAAAGCCTACTTTGATGTCTAGATCGTTCATAAATTAATTCCAATAACATGAGGTCTAATATTTAGAAGTTATCACATATTAAAATTAGCCATTTCATTTTGAATAACTATATTACACATAAATTAATGGGTAAAAATGGTTTACCCTATGTGATATCATTTTGTAATAGGCTACACCTATCAAGAGAGTAATTATTGTAAGGCTATACTTAAGTTTTAGTAAGTGATAGACATATCAATACGTTAAGTAATTTAATGAAATTACAAACTAAATGCGATACTCGTTATATGAGTTTTATTTGGGTGTAAAATCTCGTCATATAAGTTATATGTTATTTTATATTTCACTTTCCATCTTTATAAGACGAATTGTATGAAAAGGTTAGATATTGTAAGTAAATGTATTTTACGCGGATTGTGGGTATTTGTGAAAATTGTAGAACGTAAGAATTCTCTGAATAAAATCAAAAATTGGGGTATATGATGAAAATGAGTTATATATCTTTATAAAAAAATTGTGATAACAACTTTTTTATTTAAAAGAATGAAAAATAAAAATTGATCTAACGCGGTAATTACTGTGGGGAGTGTTCATATAAAGAAGGATTTGTTGTTTGATGCTAAGTAGGTGGCTTTTTTTGAAAATATTAATTGCAATGATGTTTGATTTGTTTTCTCGAATGTCTTATTTATCCCGCTATATGAGGATGCAAATAACTAATGTGTTTTTTTCTCTATTTTCTCATTTAAAGTGACGATAATTTTTCATTAACAATATCCTAAGTGTATATACTCTATTTTAGGTGTATTCAAAAACGGTTTATCACAAATATATGAGCTGGATCGTAAAAATACTTAAGAATTATTAATCTCTAAGCGATAATAGGCATTTCTTGTGAAATTAAAATTTTTTATCGATTTTTAGTTTCATTAAAATTAATCCCTAATTGCTAACCAATTAATAACACTGAAATATTATTTCATAACGGTATATGATCTAGGTTAATACTTGAATCTAAGAATAAAAAACTAATTACCATCATTGATTGAGAACTGTATTAATCGTTTGTATCGATAATTCTGATTAATAAGTAAATAAAATCTATTTTGTGCCGATAAATGAATACATTTGTATCATTTTATTATCGGGGAAGATTATTTCATGAGTATTGAAAGATCAGCGAAAGTAGGTTCCATCATACTGTTAACTATTTTCTTATTATCATCAGTATTGTCGTCATTTTTTATTTATAGAATGCAAGAAAACTTTGCATCATTGGATTCCTTGAATACCAGACTAAATAGTGTTCAAGAAGCAAGATATGAATTAGCGACCATTCGTTCTCACGTCAACTATCTAATGTTGTTGAAAACGATGACGGATGAGAACAAGCAAGAAACCATTAAATCACTTGTTGCTGAAGCGAAAGCGCTGGCAACAAAATCTAAAGCGACTATTACTCATTGGGTAGGTGTGAAGAAGATAAGCCCTGATGCTCAACGTAATTCAGAGCAGCTCTCAGTGTTATTCTATTATCTTTTAGATGAACTTATTGCACCTATTGATACGCTAGATTACACAGAATCAAATCTCTCTAACGACTTTACTCGTCTATCTGAACTTTTCGATGAATATCTTATGATCACGAAAGGTGTGAATGATGATATTAAAGCACAGCAAGCTTGGATGGTGCAGTTGTCAATTTATACAACCATTATTGCTTTAGGGATCATTCTTCTTCTTCTTTATATCGTTATCCGTTGGGTAAATAAAACGTTTATCTTTAACTTGAATACGCTATCAGCCATTTTGCAAAAAGTAGGAGAGGGTGATTTAAGTTTCACTCTACCTAAAAAACGAAATGATGAGTTTGGAACCCTGTTCTCTAATGTGGGAGAGATGCAAACTTCGCTAACATCGACTATTCAACTTGTTAAAGAAGAAGCGCTAGAGATCAAAAAAGGCTCAGCGGAAATTGCTTCTGGTAATCAAGATCTCTCTTCTCGTACCGAAGAGCAAGCGAGTGCTCTGCAACAGACAGCAGCAAGTATGGAAGAGATAAAAATCGCAGTAGTGAATAACACAGATAATGCGATTTTAGCCAATTCTATTACAGCAGAAACACGTGATTTGGCGATTGATGGCTCTAACATTATGAATGATGCCATTAACTCAATGAAAAAAATCGAGGTAGGAACATTAAAAGTTGCTGAAATCAATGACGTGGTTAATAACATTGCAAGCCAAACTAATATTCTGGCATTAAACGCGGCAGTTGAAGCGGCGCGTGCCGGTGAACAAGGTCGCGGATTTACTGTTGTTGCAACAGAAGTAAGGAATTTAGCGGCAAGAAGTGCAGATGCTGCGCGTGAAATTAATCAAATCATCAGAGAATCCGTTGCTGATGTGGCTCATGGCCGAGAATTAGTAAATAGAACAGGCGAGCATATGCAGGACATCGTTTCTTCTATTACTAAAGTCAGCGATATCATGCAAGGTATTAGTATCGCATCAGAAGAACAAAAAGTAGGTATTGAACAGATCGCAGTCGCCATTAACCAAATGGATTCTGTTGTTCAGCAAAATGCGGCTTTAGTTGAACAGGGCGCAACCTCAACAATGATTTTAGATGAGAAAGCCCAAAACTTAACAGATAAAGTTTCAGTCTTTCAGATTAAAGAACAATACTAATAAATTGAATTAGTCAGTTAATTTCGTATTTAAAACAAGCTCACTCTAAATGCAAAACGAGAGTGAGTTTGTTTATTTAGCTATTATTTTCTATCTTTATTTATCAATAGAAAGGTCAGCTTTAAGCTAATGTGTTAATGAAATTTCTCCAGTCACACTTTTTATAAGTAGAAGGTCTTTTTTGCAAAAATAAATGGTGTAAATACTGTTTTTTATTTTTAAAATCAAGTTTTTTCTATCTTAATTATTTTTTTGTAAGTTTTTTATTCATTTTTTTGAAAAATAATTACCTGTTAAACGTTTATTGATTGAATAGTAAGTTAATTTTAAAAATATCTGATTATTTATCTTGATAAGAATAATCTCAAACTCACTTTTTTATTTTTCGTTAAAAAGTAAAATAAAAAATATATTTTTAAACTCCAACTCATTGTTTTGATTGAATTGTTTTTTTATTTTTTTAAACCCTCTAAAATAAGTATAAAAACGTAGTTTCTTTAAATGATGCTCCATTTCTAGCTTTATTTAATTAAAAAATAATATTAAATAAAAGTTATTTTTTTAATGTTATGATTTATATGGTTTTTTTATGCGTGTTTTTCTATTTTTTATTGTTTTTTTATAAAATGTCATTGTTTTTTTCTTTGTGGTAATGTTCGCGAAACATAAACAATGAAATCTATCTTTTAGAACTTTAAATAGTTTGACGGGATAACTGTATCTAATAAATTTGATATTTATTTTTTAGAAAACTAAAAATTTCATTTTTATGGTTAGGGTTAATGCAGATTAATTATTTTAATTTGCCTTTTTATAATCAAATAGAGATGGTGGAAAATGAAATTAACTAAATTAGCAGCTGTATTGGGTTTTAGTTGTTTAATGGTCGCTGGATCTGCATTTGCAGAAGATCCTGTTGAGCCAATTACTGGCGGTCATGGACAAATTACCTTTGAAGGTGAAATTATTGATGCACCTTGTTCAATCGCACCAAATAATGACAAACAAACAGTTCAATTAGGACAAGTATCATCTTCATTATTAAAAGAAGGTGGTCGTAGCACTTCTGAAGCATTTACCATCAAATTAGAAAACTGTTCAACCAAAACTTATAAAACAGTAGAAGCAACTTTCTCTGGTTTAGGTGCGACAGGTATTGATAACGCTATTGCTATTGATGGTACAGCAAAAGGTGCGGGCGTTATTATTTCTCAATACGGTGGCAACATCGTTAAATTAGGTGAAGCAACATCACCTGCACAAGTATTATCTGAAGGCCCTAATGAATTACGTTTCTCTGCTTATTTACAAGGAAAGCAAGGCGTTGATGTGACTCCAGGTACTTTCTCATCTATTGCTACTTTTGCATTAACCTATAAATAAGATTATTAGCACCCTGAGCCAGTTTCGGCTTAGGGGCTATTTATTTGGTTATAAGTGAGAGCGTTACACGCAATAGATAGGGGAACTATGTCACATTTCAACTTCAAAGTATGGCAATGTATATTCTATGTGATATCAAGCATATCGCTCGTTCATAGTTCCTTATTATATGCAGATGAACCTGTTGAGTTTAATACTGATATTTTAAATTTAGAGGATAGAAATAATATTGACTTATCTCGATTCTCTAAAGAAGATTATATTTATCCTGGTATCTATGAAGTTTCTATATTTCTTAATGAAGATTTAATCGAGCATAATTATAAGATTAAATTTATAAAATCATCAAATAACGATGATGAAACTCTAGTTTGTATTCCTCGCGAAGTTGTCGAAAAATTTTCATTACAAGAGCCTTATTTAAAGGATCTAACATGGTGGAGTAATGAACAGTGTTTGAATATAAATTCATTACCAAGCATGACAGTAAAACCACAATTAAAGAAAAGTAAACTGTTTATCTCCGTACCTCAAGCTTACCTAAATTACACTGCTCAAGGGTGGGATCCTCCGTCTCGATGGGATGAAGGAATTTCTGGGGCACTCTTTGACTATCATCTAACAGCTCAAGATATAAAAAGAAAATCTGAAAGTAGTCATCAGTTTAGCCTTAATGGTCAAGGGACAATGGGGCTGAATATTGATGCGTGGCGTTTACGTGCTGATTGGCAAAGTGTTTATGATAATAATGATGCAGAAGATAAAAGCTTCGATTGGAAGTGGGCTCAAATTTATGCTTACCGCTCTATTAAGCCATTAAACGCAAAGCTTGCGTTAGGTGAAAATTACAGTTCATCTGATCTGTTTGAAAATATTCGATATATGGGAGTAACGTTATCCTCTGAAGATAATATGTTACCGCCTAATTTAAGAGGGTATGCACCGCAAATTAGTGGCGTGGCATCATCTAACGCAAAAGTCATTATTAGCCAACAAGGGCGAATTATTTATGAAACAACGGTAAGTCAGGGACCTTTTGCGATTCAAGATATAAATGAAAGTATTTCGGGTGTCCTTGATGTTCGTGTAGAGGAAGATAATGGAAAAATCCAAGAATTCCAAGTAAATACATCAAGTGTTCCTTATTTAACGAGACCAGGACAAATCCGTTATAAGACCCTGATAGGAAAACCTTCAGATGTTGATAGAAATAGAAAAGGCCCCATGTTTGGTATGGGCGAATTTTCATGGGGAATAGATAATGGTTGGTCTTTATTTGGTGGAGCGATTGTCAGTGATGAATATAACTCTTTTTCTGCAGGAATAGGGCGTGATTTATTAATGTTTGGTGCCATTTCTGTGGATATGACGACGTCATTTGCAAAAGATGTTAATAATCAAAATGATGACAAACAAGGAAATGCTTATCGGATTAATTACTCAAAAAGATTTGAAGAATTTAATAACCAAGTCACATTAGCGGGATACCGTTTTGCAGAACAAGACTTTTTGACGTTAAATCAATATATTGATAGTAAATATTACAATAGAGAAGTGAATAAAGATAAAGATCTCTATTTGTTGACATTCAGCCAAAGTTTTCCTGATTTTGGTCTTAATGCTTATCTTTCTTATAGCCATCGTACTTATTGGAATAGTGAAAAAAGCGATTACTTTAGTTTTTCATTATCGAAATATTTTAATGTAGCAAGCTTCAAAAATAACTCTATAAATATTAATGCATACAAAAATAACACTTACGGAAGAAGTGATAATGGTTTTTTTATTAACTTAAGTATTCCATTAGATACAAAAACAACAATCAGTATGAACAGCTATATTAACAGTGGAGATATCGCTAATACGGTTAGCTATAACAAAACAGTTGATGATAGAAATAACTATAATATTACAGGTGGTACGACAGCGAGAGGTCGAGCAAACGTAAGCGGCTATTATCGCCATTATGCGGACTCTGCAGTCGTTTCTGGTAGTGCTTCATATACTGATTCTGTTAGTAGTGTTGCTACATTATCTATTGACGGCGGTGCGACATTAACACCTAAAGGTGGGGCGCTTCATCGTATTAATATACCAGGAAGCTCACGTATATTATTGGATACTAATGGGGTTCAAAATGTTCCAGTTAGTGGAAATGGCCCGAATACAACCACTAACTATTTTGGTAAAGCAATTCTACCATTAGGCAGTGATTATATGCGCAGTCGTGTATCCGTAAATATTGACGATTTACCTAGTAATATTGAAGCAAAAGGTTCAATACAGCAATTTACGCTAACCGAAGGGGCGATAGGTTATCGTAAGTTTAATGTCTCTGAAGGTGCTAAAATCATTGCAAAGATTATGCTAAAAGATGGTTCTTTTGCACCATTTGGTTCAACGATATTAAATGAATCAAACCAGGATATGGGGATGGTGAGCGATAATGGTTCAGCATATTTAGGTGGTGTTAAATCCCATGAAATATTATTCATCCAGTTATCTGAAAATAACGTATGTAAAATAGAGTTGCCAGATTTATCAGCTAAAGGAAATTACACATCAATTTTATTGACATGTGATTGAGTTTTAAGAAATTAAAAATTAAGGTTTAAGATATGCGTCTATCAGTAAAAAAAATATCAATGTTAGCTTTTCCATTATTTTCTTTATTTTTTATTGAAACAGTTAACGCAGCGGTTTCTTTAGATAGAACACGAATTATTTTAAATGAAGGGAAAGGATCAGTCAGTTTAAATATCACAAATAATAGTCCTGATCAGCCTTATTTAGCGCAAGCATGGATAGAAGATCTTACTGGTAAGAAAATAGAAGAGCCTATTCTTGCACTTCCACCTATACAACGATTAGAAAAAAATGAACAAAGCCAAATAAAGGTTCAACCTCTTGATGTTGTTACTTCTCTTCCTCAAGATAGAGAAAGTGTATTCTATTTTAATTTAAGAGAGATCCCTCCTAGAAGTGATTCAGATAATGTTTTACAAATTGCATTGCAAACACGAGTAAAAATTTTTTATAGACCAGCTTCATTAATACTAGCCTCTGATAAATTGGAACTTGCACCACAGAATAAATTAACCTTAGAAAAACAAGGTAATAACTATGTGATGAATAATCCAACTCCTTACAATATTACCTTTGTAAGCGCTAAAAAGGATTTTTCAGATAATACCATTGAAGCGTTTAAATCTTTTATGATTGAGCCTAATGGAAAAGAAAAAATTAATATCGGTGTGAATCAGTTTAATAAAAAACCAATACTAACCTACATTAATGATTACGGCGCTCAAATAGATATTGAATTTGACTGTAAAAGTACTCAATGTACGGTAAGTAAATTAAACCAAAGCTAATAAAGATAAATGATTAGGTTGCTGATATGACAAGAAGAAGGGGTGTTTTCTTTATTTTTTTATTTTTTATTACGTCATTTTTTATCGTAAGAGAAAGTGCTGCTCAAAAAAACTTACAGGTAAATGTATATGGAGAAATATTACCTCCAGTAGCTTGTATTATTAATAATAAAAACACGATTAAAGGTGATTTTGGTGAGTTGTATCCTGCTGATTTTGATGGTAAAAAAAATAAAATTGAGTTAATTATTCCTTTATCTTGCAATGAAAGACCGACCAATAATATGAAGTTTTTTATCACTGGTTCTCCTTCTTCTTTTGATAATAATGCAGTTACTGCCGGACGCAGTGATGTCGGTGTTAAGTTTTTTTATCTAGATAAAGAAGTTAAGCTTAAATCGGAATACAATTTTACATATACCAATACAATTAAAATTGAGGCGCTTCTGATTAAAAATCCAAATGAAAAGCTCGTTTCTGGTGATTTTACAGCAACCGCATTTCTTAATGTCGATTATCTCTAGGAGGAAATGATGAATAGAAATACATTTTCGTTCTCTTTTTTATTATTGATAATCGGTTTGTTATCGAGTGTTTCTGTTTATTCAGCAGAGGCTAAAACTTCATTAGCAACTGCAAATATAGAGCTAAAAGGGAAAATACTAAACCCTCCTCCAATCTGTACGTTTAATAATAATGAACCTATTTATGTGAATTTTGGAAACAATGTGGTTATTTCTAAAATAGAACAAGATAACTATCAGCAAAAATTTAATTATGATCTATCGTGTACAGGGGATAGTAAAGAATTCTCGTTTAAAGTTTCAGTTAAAGGTGATCCGGCTGTATTTGATAATCAATTATTAGCAACAAGTGTCACTGATTTAGCTATAAAAATAGTCTTGAATAACACAGAGTTATTACCTGTAAATAAAAAAATAAAAGTGGAACGTAGTAAGTTACCTGAATTTAGTGCATTACTTGTTAAAAAACAGGGGGCTAATTTGGCTGAAGGTAAATTTCGTTCATCAGCATCTGTTATATTTGAATATGAGTAGAGGCTAATGAAACTTAAAAAGTTATATTTTAATTCACTCATTTTCTCTTTCCTTACCCTATCACTAATGAGTGTAAAGGCAGCAGATAATCTCTTTTTTGAAGGCAACTTAGTAAAAGAGCCTTGTACTGTTTTATCTGATAATAAAACATTAACGGTGAAGTTTAATACGGTTGATGTAAAAGCATTACGTGATGGGCAAAAAACAGAAGGTATCCCTTTTATTATTACCGTTTCAAATTGTGATAACAGTGTCGCTAAAAATATTAATTTTTTGTTTGAAGGGTTTGAATCTGATTCACATAAAGGATATTTGGGCATTAATATTAACGGTAAACCTTCAGGAATTGGTATCGGTATAGAAGATAAAAATAAGAAATTTATCGCAATTAATAAAGATAATAGCCAGTTTTCATTAAATAAAAATGAAAACCAATTTTTATTTAATGCCTTTTTGAAAGCAGAACCCAGTGTGGTTGTGAGTAAAAAAATCGAATTAGGAAAATTTAGTAGCACTGCCACATTTCATATCACATATCCATAATTTATGAATACGACAAAATGGAGTTAAAGTGAAAGGTTACCTTAAAGCATTATTGATATTAGTTATGATATCTTCATTTCCTGCTCAGGCGAATATTTTTTCTTATATTTCTAAAGTTGAAAATATAAGCGGGGGGATCCCTGGGTTAGCTTATATAGGACAGATTGAACGTTGGACTCTGATGCCTGGTGTGGCCAATCCTTGTTATAACGTGGCTGGCTGTGAGGTCTATGTCGCGCATCGTCATTATGCTAATGGTACAGCAGGAACCTATTCAAGCCGAGATCCCAAAATAGCCGATGCTTCTAAATATAAAACGATGGATGAATTAAGAGAGGCATTTCTTAAAATAACACCATTACCTTACACTTTTAGGGTTGTTCATTCAGGAACGGTTGTTACATCTGAATGTGTAGGAATATTTTATGGTCAAAGAAGGAGTGCATCAGATCCTTTATTACCGGGTTCTATTTGTGGTGCAGCGCCATCACCAGATCTGGTTTGTGATTTTAATGTCGAAAATATTGACTTTAATTATAATCAATTGGCATATAATGATGTGCTCAATAATAATGCGAATGTTACTAAGCAAACAAAAAGTGTAAAAATCCAATGTAACTATAATTCCAAAGTTATTATTTCTGCTACAACCAATGATGATGGTGCAATTTGGCTTAATGAAGAAAATACATTACAGTCTATTTTAAAAATAAATAATAAACCTGCTAATGAGTTGTTTGAATTACCTATTGCAAATAAAGAAACAGCCTCTCGTTATACCAACTCATTTACATTAAGTTCAGAACTTAAAAGTGTAGGAAAGCTTAAATCAGGGCCTTTTCGTGGTTCTACGGTGATTGTTATTGTTGTTCTTTGATCTTGATAATATTAGCGCTAAACAAGAAGCCCCAGATAATTGCTTATCTGGGGCTTTAAATTTGGTGGCCCCTACTGGACTTGAACCAGTGACCAAGCGATTATGAGTCATGCATATTTAATTTAGTCATTCGTTTCCATTCGTTCTCAAATGTTTGTGAGAGCATTATATTTACCGACCTAATATCTGACTCATTTTATAATAAATTGGTAATTATAATTTGATTAATGAGAATTTATAGCTACCCATTTAACAGATACAGCAATAGGTGGACTAAAAGCTAAAAATACTTCTTACTATGAATGGAGTAACACAGGCCAACGTGGAACAGGACGATTAGGAGTAAAAGTTCAGACTTCTGGAAGTAAAACTTTCTATTTTCGTTACTATGTTGAAAAAGAAACAAAGGAACGGTCCATTAAACTGGGAATTTAGCCAGAAATGAAGCGGGTAACAGCTACTGAACTTGTAAAAAATATGGTTCGTGGCTCATGGAAGGAAAAGATCCATCTGGGACCAATAGCTTTCTCCTGAGATTTCAACAAAATGAAACTTTTCATTTCTTAGTCTATTTCTTATTTCATTAAACCACCCGCCTCCTTTAGCTTGTAAAAAACCTACAGTTTCATGATCTAAACCTATATTTTTCAGTATATGATTGATCACATAATCTAGCTGGCTATTAAACCGCTCTTCAAGAACAACAGGAAATGGGCCGTACCTTTTAATCGCATCAGGTATTGCCAATATTACTCAATGGTGTGAAATTTGGTCGCAAGCGCACTATTGGTAGGGAGAAAATTGTTGAATTCAAAAGAAATGGACTGGGTGGAACAGTCCATAAATAGTGATTAATGGAACATCAAGACTAATAAACACCTACGATAGTATGGTATTGCTATTGATGGATTACTTGGTATAACGATAGCATTGCAGCCCCCAACGAAGCGCTTTCAGCTCCGATTGAGGAATGAGCAATTTTTGCAGGGGGCCTATCAGGGTCTAGTCTCTGTTTTATATTAGCCGTAATATCTTTTGCCAGTCGTTCAGTGATTACACTTGGCATTACGCCACCTATAATCACAAGTTGAGGGTCTAGCCATTGCAAACACCCCATAACTGTATCTTCTAATTGTTGCAAAGCACGCTGATACCACATTTCAAAAGTAGGTTCCTTCTTTTGGATCAGTTGTGGTAGTTGCTTTTCATCAAAACCAGCTTTGTGTAGATTTGCCAACAGATCTTTATAAGAAGGTCTAGGTGCTCCAGTTGGAAATGCCATACCCACTTCGCCAGCATTTTTAAATCCACCCGTTAACAATTTATGGTCAGCGATGATGCCCGCACCGATGCCATATCCCAGTTCTATCAATGTTAAATCTCGATACTCATTCCATTGACCTGAGTACATTTCACCAATAGCAGAAGCATTTGCATTGTTTTCTACCCATGTAGGCCAAGGTAGATTAGCCTCAAATACAGCTTGTAAATCGACATCTCTCCAGCTTTCAAGCCATGCGACACAATGTCTTTTCTTGCCATCCGATTTTAGAAAACCAGGAACGGCATAACCAACACCAAGGATTCGTGCGTTATAAAGCTTGAGTTTTTTTAATGTGTTAACTACTAGCTTTTGTATTTGCTGCAATGTTGCATCTAATGGCTGGTTTTCAATATGCGGTTCTGAAGTGCTAAATAATTTTTTCCCGCAAAAATCAACGATAGCTAGGTCGATAAAGCCAGAGCTAAAAGAAATTCCGATTGAACATGCTCCGCCTGAATTCAATTTTAACGGTAAAGAAGGTTGCCCTCTTTGTCCTGTACTTTTCTCCCCTTCAACGATGAGTCCTGAGAAGATTAGTTCACGACATTGCTGAGTAATTGCCCCTGGTGTCAAGTGGGACAATTTAGATAATTCAGCACGAGAGACTGGGCCATGCCGTCGAATCAGTTCCAATAAAAGTTGCTGGGTCGGCTTTAAATCCAATGACTCTGGTTTTTCATTCATTTTTTACATCCAAAAACTAAATTTATGCCCAACGGAGGCCTGCTTCTTCAATAAGCGTTTGCAAGTATGGAATATCATCATGGCTGAGAATATCAATTAGTCCCAACTGCATCCATCGAAATATTTCTGACTTGCAGTCTCCCCCAAACTTAAGCTGATATTGTTCTAATGGATAGATACCATTCTTATTCTCATGCAAATAGAGCCTCACGCCCAGTCCGGCTTTTTTGTAGGCGATTAAATCATCAATGTGAGTATACTCATATTCAATACAAACACAGCTGGCGTTTGATGCTAGAACCCCTGCAAGTTGGTTGTTATAGCGCTCAATAGTTACCACCTGCAATGCCAGTTCTGGAATACGTTCTTTGACTTTATTAATCAGAACGTGACTAAATCCGAGTAATTGAATATGTGAAATCGCATCAGGTATTGACTGTAGTAAAATAACAAGGTGATGTATAAAATCATCGACTCGACGGCGTTGCTTGACTTCGACAATCAAACCCACATGGTTTTTGACAGCCCAATTCAGCACATCTTTTAGCAGTGGAATGGGTGTACCTGCGAATTTATCACCGAAATTTACCCCAAAATCATAACGGCATAACTGCCCATAAGTCATTTCTTCAACAAATCCCGTACCAGTCGAGACGCGATCAATTCGATGGTCATGCGTGACGACAATTTCATTGTCTACTGTAAGGTGGACATCTATTTCAATACAGTGCGTTCCTACCTCAAGTGCCCCGATAAAAGCAGGTAGCGTATTTTCTGGATATTTGCGGGTATACCCCCGATGGCCATTCGCCAGCACAATGCCTTCTTCTGCACGATGAAAATTAAATGACATGGAATATCTCCTAATGGCTGTTGTATTGATATTAAATTTAACACCTATATTTAATATTTAAAATCACTATTCTTTGAGTATTTTTATATTTAATTTAACTCATTGTTATTAAATGAGTTAAATTATTATTCATGAGAAAAATGTTAAATTAATGAATCTCGTCACATTATTTTAATATTTAGCATGTAAATTTAAGTGATGTATAAATAAACGAGAGGGTGACCATATGTCTACCTTGATAGTAAAGGGTGTTACAAAGCAATTTGGTGAATTCTATGCCGCTAGAAATATTAGCTTTACAGCTGAAGAGGGAGAGTTTGTCACCTTGCTTGGGCCTAGTGGTTGCGGAAAAACAACGTTATTAAAAATGATCGGTGGATTCCACCAACCAGATGATGGTGAAATAATTCTTAATGGGAAACCAATTACAGGACTGCCACCTGAAAAAAGAAATACTGCAATGTGCTTTCAATCTTATGCGCTTTTTCCACATTTGAATGTATCGCACAATATTTGCTTTGGCCTCAAACAAAAAAAGACGCCAATTAAAGAACAACAAATGCGGTTATCGGAATCTCTCAAGCAAGTTGGATTAGAAGGACACCGTTTAAAAATGCCTTCACAGTTGTCTGGTGGTCAGCAGCAACGTGTTGCATTGGCAAGGGCAATGATCACTAGACCAGATTTGGTCTTATTTGACGAGCCATTATCTAACCTTGATGCCAAGTTGCGTGAAAGTGTCAGGTTTGAAATAAAGGAATTGCAAAGGCTGTATCAGCTCACTTCCATTTATGTGACACATGATCAAGCTGAAGCATTATCTATGTCTGACAAAATAGTCGTTTTAAATGCTGGAGGAATAGCTCAAATCGGAACACCTGAGGATATTTATTATCGTCCCGCTAGTCGTTTTGTTGCTGACTTTATTGGTGCGGCAAATATCGACGAGGCGCATGTCCAGTCAACTGAACAACCAGGCTTTTATAGAATAAAATGCAAGCTGGGTGAGTTTTACGTCAAATCATCTACCCCTCCACCTGCGGAGTATTGTTATATTTGTTGGCGCCCCGAAGATGCGCAATACCAACCTAAAGCGATAAGCAGCAACAATACGTTCTCTTTAACCATTGATAAGATGGCGTTTATGGGAAACCTCACTGAGGCCTGGGGATCGAATGAAGCCAAGACATTATCTGTAAGATTACAACTGGTAAAAAAACCGCCATTTGAGATAGGTGCTCAAGTGACTTTTTACTTGCCTGAGGATTCTATTCGTTTTCTTGAGCCTGTTGCGCAGGAGGACTCATGAACTGGCGTAATGAAGTTAAAGCGTGGCTTCTAATGAGCACAGGATTGGGAACTATACTTCTATTGATGGGTTCCACATTCTATGTTGTCATCGCTCAAAGTATTGGCTATTTCAATCTGACAGGGGAAAGCGAGTTTTCGTTAGAGCATTGGAAGAGTATTTTAAGTGAGCCTATCTTATTAAGCGCCTTGTACTACACGGTTAAAGTTTCTGTTTTAGGCGCTATAGGTGCAGTCTTACTTTCCTATCCTATTGCATTGTGGCTAAGACAACCAATTTATGGAAAGGAAGTAGTCATTGGTATGTTACGGGCTCCTATGTTTATTCCTGGTTTGGTTGCAGCCTTCTTATTTGTCAATCTTATCGCCTATCACGGTATAATTAATAGCTTGCTTCAATTACTGGGGATTATAGATGAACCTTTGCGCATGCAAAATGATGATTTTGGCTGGGGAGTCATCATTCTCCAGATCTGGAAAAATTTACCTTTTGCCTTAATTTTGGTTGGTGGAGCGGTTAATTCCATTCGCGGAGATGTATTAGATGCAGCAAGTAATTTTGGTGCCAATAGGTGGCGGCGTTTTACAGATGTAGTATTTCCATTAACCTTACCTGCTGTTCAAGTTTCATTGATTCTGATATTCATCGGCGCTGTCGGGGATTTCGCATTCTTTTCAATCGCAGGTCCTCGTAATACATATTCATTGGCCCGTTTGATGCAGGCTACTGCAATGGAGTATGGCGAATGGAATAACGCAGCCGTTATTGCCGTTATCATCATGCTTATTTCCGCACTAGGAACATTGTTCGTTGCAACAGTTCTGACACCATTAGCCACCAGGAAGGGGGAGGTCAAATGAACAAGGTCGCGACAGTAAACGGTAAGAAGGTTGTTAAAATTTCATTGATATTCTTTATTGTTGTGAATTTGGTCTGGTTGGGTTTACCATTCGGTATGGCTATTTTATGGTCATTGGTAGATCCTCAACATCCTTGGAGTTACCCAGATCTATTCCCGCCGGAGTTGTCATTAGAACGTTGGAAGCTAATGTGGGAGCAAACGTCGTTAGCAACAGCGTTGTTTAACAGTTACACCATCGCTCCTGCCGTCGCTTTTTTATGTCTTTTGTTGGCTACGCCAACGGCTTATGCTTTCGGCCGAATGACCTTTCGAGGAAAGGCTGTGGCGGAAATGTTAACCTTGATCCCGTTAGTAATGCCTGGAATGATAATCGGTATTTTCTTCAGTTCAATGCTCATGAATCTAAATATCAGCAATACATTTATCAGTATTGTTATTGGGCATACCGTGCTTACCCTGCCGTATTCAATCCGAATAATGTCTGCGGGTTTTAAGTCTGTTCCTCAGGATATTATCGAAGCTTCAAGAGATTTGGGGGCTGGTTTCTGGGGGACATTTCGAAATGCATACCTCCCAATGCTGAAGCCAAGTCTTCTCGCTTCGCTTATCTTCTGTTTAGTTCGTAGTCTTGAAGAGTTCAGTATTTCTTTCGTCTTAGGTTCACCTGATTTTATTACGGTGCCAACAATTTTGTATTCATTCTTAGGGTATTCATTTGTTCGGCCTGATGCAGCAGTGGTATCAATGATATTGGTTATCCCAAATGTCATTCTTATGATCATCATTGAGCGCCTACTGAAGGGGAATTATCTATCTCAGTCTACAGGGAAAGCCTAAAAGAGGATTTGGAAATGAAAAAAAGCATTTTACTAATGATGTTTGGTTTAGTGGTCACTGGAACCGTTTGTGCAAAGAACGACGCTTCGCTTGCAAACAAAAGCTGGGATGAAGTGGTCCAGCAAGCCAAGCAAGAAGGTGAACTTAATTTCAGCGTTTGGTATCTTCAGCCACAATGGCGTTCTTTTGTAAAAAAATTCGAAGATGAATATGGGGTCAAGGTGAAAATCCCTGAAGGAACCGTTGATGGAAATATGAACAAGTTGCTTGCAGAATCAAAAAGGCCGACTGGCAAAATAGACGTTATGGCGCTATCTATTTCGCAACTTCCGATTACTACAAATGCAAATGCAATCGCTAAAATTGATTGGATACCTAGTTATAGCAATGGTATCCATACAATTCAAAATATTGATACGAAAGGCTATGCTGTTGCGTTTTGGGGGAACCAAACCGGTTTTGCATACGATCCAACACAAATGGGTGATAAGCCACTTCCTCAAACGCTCAATGACCTCCAAAAGTTTATTGATGCAAACCCGAAACGCTTTGGTTATAACGATCCCAATAACGGTGGGGCAGGCGAGGCATTCATTCAACGCGTTATCACATTAAACAGTGGCGAATTCGATAGTAGTTCAGATAAGACAGACCCCAATGTGATTAAAAACTGGTCTTCTGGATGGGCGTGGTTCACAAAGAATAAGCAGGGTATCATTCAAACTGCATCAGGTGCAGATAGCCTCACTCGGTTAAATGATGGTGAGTTGATGCTGGTGCCGGCCTGGGAAGATCACATGCTCGGTCTACAGCGTAGTGGGGCTATCACATCGCGTTTGCAATTTTATATCCCTGAGTTCGGTATGCCGGGCGGAGGGAATGTAGTCACTATCGCCAATAATAGTCAGCACCCGGCAGCCTCTGCCTTGTTTATTGACTGGTTGATCAGGCCCGAAACCCAGCAAGAGCTGAAGGAAACCTTCGGCACAGTTCCTATGACTAAGCAACAAAAAGCAGAAAGTCTAGCATCATCACCGGATGTACAATTCTATGGTAAAAGTTATAGCATGCAGTTTAGGAAGGAGTTTGTCCGTAATGTTACGATGAAATAACCCTTATTTATCAAAATGCATACATCCTCCAAAGGCCTTGTTAAACATTTTTTAACAAGGCCTTTCAATACGTATAACTACGAACTATGCTATACCATAGCTCTCCATCTCTCACTCGGAAGCCTTATCAAATAATTAATAACTGTACAAAATGTCTGATACCTATTGGCAAAAGGATGTTTATACTATGAAAATTTATCAGATCGCCCTCCGAAAAATTATCCCCCCAGTAATCAGTGCGTTGGCTTTTGTAGGATTAATTTCAAATAGTTATGCTTCACTTAGTGACTGTCCAAAATGGGATACTCAATATAACCGTTTGGAACGAATTGGTGAAGAGAATACAGTTGTAACTGTACGACACCGTGGAGATTTCACTTCTGATATTCCTGAAAACAGCCTTGCTGCATTTAGGTTGTCATATGAAAATTGTAGGGCGGCAGTTGAAACTGATGTCAGAATGCTCAATGACGGTAATCTCGTCATCTTTCACGATGTGCAGATAGGCAAAATGCTAATTCCTGACTATAACGCGATCACGGATAAACCATCAAATCCGAAGTTAGCAGAAATGACTTTGAGTGAATTGCAAAATTTAAAGTTAGTGAATATTGCTGGCAAAGTTACTGACCAAAAAGTTCCAACAGTTAAAGAAATGTTGGAAGATTATCTTTTATACGGAGGCCAATCACTAATTTACCTTGAAATAAAAGATCCTAAAGCAATTATGAAAACTGCCAAACTTGTCACTGACCTAGCCATTGAAAAGGACGACCCAACTCTCCTAAAAAGGGTCATCATTAAATTCTATATGGCCGAATACCCGACACCTATGCAATGGAAAGAAGCGTTAAAAGCCGAAAAAGCGGATGAAAGCATAATGGCTAACCCTATGATCAGTCCTTCGGCCGCGGAAAGGATAAATAAAGGCCCTTCAATCCCTGCACCTCCTGACACAAATTTTGATGACAATGCCAGCAAGGCTGTTACTTGGTGGGCTGCAACAACTAATACATTCGTTCCGAATGTTGAAGCTGTTATAAAAGACTCTTCAGACTTTATTGAAACCGAACCAAAATCATCAAAACAAGGAGACTTTTTCGCCCCCAAAAACATTAGTATTTCTAACACTAAAGATGGAACAATGGCGCGAATGGTAGCAATAATTAAAAGTTATAATAAACCGTTAGGTGCTTTTGTACCCGTGCCAGACTATATACTATGGAGTCAAGGAGCAGTCAATGGGCTCACTGTCCCTAGTGTGTTCGATGATAATAGACAATTTAATATTAACAAAGCGTTCTATCACAATACATCACAATGCTGCTATTCCTTAAAAGACCGACTTGCCCAAGATGAAAAGAATGACTATCGGGAAAATCTTGCCTGGAATAGAAGTATTGAGGTCAATATCATTACTGCCGATGATACTGACAGTATCGACACATACTTTAACGACAGTGGTGCGCTTGACAAAATCGCCAGACCAAAGCCGATAAAACCATCGGTAAGTATGAACTCTACTATATCATGGGCTTTAGAATACGTTCCTGAGCCGACAGAACAAAAAGTGAGATTCAAAATTTGGAATGGTAAAGAAGACGCTTCTTGGGGAGGGCAAGTCTGCCTTTGGGATAATCCTTTCACAAGTCACTATGCTTGGATTTATCGATGTGATGCTGATTGGGCTCACAATGATGATTATGGATATAACAGGGATTTGTTTTTGAAAGTTGTCACTAACGATAGTTGGTCACCTAAATATGGGGAATTGATACAAATTTATTCGAAGCAAAAAGTAAAAGATGGTAATAACACGAATTATATTACTTGGTGCTTAAATGGAAATATGGTTAACACTTGGGGAATGCATTGGACGCAAGATTGTTCGGCCCAAAATATAGATACTTTGTTTGTTAGATCTGGAGATGTTCACTATTTATCAATAGGTTCAAGAGGCATTTTTTACGACCTTTGGGATATGACTGGCGATTGGTCAGAGTGGAAGTGGTATTACGGGGATCGTTATGGAAAGTTAATCGTAGACTACATCATTGGCCGTGGATCATGGGCTGAGTGGAAAGTCGATCCTGTAATCAATCCAACGGACTTCGTTGAAAACTAATCTAATAGGAAGCCTGCCAAAAGTATTTGGTGGGCTTTTTGATATAAGACGTTATCAAAATAATCTCTGAGGTAATTATGTTGAATTTCTCTCGCCATACAAAAAACATCATCATTTTAATTATTCTGGTTATATCAAGCGTCTTGACAAATACCTATGCAGAGCAACCTAAAGTAGTTGAACCTTTAAGTGTAAATAAATCAGAGCAGTGGAATTGCTGGGGAAAGCAAAAGATATCATATAAATACTATGGAAACTCACCTGTATTCTCTGTTGCTACAGATGTTTGCGTTAGAGATAATTTAAGACCATTAACTGTCAATGTTAATTTAAATAATATTAATGTAACGTCGCAATATGATGAATATAAACTACATATGCGTGTTACAGCCACGCACAAAATAACTGGAAAATCAAAGACTTTAACCTTTGATAACTTATACCAAAAATCAGTTAATAATATGGTGAGACCGTTTGAATTCCCAGCAACGAGATCAGGCTATTATAAAATTTCAATTGAATTAATTCGTTTTACTTTTCTCTACAAAAAAAATGTAACTGATATCTTTGAGATTGACGGTAATGATGCTAGACACGGTGTCGGGTATATAGTTGGAGGGGACTTTGGTAAATCACGTTCGCTTATTGTTACCTCGATAGAAAGTGTAGAAAAAAATGGCAAACCTATTCATGTCGTTTTTGGAGAAAATTATGAAGTTCCCGTTCTACAAGGGAGTGAGCCTTATACTATGGCCGTGCCAGCTAACTTACTTATCATTCCAAAACAAGTGAATAATCAACAGTTTGTAACACCACATCTCTTGGGGGACAGGCACAGGGATATCTCTGGGATTTGCGAATTAGCGCAGAATAATTACCCGATTAATGATTGGTCAAGAATTGCTGAAATGTATAGTCCTGAAGCTGCATGGTTTCGTATGCAAAAACCAATGATCGTATTCAATGCCAGCTATTTAGATCTAGAGCAAAGGTGGCAGGAAAGCAGCAAATGGTGGGAAAACTTTTGTGCTACACCAGTCGGCCTTTATTTCGATAACATCTTACCTGGACCGACGAATGGTACGCAAAGCCATCCTAATATGTTCATTCCAGGAACTGTAGGGTTTGTTAGCGATGTTCATTCGTCTGAAATACCATTAGATAGTATGTTCTGGACTATTTCACCTTATTCAAAAATGGAGATAGCCTACAGTGTCGATGATTCGTCTTCAAATCTAATCAGTCTTGCTAAAAACAAGTATGATGCGGGAGATAAGTTTATCGCTTTTTCTGGCATGGGTTTAAAAGCAGATAGAAATAGGCTAATTCCAGAAACTGGCTCACCAACAGACGAAACCATTCGGCTAGCTATATCTAAAACCAGCGTTGATGAGAGCATTTATATTTTCCAAGGAGGACTCTTCGAAAATGGGCTTGATCGAGAGGATTTGCTCGGCATATTCCAGTCCTTTACAATAAACGACGCGATTGAAATGGAAGGGACTGGATACTCAGCCATTGGAATAGATGTAAACGAATTTATACAAGAAGGCGATGAGAGACCAAGTTCTACTTGTATAAGCGACGAACTCTGGTGTTCGAAAAGTCACAAAGACGGATATCAGCACCGTCCCTCCCCAACATGGGTCTCTCTAAACAGATAACTTCTAATCACAGCCCTATCTGCTGAATAGGGCTTTAAACTATTGTACTCATATTCTCCCGCATTTCTCCCTACTTTTTCCTTTGTTACCCCCCATCTTCGATTGTACTATTCCGTTGTAACGAACAAGTTTTCATCTATTGGTTGGAGAAAAAGCATGATGCGCAGGAAGGTTTTATCGAATATCGTTGAATCCATTCATAAACAGGTAATGCATAATGTTGGTATACAAAATATCCAAGTTTTTTCTTGGATAAGATAAAATAATAATTTGGTCAATTTTATGTGACGGTGGAAAGTCTCCATTTTTTATCCAGCGATTAAGTGTTGCTGAGCTAATTCGTAAATAATTACATGCAGCTCTTTTGCCATGATAATGAAAAAGTGGTTTCGGTATTAATTCAAAAGATGAGTTTATAATACCTCCGACTATCGCTGGTGGTACCAAAGAAGGAGATCAGATAACAACCAAGCACAGCTGCTACTTCCAAGGCATTTAGTTTGGGAAAACGCCCTTTTTTTCTAATTTCCAGGCTTGTGAACGTGAAATGGAAGTAATTTGGCGCCGCTCGTTTTCACGAACTAATCGATCTGTAGAAATACCATACTCTGTAAGAATATCGTGTTTTAAAGATGTGTTAACTGAGTTCATACCAATCCCCTATGTATTTACTTGAAGATAGGTATACTACCGTGTTTTAAATTAAGCAGAAAAAAACTCTGGGGCTGGGTACGAATCAATTACGCAAGATTTAATCAAAGTTAAACCTCTTTTAACGAGTTTACTGAAAAAATTCAAGTAAGGTTTAGAGGCTGTTTTATCTTTCTATCGGCCCGTATTTATTTTCGTCAGTAACAACAGTTGATTCAAACTCATCATAAATTCCTCCCGCAACCTCCACTTCAATCTAATGGATAGTTGTATAACTCACTTTGAGCTAACTTAGCAATAAATGTAAGCCTAGACTCACTGTGATTTTTAGAGATTCGATCTCCACGGGTCCTTGCTTCAGAAAATTTTTGATAGTACGGGTTATTTACCTGATCTAAGCGCAGGTGAAAATAAAAAAGAGTTAGATGATAATCACCTAACTCCTTGATAAATTTGGTGGCCCCTACTGGACTTGAACCAGTGACCAAGCGATTATGAGTCGCCTGCTCTAACCAACTGAGCTAAGGGGCCTAATGGAGTGAGATTATACGTGCCATTTGGCACTAGGTCTAGCCTTTGAATGACTGTATGCGCAATTTCTGTTCAATCTAAACAATAAAAAAATAAAGCAGAGAATAACTGTGATATCAATAACATAGTGTAACAATTAATGGATAAGCTTACGCATAAGTACAATAATATAAGTAATAAGGCTATTTTTTATAAATATGTGTAGATGAAATCTATCGTAGTTTGGATAGATTGAAGATACCGTTTTGAAATCCCATAAAAAAACGCCTGTGATATCACAGGCGTTGATTATAACTTTTATTGAAAAGTAAGTTGATTACTCGTCAAGGAAGCTACGTAATACTTCAGAACGGCTTGGGTGGCGTAATTTACGCAGTGCCTTCGCTTCAATCTGACGAATACGTTCACGGGTAACATCAAATTGTTTACCCACTTCTTCCAAGGTATGGTCGGTATTCATATCGATACCGAAACGCATACGCAGGACTTTCGCTTCACGTAATGTTAAACCTGCTAACACTTCGTGAGTTGCGGAACGTAAACTTTCTGATGTTGCAGAATCCAGTGGTAATTCGAGAGTAGTGTCCTCGATAAAATCACCTAAATGTGAATCTTCATCGTCACCGATTGGGGTTTCCATGGAGATTGGTTCTTTAGCGATTTTCAGTACCTTACGGATCTTGTCTTCAGGCATCAGCATGCGTTCTGCAAGCTCTTCTGGTGAAGGTTCACGTCCCATCTCTTGCAACATTTGACGAGAAATACGGTTCAGTTTATTAATCGTTTCAATCATGTGAACAGGGATACGGATTGTACGCGCCTGATCAGCGATTGAACGAGTAATTGCCTGACGGATCCACCATGTTGCATAAGTTGAGAACTTATAACCACGACGGTATTCAAATTTATCAACCGCTTTCATCAGACCAATATTCCCTTCCTGGATCAGGTCAAGGAACTGTAGGCCACGGTTGGTATATTTTTTCGCGATAGAGATAACGAGACGTAAGTTTGCTTCGACCATCTCTTTTTTCGCACGACGTGCTTTTGCTTCACCGATAGACATACGACGGTTAATATCTTTAACCTGTTCGATTGTCAGTCCAGTTTCAACTTCAATTTGTTGCAGTTTTTGTAAACTGCGTTGTACTTCTTCTTCAATACCTGCCAATTTTTCAGACCACGGTTTATTCATTGCACGAGCAGCAGTGAACCATGTGTCATTGGTTTCGTTACCTGTAAACAAAGTAATGAAGTTTTTCTTTGGCATCTTAACTTGATCAACACAAAGACGCATGATGTGACGTTCTTGAGTACGAACTCTGTCCATCATGTCACGCATATTGTTAACCAGATAATCAAACTGTTTTGGTACTAAACGGAACTGTTTGAAAATTTCAGATAACAATAAGATTTCAATCTCTGTATCTTTATGGTTACGACCTTTCGCCTTGATAGTTTGGCGAGTTTTTTCGTATTGCTCACGAAGCTCAGTAAATTTCTGGCGCGCTAATTCAGGATCGATGCTGTTATCATCATCGCTATCACTGTCATTGTCGCCATCTTCATCTTCGTCTTCATCTTCGTCTTCAGCGCTGTTGTCAACTTCATCATCACTTTTGCCTAAGTTGACATCTTCACTTTCTGCCATTTCTTCGGCATTAGGGTCAATAAACGCAGTAATTAAGTCTGAAAGACGTGCTTCGCCAGCTTCAACGCGATCATACTGTTCAAGAAGATAAGTAATTGCTTCAGGATATTCGGCAACGGAACATTGAACTTGGTTAATACCATCTTCAATGCGTTTTGCGATATCAATTTCACCTTCCCGGGTGAGCAGTTCAACAGTACCCATTTCGCGCATATACATACGCACAGGGTCGGTTGTACGGCCAATCTCAGATTCTACACTAGAAAGTACCTGAGCTGCGGCTTCTGCAGCATCATCATCAGTATCATTTGAATTTTCTGCCAGCATCAGATCATCGGCGTCAGGTGCTTCTTCCATAACCTGAATGCCCATGTCGTTAATCATCTGGATGATGTCTTCGATTTGATCTGAATCGACGATATCTTCCGGCAGATGGTCATTGACCTCAGCATAGGTCAGGTAGCCTTGCTCCTTACCTTTAGTAACAAGTAGCTTCAGCTGTGACTGCGGGTTTTGCTCCATAAGACGGTATCCACACTTCAAAGTAATTTGGGTTGGTGTCGGTCGGCGATAACTGTTCAGCCAACAATAACTACGGAGGGGCATTTTCATTGTCGATTGCTACGGTCCCCTCAGCGTAGCAAATGTAGGTTTTTAGTACCTACCGATAGCGGCAATTAAGCCGTGTTTTTAATCTTAATTCTGTGTTTACTTTTTAACGCGTGCCTGTATTATCAATTGGACTTCTTCGCGTTCATCTTGCGTTAGGCCTTCTGTTCTCTCTTTCGCAATAAGCGCGTTTAAACGTTCGTCCATTGCGGTTAAAAAAAGATGATCTAACGTGTCTGTAAAGGTTTTCTCTGCAATCTCATCTATATCTATATCGTTCCACATTGCCAATTTTTCAAGCTGTTTACCGAATTTATTCTCTCTATAGAGTTCGATAATCTGTCCTGTATTTAGGCCCGGTTGTGCTTGGCAAACGGAAACTAATTCAATAAAAAGCGATAGACCTGCAATTTTTTCTGTACTTAATCCCTCGAGAGGGGGCACTAATTTAGAGAATTCTGGGTTTTGTATCAATAAGGCAATCAATATACGCATTGGTGTAGTGCGTAATTTGGTCGGTTGATACGATAACTCGTGATTAACCAGTGCTCTACCAAATAAACGATCCATTTGCTCAATATCGGGATTTCCCGTTAAGCTTCCAAGCTCTCTTAATAAATATAGACGTAAAGTTTCACTTGGGATCTTATCTATTAATGGTCTAGCTAAACTATAGAGCTTACCATTGCCTTCTTGAGTACTCAGATCCACTTGTGGAACGAGTGAATCAAATAAAAATTCTGATAATGAATGTGCTTGTTCCATACGTTTTTCAAAGGCTTCTTTACCTTCACGACGAACCAATGAGTCAGGATCATCACCTTCGGGTAAAAACATAAAACGTAAAGAGCGACCATCATTTAAAAAAGGAAGGGCGGTTTCTAATGCTCGCCATGCAGCATCACGACCAGCTCTATCTCCATCATAGCAGCAAATAATGTTATCCGTTGTCCGAAAGAGCAACTGGATATGTTCTGCTGTAGTGGAGGTTCCTAATGAGGCAACGGCATAATCAATACCAAACTGCGCTAATGCCACAACATCCATATAACCTTCAACAACTAATAGCTTTGTGACGTTATTATTAGATTGTTGCGCTTCATAAAGTCCGTAAAGTTGGCGGCCTTTATGAAATATCTCTGTTTCTGGTGAGTTCAAGTATTTAGGTAAATCATCACCTAATACGCGTCCACCAAAGGCAATAACACGGCCACGTCTATCTCGGATAGGAAACATGACTCGTTGGCGAAAACGATCATAAGTACGACCATTATCGTTGGTTATTACCATACCCGCTTCAAGAAGTAAGGCTTTATTATCGGCACTTTGACCAAAACGTTTTAGGACGTTATCCCAACCTGTTGGCACAAATCCAATCGAAAAACGGGTAATAATATCTTCACTAAGACCTCGATGCTCAAGATAGTTTCTTGCTTCCAGTGCATCAGGTTTATTTAAAGCACTACTATAATACTGATTCAATTTCTCCATCACTTGATAGAGATTTTGTCTTATATGTCGTTCAATAGGGCTACTGCCTGTTCCTGTTTCATAAGGAACTTCTAACCCATGCATTGCTGCTAACTCTTCAATGGTTTCAACAAAATCAAGCCTGTCGTAATTCATTAAAAAATCAATAGCATTGCCATGCGCGCCGCAACCAAAACAGTGATAAAACTGTTTGTCGCTATTTACTGTGAAAGAGGGCGTTTTTTCATTATGAAACGGACAACACGCTGAATGATTTTTGCCTTGTTTTTTTAACGGCACACGAGCGTCGATAAGATCGATGATATCAGTTCGAGCTAGCAAATCATTGATAAATGAACGTGGAATTCGTCCAGCCATAAGCCCTTTTACGCCTGTTGTTGAACGAGAATAAGCCGCGCTCTCAGAAGAAAGCACGGCCTTTAACTGCGACTACAGTGTCTGTATACGTTGCGGTATAAGCCGCAAAATATTAGTACAGACGAGTACGACGTGCGTTTTCGCGAGCTAATTTTTTAGCGTGACGTTTTACTGCTGATGCTTTAGCGCGTTTACGTTCAGTCGTTGGTTTTTCATAAAACTCACGACGACGAACTTCTGCTAATACGCCTGCTTTTTCACAAGAGCGTTTGAAACGACGAAGAGCAACGTCAAATGGCTCGTTTTCACGTACTTTGATTACCGGCATGTGCCTCTCACCTCAATAGAAATCGGTTTGCGCTGGCATTATTTAAGCCAGCCGACATTTAAAATGGTGCGGAATTTTACTTCAAAGCAGGGCACTTTGTAAAGAGATGCACAAAATTGAAACGCAAACTCTCACTTTTGTGTCTTTTTTTGGAGAACACAAAAAGCGAAAGTCGCTAACCACACATTTAAATCACTTAAAATAGGTGGATAATTATAGAACAGAAAAAGGAATTTGTCACATGCTGGTATGTAAAAGATGTGCCGAAGGCGTATAAAATCACCGAAATAATGGTACAATCGATTTATTACGCGAGTCCGCGAAGAAGAATTTGGAAGCGTCATGCGAGTTTTAGGTATTGAAACATCTTGCGATGAAACCGGTATCGCAATTTACGATGATAAAGCCGGTCTATTAGCGAATCAACTTTATAGCCAAATTAAATTGCACGCCGATTATGGTGGTGTAGTTCCTGAACTTGCTTCACGGGATCATATCCGTAAAACAGTACCTCTTATTCAAGCGGCACTGAAAGAAGCAAATCTTACGGCACAAGATATTGATGCAGTTGCTTATACTGCGGGCCCCGGTCTTGTTGGCGCTTTGCTTGTAGGCGCAACAATTGGGCGCTCATTAGCTTTTGCATGGGACGTTCCTGCTATTCCAGTTCATCATATGGAAGGCCATTTATTGGCACCAATGCTTGAAGAGAAAACGCCTGAGTTTCCGTTTGTGGCACTTCTGGTTTCTGGTGGTCATACACAATTAATTAGTGTGACTGGAATTGGCGAATACACCTTATTAGGTGAATCTATCGATGATGCTGCTGGCGAAGCTTTTGATAAAACAGCAAAATTGTTGGGATTAGATTATCCTGGCGGTCCTGTATTATCGAAAATGGCACAACAAGGCACAGAAGGTCGATTTGTTTTTCCTCGTCCAATGACAGACAGACCGGGGCTTGACTTTAGTTTCTCTGGTTTAAAAACCTTTGCGGCTAATACTATTCGTCAAAATGACGATTCAGACCAAACTCGTGCTGATATTGCACGAGCATTTGAAGATGCTGTTGTTGATACACTAGCGATAAAATGTCGTAGAGCTTTAGAACAAACGGGCTTTAAACGTTTAGTGATGGCAGGTGGAGTAAGTGCTAACCGGACATTACGTGCAAAAATGGAAACCGTGATGAAGCAATTAGGCGGCGAAGTTTTTTATGCGCGTCCTGAACTGTGTACTGATAATGGTGCAATGATTGCATTAGCGGGAATGATCCGCTTTAAAGGCGGTACAGAAGGCCCATTAAGTGTGACTGTAAGACCACGCTGGCCTTTAGCTGAGCTGCCTGCCCTTGAAAATAAATAATATATTGTAAAGTGCCTATTTCTAATTTGGCTCACGATATCTGCAAAAGAAAAGCCACTTTAAAAGTGGCTTTTCTTTTTTCAATTCAAATTTTAAACAGAAGCTAATTAATCTTCTTTTTCTTGCTCTTTCGCTTCTTGAATGATCTCTTTTTCCGTTTTTTCGGTTTTCTTTTTCAATTTGTGCCAGATCCGGCTCTCTTGACCACGCCATAAACGTTGAATATTGTCATGATGACGGTAAAGTACAAGACATGATAATAATGCGACAGGATAAGTGAATTCTGGTTTAAACCACCAAACGTAAAAAGGGGCAAGCAGTGCGCTGATGATCGCGCCAAGTGATGAATAGCCACTCAGTAAGACAGTGAGTAACCATGTTCCTGCAATAAGACCACTTAAATCCCAACCAATGGCAGCAATAGCACCAAATGCAGTTGCGACGCCTTTTCCGCCTTTAAAGTGGAAGAAAACAGGGTAGATATGCCCAAGGCAAGCCGCGATTGCCACAATGCCAAGGTAAAAAGGAGGCACATTTAAGTAATAGGCGAGCCAAACAGGGATCATCCCTTTTAGGACGTCACAGATAAGTACTGCCGCTGCGGCCGCTTTTCCACCAATACGTAGGACGTTGGTCGCTCCGGGGTTGCCAGAGCCAAATTGTCTTGGATCAGGTAGTCTTGCCAGTCGGCAAATCAATATCGCGCTGGAGATTGAGCCGCACAAGTAGGCGAAGATGATCATTCCAAGTGCGTTAGCACTCATTTGTATTCTCCAATGTTTATGTAAGTTCGTTAGGCATGTATGGATAATACGCATATTTCATCGGAAGTGGTATCCGATGAACAGAAAAAATAAGAGATGACGTGATGGATATCGTATTTATTGAGCAATTATCAGTAATAACCACAATCGGTGTTTATGATTGGGAAAAAACCATAAAACAAAAATTAGTGTTCGATATCGAAATGGAATGGGATAACAAACGCGCATCCCAAACTGATGATGTGGTTCATTGTTTAGATTATGCCAGCGTGAGCAACGCAATCATTGATTATGTTGAGACTCGACGTTTTGAATTAGTTGAACGTGTAGCAGAAGAAGTGGCACAGCTATTGATAACTCGATTTGCTGTACCTAGAGTAAAAATTAAATTAGCGAAACCAGGGGCTGTTGCACAAGCCCAAAATGTGGGTGTGATTATTGAGCGTAAAGCTTAATTAGTGCTGATCCTGATTAAGTCGCGATTTCCATTTTATAATCGCGACTTCTCGTTGCTTGGTTAGCGCATCTCGTATTGCACTTCCTTTTAATCCACTTTCAATGATTGGCTTAATATCCACATTATTTGCAATTGCGAAAGCTTGGCAAAGAAACGCACGTTGTGGATAAACGAGATTTTCTAATCCCTTGCGTCCTCTGGCGTCGGCTTCACTCACCATTGCTAATTGCTCAACACGTTCAGGTTTTCGCCATGCATCAATAGCATCAAATAAGCGGATTATTTTTGAAGGGCGCATTCTATCAATACGATGGATATGATCGTGAAATCTTGCCGTTAAACGAGCCAAGTCACGGATATGATTAGGAATACGATAACGTTGGCACAAGGCTTCAACTAAAGGAACACCAGCAGGGCCATGCCCATGATGATGGGGCCAATTTTCAGGAGGTGTTAATCCTTTTCCCAAATCATGGCATAAGGCACTAAAGCGTACCGCAATGTCGTCTGTTAATTGGCTAGCGATATTAAGCACCATCATGGCATGAATGCCTGTATCGATTTCTGGGTGCCATTTTTCAGGCGCAGGCACACCAAACAAAGCATCAATTTCAGGAAAAAGAACGCTTAAAGCACCACATTGACGTAAAACGTCAAAATAGACTTGAGGCGAAGGGCTCTCAAGGGCTTTTTCTGTTTCTTTCCAAACACGTTCAGCTGTCAGTGCATTTAGCTCACCACTTTGTGCCATTGTTTTCATTAATTGCAGTGTTTCAGGTGCAACACTAAATCCTAAAGGCGCAAATCGTGCAGCGAAACGTGCAACCCGCAACACTCTTAAAGGATCTTCTGAGAATGCCTCAGAAACATGGCGAAGTTGTCTCGCATGGATATCATCTATGCCATGGTAAGGATCGACATATTCACCATCAGCAGAATAAGCAATGGCATTAATGGTGAGATCACGGCGCGCGAGATCGTCTTCTAACGTGACATCTGGTGCCGCATAACAAGTGAAACCCGTGTAACCAGAGCCTGATTTTCGTTCTGTACGCGCAAGGGCATACTCTTCATGAGTATCTGGATGAAGAAAAACAGGAAAATCTTTACCTACTTGTTGATAGCCTTGTTGTAACAGCATTTGAGGTGTTGCGCCCACAACAACCCAATCTCTATCTTTTACTGGCATATCTAATAGTTGGTCGCGCACAGCACCACCAACAAGGTATATATTCACGGGATCACTGTTCCTTTGGCTGGATGTTAGTTCATCCAACGATCATTACGTTTACGACGGCGCGGAATAATATGTGGAAGGATCAGACCAAAAACAAGACCTGCGCCTGCAACACCACCACCATACATAAACCACTGTAAGATGATATCGCGTTGTCTGTCATCTAATTGTTGATTAGCAAAATCGAGTTTTTTCTCTGCGACAGCGAGCTTTGTTCTCATTTGTTCATTTTCTTTTTTCAAGCCATTGATGATGTCATCGCTGTTTGAAACTTTATTTTGCATATCAGTGGTGCGCTGGTTCCAGCTTTGATCGATATTTGCCAGTTTATCGCGCAGTGTTTGGATCTCTTTTTCCATAGCAGGAATACGAGTACGCATACTTGGTTGGGTACTGAGTTGGCTTTCTGGTAGCCAAACGGTACGATCTTTATCGTCTTTAATCTGTACATAACCCGTTGCTGCGTTACGAGAAATGACAGTAACGGTAGAGCCCGAATTTAAAGAGCCAACAATTCGATACTGATTTCCTGGCCCACTGTGTACATAAGTGGATAATTCATCGGAAACATAACGAGTTTCTGCGTGTGAGCTCAGAGAAACGCCTAAGCCAAGTAAGGAAAGAAAAAGTAAGGGTAATTTTCGCATTATGTTTTCAACTTTTTTATCTATACAAGAGAATATTTTTACTGATACTAAAGAGTAAAGTTTGCGTAAGCAAATAGTAAACCAGAATGAGAACACTCTTAACTGGTAGAATATAGGGATAATCTGCCTTTTATTCATTATTGTTATTAGGCTATCACTTGCAAAATGAAAATGCGTCAAATATTTTACTAATCAATTGATTTACTTAAGGGAAATAGAATGAGCCAATTAGAAACCGAACTCAAAATGAGTGCCATACCTGCCGCTATTCCTCACATTATTCAGCGCATTCTGACTCTACCACATCAGCACTCTGCACCCAAAAAGCTGACTAATCTTTACTTTGAGACCCCAGATAATCAAATTCGTCGTTGGGATATGGGGCTACGAATTCGCGGTGTTGATGAAAGTTATGAAATGACAATTAAAACAGCCGGTAAAGTGGTTGCAGGTTTGCATCAACGCCCAGAATATAACGTGAAATTAGAGCAACCTAAATTAGATTTAGCTCGCTTTCCAGCAGAAATCTGGCCTGAAAATACAGATTTAACCCTATTAGAAACACAACTCAATGTGCTGTTTAATACCGATTTTTATCGTGAAATTTGGCTGGTGGATTTTCAAAATAGCCAAATTGAAGTGGTATTAGATAAAGGGGCTATTCGCACTCATCAATATGAATTGCCGATCGAAGAGTTCGAGTTAGAGCTTAAAAAAGGCGATGTGTCAGATGTTATCGCATTAGCAACTTATTTAGGTGAAAAGGGGGGATTGCGCTTAGCTTCTCGTAGTAAAGCAGCTCGAGGTTACTATTTAGCGAAAGATAAACCTGCTTTATCGTTGAGTGTGGTGAATCTTTCTCCTAGTGATACAACCGCTCAGCAACTCACAAAATGGTTAAGTGCAATACAAGCATTGGAAGAAGCCATTTTTGCTAACCCAACACCACCGACAATTACTATGCCAGCAATGTTGGCATTATTTTCAGATTGGTGTAAAAAACAGTCTGATCTGCCTGAATCTATGCAACAATCACTCAATGGTATTTCACCGTTAACATTTACAACCGCAACCGACTATTATCATGTTTTATGGTTGAACTTTAAGTTATCTTCTATGGCGTGGTTACTATCTATTGCTTAATTTTCTGACAACTTGAGAGTCTATTTATGTCTGTTATCGGTGTATTTCAACAATTGTGGAATAAAGCACAGTGTGGGTTCTCTTCTCAATTAAATGCGTTAGCGCCTTTTAGTGAGCTCGAACAACAGTTTTTTGCTTTTAGCCCTTTTGCAACAGAGCATTTACGTGTTAATCCTCAATGGTTGACTGATATCAGGCAAAATCCACCAACCAGTGTGGAATGGCAGAGTTATGAGTCTCAATTAACAGAAAAATTAGCCAATGTTGATAATGAAGATGATGTGATGCGGATCTTACGCCAATTTCGTCATCAACAATTAGTACGCATTGCATGGCTACAATATTTTCAATTAGGCGATATTCCTTGTGCGCTAAAACATTTGAGCATATTGGCTGAAACATTAATTTGTGTTGCGAGAGATACGCTTTACCAGCAATGTTGCCAACAATGGGGAACTCCTTGTGATAATGAAGGAAAACCTCAGCCATTACTGATTTTAGGAATGGGAAAACTAGGAGGGTTTGAACTTAACTTTTCTTCTGATATCGACTTAATTTTTGCCTATCCTGAAAATGGATTTACGCAAGGTGGACGCCGAGAATTAGATAATGCACAGTTTTTTACCCGCTTAGGTCAAAAGCTTATTAAGGCTTTGGATCAACATACCATTGATGGCTTTGTCTATCGTGTTGATATGCGATTACGCCCTTTTGGTGAAAGTGGTCCTTTGGTAATGAGTTTTGCAGCACTGGAAGATTATTATCAAGAGCAAGGGCGCGATTGGGAACGCTATGCGATGATCAAAGCGCGTGTTCTAGGTGCTGAAAAGAAAGAATATTGCCAAGTTTTACGGCAAATGTTACGTCCTTTTGTTTATCGCCGTTATATTGATTTTAGTGTTATTCAATCACTTAGAAATATGAAATCCATGATCAGCCGTGAAGTCCGTCGTCGTGGCATGATTGATAACATAAAATTGGGCTCTGGGGGGATCCGTGAAATTGAATTTATTACTCAGGTTTTCCAGCTAATTCGTGGGGGAAGAGAGCCTGAGTTACAAAGTAATTCATTATTAACAGTGCTTAATGTCATCACTAAACTTGAGCTATTAACATCACAAGAAACCGCGCAACTAACTGAAAGTTATCTTTTCCTTCGTCGATTAGAAAACTTACTGCAATCTATTGGTGATCAACAAACCCAAACCTTACCAGAAAGTGAAGAAGATAAAGCACGGTTAACTTTTGCAATGGGATTTGATGATTGGGAAACGCTTTATCAAGAAATTAACTACAAGATGCAGGCTGTTTCCGTGATTTTCACACAATTAATTGGTGAAGAAGACGAGAACGATGATGAAGACGATATCTCTGAATTTAAGCGTCTTTGGTTACTTGGACGTTTGCCTGAAACGTCGTCATTATTTCATGAAACATTAACCATTGAAGCCCTTGAGGCGATAAATCAGACGTTGCAGAATTTTCGACAAGATATTGGCAAACGAACGATTGGGCCGAGAGGACGTGATGTTCTTGATGCCTTAATGCCAAAACTATTAGCTAAAATTTGCCAACAACCTCAAACTTTAGTGACACTACAACGCGTGACGCCTTTGTTATTAAGCATTGTGAGTCGCACAACGTATTTAGAGTTGATGCAAGAGTCGGATGAAGTTTTAACGCATGTTATACGGCTCTGTGCGGCATCTCCGATGATCGCAGAACAATTAGCGCTTCACCCTTTATTGCTAGATGAATTACTTGATCCTAATTCTCTCTATCAACCCCTGCCTTTAGATGCTTATCGTGATGAATTACGTCAATATTTATTACGTGTACCAGAAGAAGACGAAGAGCAACGATTAGAAGCATTACGTCAGTTTAAGCAGGCTCAATTACTCCGTATCGCCGCTGAAGATATTACTGGTGTATTACCAGTCATGAAGGTTAGCGACCACTTAACCTATTTAGCTGAAGCTATTATTCATGCTGTTGTTCATCAAGCTTGGTCATATATGGTGAAACGTTATGGTGAGCCTGAACATTTAGCTCATCGTGATGGACTGGGTTTTGCGGTGATTGGGTACGGCAAATTGGGGGGATGGGAGCTAGGATATAGCTCTGATTTGGACTTGGTTTTTTTATTAGATTGTCCAATAAATACAGTGACAACAGGGGCTAAACAGATTGATGCTCGCCAATTTTATCTGCGTTTAGCACAGCGTATTATCCATTTATTTAGTACCAGAACATCTTCTGGTGTGTTGTATGAAGTGGATGCGCGTTTACGTCCTTCAGGTGAATCTGGTATGTTGGTTAGTACTATTCAAGCTTTTGATGAATATCAGAAAAATGAGGCTTGGACTTGGGAACATCAGGCGCTAATTCGTGCCAGAATGATTTATGGTGATGATGAATTACAACAGATGTTTTCACGTATTCGTCATGAAACACTATGTCTTTCTCGTGATGCTGATGTGTTACAAAATGAAGTGCGTGATATGCGTAAAAAAATGGTGCAACATCTTGCACCAACACAAGCAGACAAATTTGATTTAAAAACTTCATCTGGCGGTATTACCGATATTGAATTTATCGCGCAATATTTAGTATTGCGTTTTTCTCACCAATACCCAGCTTTAACTCGTTGGTCGGATAATGTGCGTATTTTTGAGTTAATGGCAAAACATCAAGTGATGGATGAAGATGAAGCTCTCGCTTTAACACATGCTTATGTCACATTACGCAATGAATTGCATCATCTGGCGCTACAAGCATTACCTGCTATTGTGGATAATCATTGTTTTATCGCAGAGCGCGAGTGCGTATTAAAAAGCAAACTGAAGTGGCTCGGTGAACAAGAGTAATGGTTTGTTGGCATGAAGTCTTATGTGTATCTCTTTTTGCCTAACAAGTTATGGTATTATTTCGGCTTATTTTGAAAATAAATGTGGAGTATGGGATGAAAGTAACGCTGCCGGATTTTAATAAGGCCAATGTGTTGGTTGTCGGTGACGTCATGTTAGACCGCTATTGGTATGGCCCAACAAGTCGAATTTCACCAGAAGCCCCAGTGCCAGTGGTCAAAGTAGATACCACAGAAGAGAGACCAGGCGGTGCTGCAAACGTTGCAATGAATATTGCGTCTCTTGGTGCTAATTCGCGTTTAGTGGGTTTAACCGGTATTGATGAAGCCGCAAAAGCATTGAGCAATACATTAAATCAGGTCAATGTGCGTTGTGATTTTGTCTCTGTTGCGACACACCCAACAATTACAAAATTACGTGTTCTTTCTCGTAATCAGCAATTAATCCGTCTTGATTTTGAAGAAGGGTTTAGCAATGTTGATCCTCAACCTATTTATGAACGTATTCAGCAAGCATTACCTTCTATTGGTGCATTGATTTTATCAGACTATGCCAAAGGGGCGCTTTCTCATGTTCAAGAGATGATCCAACTGGCGAAAAAAGCGGGTGTCCCTGTATTAATCGATCCTAAAGGCTCTGATTTTGAACGTTATCGCGGTGCGACACTACTAACACCAAATATGTCTGAATTTGAACAAGTCGTTGGTGTTTGTAAAACGGATGATGAGCTGGTGGAGAAAGGCACTCAATTAGTTCGCGATTTAGATCTTGAAGCGTTGCTTATCACTCGCTCAGAGCGCGGAATGAGCTTACTTCGTGCTAATGAAGCCCCACTGCATTTACCAACACAAGCCCAAGAAGTTTATGATGTGACGGGGGCTGGTGATACGGTAATTGGTGTATTAGCAACCTCTTTAGCTGCTGGTAAATCTTTAGGTGAAGCTTGTTTCCTTGCTAATGCAGCAGCAGGTGTTGTTGTAGGTAAACTAGGAACATCCACTGTATCACCTATTGAGCTTGAAAATGCTATTCGTGGTCGTGCTGACAACGGCTTCGGTATGATGGAAGAAGAGCAATTAAAACAAGCTGTTGAATTAGCGCGTCAACGCGGTGAGCGTATTGTTATGACGAATGGTTGTTTTGATATTCTTCATGCAGGTCATGTTAGCTATTTAGCAAATGCACGCAAACTCGGTGATCGCCTTATTGTTGCTGTAAATAGTGATGCGTCTACTAAGCGCTTAAAAGGTGAAAGTCGTCCTGTTAATCCATTAGAGCAGCGTATGACAGTGTTAGGCGCTTTAGGTGCAGTCGATTGGGTTGTTGCATTTGAAGAAGATACACCACAGCGCTTAATTGCCTCTGTATTACCAGATATCTTAGTTAAAGGTGGCGATTATAAGCCTGAAGATATCGCAGGTAGCAAAGAAGTTTGGGCTGCTGGCGGCGAAGTAAAAGTGCTGAATTTTGAAGATGGTATTTCTACAACAAATATTATTAATGCGATTAAAAAGAAATAATGGCTAATTGATTTGCTGAGCCCATAAAATAACCCTGTGTCTTTGTGAGATACAGGGTTATTTCTTTATTACTAAAAAAAGTAATAAAGTGAATAGATTAAGCTTTATTTTCTGCTGGAGTTTCTACCTCAATTTCAACTTCTTCAACTTGGGCAACTTCAGCTTGAGGTTTTGCCTGCAGACCCGCTTCTAGCTCATTTAAACGTTGTTCTAAACGATTAAGTTTTTCACGAGTACGTAATAAGACTTGAGTTTGTACATCAAACTCTTCGCGATTGACTAAATCCAATTTGTTTAATTGAGATTGCAGAACAGTGCGGATTTTTTTATCAATATCATCACCAAAATCTTTAATGCCCTGTGGCAGAACGTTTTGGATTTGGCGCGCGACTTGTTCAAGTTTTTTCGGGTCCAACATGGGAAGTCCTCACAAATAAAATAGAAAGCTGAGGCTAAGTGTAATATGAGGACAGAGGGAATAAAACCAGATATCAAGATTATTGTTACTTTTTTATTATAAATAGTTAAATAACCGTACGTCATAAAATGATTATGTGATGAAACAAAGATTGTCGCCGATTGATGATTGCCTCTTATAATTTTAAAGCGTATAGTTTCACCGTTAATCTCAGGGCGGGGTGAAAGTCCCCACCGGCGGTAGATACTTGAAGATCCAAGTAAAGCCCGCGAGCGCTTTGTGTTGCCATTGTAATGCAAAGGTCAGCAGATCCAGTGTGATTCTGGAGCCGACAGTTAAAGTCTGGATGGGAGAGAATAAAATAGCATCAGTAGGATCATTGTATCCATTCCTGTTGTTTCTGCTTATATTTTTTATTAAGCAGAGATCCACTCCTAAGACTGCCCTGGTTCTGGTAACTTTCATTAATTATTGAGGTTTTTTTACCATGAATCAGACGCTACTTTCCGAATTCGGTAATCCATTTGAGCGTGTTGAACTTGCTCTAGAAGCCCTTCGTGCTGGTAAAGGCGTGATGGTGCTCGATGACGAGAACCGCGAAAATGAAGGCGATATGGTTTTCGCAGCAGAAACGATGACCACAGAACAAATGGCGATGTCTATTCGTCATGGTAGTGGTATTGTTTGTTTATGCATTACAGAAGAACGCCGTCAACAACTTGATTTGCCTATGATGGTGGAAAATAACACCAGTCATTTCCATACGGCATTTACAGTAACGATTGAAGCAGCACAAGGTGTAACAACCGGTGTTTCAGCATCTGATCGTTTAACCACAGTACGTGCAGCTGCTGCTGACAATGCAAAACCAAGTGATTTAAATCGTCCTGGTCACGTATTTCCATTACGTGCTCAGCCTGGTGGTGTGTTAACGCGTGGCGGGCACACAGAAGCGTCGATTGATTTAGCAACTTTAGCCGGTTTTAAACCAGTTGCAGTGTTATGTGAATTAACCAATGACGATGGCACGATGGCAAGAGCACCAGAAGTGATCACTTTTGCTAAAAAGCACAATATGCCTGTGTTAACTATTGAAGATTTAGTGGCTTATCGTCTTCGTGAGGAGAAAAAAGCTGGCTGAAATTAACATGTTATAACTGACACTGAAAACACACACACTTATTCAAGCCACTTAAGGAAACTTAGGTGGCTTTTTTCATATTTTTTGAATAACTATTTCATACTTCTTTGACTATATTTCAAGTAAGAAGGCGCTATGCTAACGCCATAAGATCACAAGCCATAAGAGGTGATTATGGACACAAAAATGATGCCAGCGCTGTTTATTGGACACGGTAGCCCAATGAATGTATTAGAAGATAATACATATACTCGCCTCTGGTCAAAATTAGGGGAAACGCTTCCTCAGCCTAAAGCAATTTTAGTCATTTCAGCCCATTGGTATACCGATGGGACTTATGTAACAGCAATGTCGCAACCAAAGACAATTCATGATTTTTATGGATTTCCACCAGAATTATATGCAATAGAATATCCAGCACGAGGCTCGATAAGTTTAGCTGCATTGATAGAAGATCTGATTGATCCAATTAAATTAAAACTCGATATGGACCAATGGGGATTAGATCATGGAAGTTGGGGAATACTCGAAAAGATGTATCCCAACGCAAATATTCCTGTTGTGCAATTAAGCATTGATGCACGCCAATCAGCGCAATGGCATTATGAATTGGGGCAAAAGCTGGTTGAATTACGTAAAGAAGGCGTCTTAATTATTGGTAGCGGTAATATCGTTCACAATTTAAGAATGATGGATTGGCAAAATAGCGATGCGACGCCTTATTCTTGGGCATTAGCCTTTAATGAGACAGTCGAAAACAGCTTACTAAGCGATAAGGTACCCGAAGCGTTATTTACGATTTTATCAACAGATGAAGGGCGATTAGCACATCCTACTCCTGACCATTTTTTACCTGCATTGTATCTATTAGGTTTAAAACAAGAGGGTGAAAAGGCAACAGTGCTGAATAATGATATTGTGAATAAATCGCTAAGCATGATGACGTTTCAAATTGGATAAAACTATCCAATAAAAACTAATTGATTTATAGAAGTGAAAGGCTAAATTCCTTTTATGGAATTTGGCCTTTTTTACTGATAACGAAACCTATTTTGAATAAAAAACACCTTACCGCTTATAAGCAATAAGGTGCTCAACATGATTTTAAGATTTCTATTAATCTAAAATAATATGTGGATAGAAGCGGGAGAGATCTTGAGTAATAAGCTCTCTATCTTCTCTAATACAAATACCTGCAGATTGGTCGTTAACCAGCCAGCTACCAATTAATGTATAGCTATCGCCAAATTTTGGCAGCGGATGGAAATCTTGAACAATAAAGCCTTCTTCACCGTAAGGACCATCTGCGACAGCAATATCTTTGCCGTTTTCAACAATACGAATATTTGCACCTTCGCGTGAAAACAGTGGCTTGATAACATAACGCGATAATGAATCAGGCGCTTTACCATCATAAAAATAAGCGGGTAGCAGATTTGGGTGATTAGGGAACATCTCCCAAAGCATTGGTAGTAATGCTTTATTCGAAATAATGCTCTTCCAAGAAGGCTCTAACCAACGAATACCTGCATCAGCCAGCTTCGTTGAGAAGTCTTCGCGGAACATAAATTCCCAAGGGTAAAGCTTGAACATATTGCTGATTATCTGATCTTGCAGATCAGTTAATTCACCACGTTCACCTAGACCCAGATCTTCAATAAAAACAAAATCAGTTGTTACTTGGGCTTCTTCAGCACAATCTTGTAGATATTGAACTGTGCCACGATCTTCTTCAGTATCTTGGCAACAAGACATATGCAGATAACGCATTCCGTATTGATCACGAAGCTCTGCAAAACGATCAATTAACTTCTCTTGAATACTATTAAATTGATCGGCATTTTGTGGTAAACGACCTGCATTGACTTGATCTTCAAGCCAGATCCATTGGAAAAAAGCAGATTCATACAGTGAAGTTGGCGTATCTGCGTTATTTTCTAACAGTTTTGCCGGGCTTTTACCGTCATATGCTAAATCAAGACGTGAATAGAGTGAAGGTTGAGACGATTTCCAAGAGTCGCGTACAAAATCCCAACAGTGACGAGGGATTTGAAAACGAGTCAGTAACTCTTCACTATTAGCCACTTTATCAGCGACTTGTAAGCACATCTGGTGCAACTCTTCCGTTGTTTCTTCTAACGTTTCAACCTCTTCCATTGAGAATTGATAATAAGCATCTTCAGACCAATAAGGCTCGCCATACATGGTATGAAAGTTGAAGCCAAATTCTGTTGCTTTTTCACGCCAATCTGGGCGTTCAATGATATTTTCGCGTTTCATGGTGTTAATTAACCACCTGAACGATAAGAAGATGAACCGGTTGAGCTACGGTTATTATTTGTTGCACTGGTACGTTGAGCCGCAGCTTGTCTTGATACCGTGTTACCGAAGCCACCACGAGTTACTGTTGAAGTTGTTGATGGTTTTGGTGTCATCGCTGTTTTGGGTACGTTCATTTGACGACCGCCAACCGCAGGGCCGTAGTTACGGCCTGTAGCATCCACGAATTTGCCATTTGCAGGGCTTGTTGGGTTACGCGAACTAAACAGAGGTTGTGCTGGTGCACCGCCACCCATTAGACGACCCATCATATAACCCGCCATTAATGGCATAAAGAAGCTACCACCGGAGTTAGCTTGAGCCATTTGTGAGCTGTCTGGGCTTAAATTATTGGCATTTTCAGTACTAACAGGCTGTCCATCAATAGATGCAGTTTGAGTACATTGTGCATCACCGAATTCAGCCACGCAGTCTTCTAATGTTGCGTATTTAGGTGCGGTACGCTGTGCTTCTTGCAATGCAGTGCGATAAGAGTCTTCACACTGTGCCGCCTGTGAAGGATTCGCTTGGGCACATTCTTGTGCGTTCATATACAGTGAAACTGTCTCATCGCTCTCT
Source organism: Proteus sp. ZN5 (assembly GCF_011046025.1). Lineage (GTDB taxonomy): Bacteria > Pseudomonadota > Gammaproteobacteria > Enterobacterales > Enterobacteriaceae > Proteus. The sequence continues at coordinate 1,338,712 of NZ_CP047639.1, forward strand.
TCACATCCTGAAAGCGCGAATACAGCAGTGATGGCGATTGCAACAGGCGCCAGACGATAAGGGCGAAATGCTTTACGGAAAGCATCACGATTAATCGATTTGGTACGTTTCATTGGCATATTGATAAGATCCATAAAAGGTAAAACGTTCAAAATAAAAGCTAGGATAGGTTAAATAGTCTAGAAAATAAATAAGAAACGCCTAATCATCAGGGATAACCAGAAATTTGTGATCTTTATAAGGTTAAAGGTAATGAAATTAGGTAAATCCTCTCTTTTTAACCTAATTGTAATTAAGGTATTTGTTAATACAAGAATATAGATATTGTTGAGATCTTAATTTAATCCATAACACAATATCTTATGTGAAGAGAAAGCATAAAAAAAACCGCTTATCAGTTTATCGCTGAAAGCGGCTTTTTATAAGTGACTAACTTCTTAATTCACGATTAAGGCGCAACGTTAAGAGCAGGGCTTGTTAACGGGCGGATAATGCTGTCTGGTGAAGTTGAAATTTCTTCACCAAGTGCATTATTTAGTTGAATTAAGTCATTTTCATTTAATGTGCCACGAGCATATTCAATATTTAATTGGTTAATTAAATAGTCATAACGCGCGTTAGATAGTTTCTGTTTTGCATCATAAAGCGTTGTTGTGGCATTTAATACATCAACAATAGTACGAGTACCCACTTGATAACCCGCTTCTGTTGCATCTAATGAACTTTGTGCAGATACAACGACTTGTTGATAGGCTTTAATGCTACTGATCGATGCAGAAATATTGTTATAAGAAGAACGAGCGATTTGAACGATAGAACGATAAACCGATTCTAATTGTTCGCTTGCACTAGTAAAACCATATTGTGCTTGTTCAACTTGTGAACTTGTTCTGCCACCAGTATATAGAGGGATGCTAACAGACAAACCAATGCTATTTTGACCGCTATAGCTGTTGCTATGACCTGCTAATGCGTCTGGTCTATGGTCGTGACTATGGCTATTTGATACACCCGTTGATGCATTTAAATCTACGGTTGGTAAGTGACCTGATTGCGCTAAACGAATATTTTCACGCGCTAAATCTTGACCTAAACGAGCACTTAATAAACTTAAGTTACGCTCTTCAGCATCTTTTAGCAGTTTCTCAATAGAATCTGGTGAGGTTGTTGAAAAACGACCAATATTGAGTGAGGCAAGATTAATGTAATAGATACCACTTACTTGGCGTAGTTTTTCTAATGCATTATCTAATTGATTTCGGCCAGCCACTTCTTGTGCCAGTACGCTATCGTAATTTGCTCGCGCATTTTGTACGTCAGTAATTGCCACTAAACCTACGTTAAAGCGTTGAGTTGTTTGATCTAACTGACGGTAAACTTGTTCTTTTTGCGCTTCAATAAATGAGAGTGAATCGATAGCACGTAAGACATCAAAGTAAGCGGTCGCGGTGTCTAAAATCAGCTTTTGTTGACTTGTTTGATAAGTAACATCGCTCATGCCCGCTGTTTTTTCTTGAATGTTTAATTGACGCCATAAAGCCATGTTAAACACACTTTGAGTCAGCGTTAAACTTGCACCAATAGAATTAGATTCGGTATCTCTTGCATCACGGTAACCACTTTTATAATCTGCAGATGCACCTAATCCTAATTGGGGTAATAATGAGCCACGAGCTTCATTAATTTTTTCAAAAGCTTGATTTCGTTCAGCTAATGACTTGCGTAACTCAGGGTTACTGTCCTTTGCTTTTTGATAAACTTGAAGCAGATCCTCAGCCTGACTTGCAGTGCTGAATCCTGCCAAACTCATCGTGACCAAAAGAGAGAGCAGTTTTTTCATTTTAATTCCTTGTTGCAACAGTTTCGCTGAGTTGCCTCTGTTAATCTTGATTGGGGATAATTCTAGCAGATTGTTTCCCTAAGTAGGGGTAGCCATTTGTGCCATATCCTTTTATTTTAGATTAACTTTACATGAATTGTTGGCAAATTTCTTTAAATCTGTATTAAACGTAAGCAATAAAAAGACTCTTAAATGTAACTTAAGGAATATTGTATGAAGAAAAGGGAAAATATACCATTTTTATACGGTCGTGAAGATGTGAAATTGCTCAATCAGAGAGATTTATATAAAGGCTTTTTTCGCATGACCGAATATCGCTTTAAACATCGCCTTTTTGAAGGTGGATGGAGTGAAGAGGTTAAACGTGAGGTTTTTGAACGAGGCAATGCGGGGGTTTTGCTCGCTTATGATCCCAAACGTGATGAAGTGGTGTTAATTGAGCAAATTCGTATTCCTGCGTATGAAACCAGCGAGACACCTTGGTTGCTTGAAGTGGTTGCGGGGATGGTTGAACAAGGGGAAAGCCCTGAAGATGTTGTTAGACGTGAAGCCCAAGAAGAAGCGGGGGTTGTTGTTGGACGATGCGAACCTATTGTGAGTTATCTTTCAAGTCCTGGCGGTACGAGTGAAAGAATGCATGTCTATGTTGGCGAAGTTGATGCAACAACGGCAAAAGGCATTCATGGATTAGCATGTGAGAACGAAGATATTCGTGTTCATGTAGTGAGCAGAGAACAAGCCTATCGTTGGGTTGAAGAAGGCGTTATTGATAATGCAGCATCTGTTATTGCTCTGCAGTGGTTACAACTTCATCATATTGCACTAAGAGAGCGTTGGTCAGTAATTTAATGCACTAATCAATCCTTAAAGGATGTTTTTAGTAATATTATCAAGTAGAGTAACTATCTCTAAGTGTACGATATCAAATGAATTAAATTGTAAAATGAAGTGAAAAAAACGTGATTGAAAGCGAGAATATTTCTCACTAATCTTTTGAAATGTGTATTGGTTGGCAGATCTTTACTACGAAAATACGTTAACATAACGGCTAATGAGAGTGAAACAAGGAAACCTTTTGGAAAGCCAGCTTGAATTATCGGTGAAACATAAAAACACCGTAAGAATATTACAAATCACAGACACCCACCTCTTTGCTAATGTGGAAGACACTCTGCTGGGCATTAATACCTATCGTAGCTACCATGCGGTATTAAATGCGATTAGAGAGCAGAGTCTTGATGTTGACTTGATTGTTGCGACAGGTGATTTAGTTCAAGATCAAACCTTTGAAGCTTATCAGCATTTTGCTGATGGCATAGCGACGCTGACACCTCCTTGTGTTTGGTTGCCGGGTAATCATGACTATCAACCTGCGATGATTGATGCTTTAAATCAGGCAGGAATTTTGTCAGCTAAACAAGTGTTGATTGGTGATAATTGGCAGATGCTATTATTAGATAGCCAAATTCAAGGCGTTCCTCATGGTGAGTTATCAGATTGTCAGTTAGATTGGCTAACACGCTGTCTTGAAAGTCAAAAGCACAGAGAGACGATTATCTTGTTGCATCATCATCCTATGCCTTCAGGGTGTACATGGTTAGATCAACATAGTTTAAGAAATTCTCAAGAATTGGCTGAGCGTTTAAAAGATCACTCTCAAGTAAAAATGATGCTTTGTGGCCATATTCACCAAGAAATGGATGAAATGTGGAATGGTATTCGTTTGTTGGCGACGCCTTCTACGTGCATTCAGTTTCGCCCTCATTGTACAAATTTTACATTAGATACTGTTTCTCCAGGCTGGCGCTATTTGGAAATGTCACTTTCATCTGATGAGAAGGGCAAAATTGACACACAGGTTTATCGTTTAGCCGGTACTGAATTTTGTCCTGATCTTGATGCGGATGGCTATTAAGTTATGCCTTGTATTCTTTACTTACATGGCTTTAATAGCTCACCGAAATCAGCAAAGGCACAGGCTTTTCGCCAATGGCTTGAAGCAACTCATCCTGAAATTGAATTATTAATTCCTCAATTACCACCTTATCCTCAAGAAGCCGCTCAGCTAATTGAAACGTTAGTTAAAAAGAGCGCAGATGACAAACTAGGATTAATTGGCTCATCATTAGGTGGCTATTTATCTATTTGGTTATCTCAACGTTTTAATTTACCCGCTGTTGTTGTTAATCCGGCAATACGACCGTTCGATCTTTTGCAAGACTTCTTGGGGGAGAACGAAAATCCTTATACATATCAAAAATATAAGCTAGAACCTTATCATATGGATGAGCTACTTGCTTTGCGTATTCCCACAATCACATCACCGGAACTTATTTGGTTGCTTCAACAAACTGGAGATGAAATACTTGATTATCGTCAAGCTGTCTCATATCTTGGCGCGTGTAGGCAAACCATAGAATCGGATGGAAACCATGCTTTTGTGGGTTTTGAACGTTTTTTTCCGAAAATTATTCAATTTTTAAAGATAATTTAGCCTTTCGGTCGATTAACCTGTAAAACGTAGGTTGATGTATCTAGCCGAAAATTAATATCATATTGCCGCCAACACCTGTTATTATAAACAGTATTTTTCTAACAGCGAACCGCAGATTAAAACAATGACTCAATCAAGTTATAACGCAAAGGATATTGAGGTTCTTAATGGTCTAGAGCCTGTACGTCGCCGTCCGGGGATGTATACAGATACAACAAGACCGAACCATTTGGCACAGGAAGTGATAGATAATAGCGTGGACGAGGCGCTTGCGGGACACGCATCGAAGGTCGATGTCATTTTATATGAAGACCAATCTATCGAAGTTATCGATAATGGGCGAGGAATGCCTGTTGACATTCACCCTGAACTTAATGTTTCTGCTATCGAGCTAATCCTTGCTCACCTCCACGCCGGAGGAAAATTCTCTAATAAAAACTATCAATTTTCTGGCGGGTTGCATGGTGTGGGGATCTCGGTTGTTAACGCCCTCTCAAAACGTATTGAAGTAACTGTTCGTCGTGATGGCAAAATTTACCAAATTGCCTTTGAAAATGGCGATAAAGTTGAAGAGTTACACGAAATTGGTACCTGTGCGAAACGAGACACAGGAACGAGTGTACATTTTTGGCCTGATGGCTCCTATTTTGATGTTCCTCGTTTTTCTTCTAAAAGCTTATCTCATGTATTAAAAGCCAAAGCGGTACTGTGCCCAGGCGTTAATGTTTCTTTTGTAGATAAAGTAAATAATACCCAAGAAAACTGGTGCTACGCTGATGGGTTAACCGATTATTTAAGTGAAGCTGTTGCAGAATTTGTTCGCCTTCCTGAAGAGCCTTTTACTGGCAAATTTGAAGGTGATAATGAAGCCGTTGAATGGTCTATGTTATGGCTGCCTGAAGGTGGCGATCTACCCACTGAAAGCTATGTTAACTTAATTCCGACAGTTCAAGGTGGTACACACGTAAATGGTTTACGCCAAGGCGTGTTAGATGCAATGCGTGAATTTTGTGAATTCCGTAATTTACTACCAAGAGGCCTTAAGTTAACGGCCGATGATACATGGGAGCGTTGTGCTTATGTATTATCAGTGAAAATGCAAGATCCTCAATTTGCAGGGCAAACTAAAGAGCGACTCTCTTCAAGACAAACTAGTGCGTTTGTTGCAAATGCTGTAAAAAATGCTTTTAGCTTATGGCTAAATCAGAATGTTCAAGTCGGTGAATTACTTGCTGAAATGGCGATTAGCAGCGCTCAGCGTCGTATGCGTGCCGCCAAAAAAGTGGTGCGAAAGAAACTCACTTCAGGGCCAGCATTACCGGGTAAATTGGCTGATTGTACTTCTCAAGATTTACGTTACACCGAACTATTTTTAGTTGAAGGGGACTCTGCGGGAGGCTCTGCTAAACAAGCACGGGATCGTGAATATCAAGCGATTATGCCTCTGCGCGGTAAGATCTTAAATACATGGGAAGTCTCTTCAGATGAAGTGCTAGCGTCACAAGAAGTCCATGATATTTCAATCGCGATTGGTATGGATCCTGATAGTGATGATTTAAGCCAACTACGTTACGGTAAAGTTTGTATCCTTGCGGATGCTGACTCCGATGGCTTACATATCGCAACCTTACTGTGTGCTTTATTTGTGCGCCATTTCCCTGCTCTTGTTAAGGAAGGGCACGTTTATATGGCGATGCCACCGCTTTACCGTATCGATTTAGGTAAAGAAGTTCATTATGCCCTTGATGAATCAGAAAAAAATGCCATTTTACAACGTCTAAGCCGTAAAAAAGGAAAGCCTAACGTACAGCGCTTTAAAGGATTGGGGGAAATGAATCCTCTTCAATTGCGTGAAACAACGCTTGATCCTAATACGCGTCGTTTAGTGCAATTGGTGATTGATGATGAAAATTATCAAGAAACTCTAGGCATGATGGATATGTTGTTAGCAAAAAAACGCTCTGAAGATCGCCGAAATTGGTTACAAGAAAAAGGCGATGAAGTTGACATCGAAGTGTAATGGATACCACAAGAGTCTGAGGAAAAAATTGAATGAGTGAATTGACTCATGATGGCGTAGAGCGCCAACCGCTCCACTTATTTACAGAGAATGCCTATCTCAACTACTCCATGTACGTCATTATGGATCGTGCATTACCTTTTATTGGAGATGGGCTAAAACCCGTGCAACGTCGCATCGTTTATGCGATGTCAGAGCTTGGTTTAAGTAATAACGCAAAATTTAAAAAGTCAGCCCGTACCGTTGGTGACGTGCTAGGTAAATATCACCCGCATGGTGATGGTGCATGTTATGAAGCAATGGTGCTTATGGCTCAGCCGTTCTCTTACCGTTATCCATTAATTGATGGGCAAGGTAACTGGGGGGCACCAGATGATCCCAAATCTTTCGCCGCGATGCGTTATACCGAATCACGCCTTTCTAAATATTCACAAACATTATTGAGTGAATTAGGACATGGCACGGTAGATTGGATCCCTAACTTTGACGGCACGATGCAAGAGCCGAAAATGTTACCAGCGCGCTTACCTAATATTGTGCTTAATGGTACAACAGGTATTGCTGTTGGAATGGCAACGGATATTCCACCGCACAATGCGCGTGAAATAGGACAAGCTTTAGTGATGCTTTTAGATAATCCTGATGCGGGATTATCTGACGTGATGCAATATGTTCAAGGCCCTGATTATCCGACTGAAGCTGAAATTATTACCGCTCAAGATGATATCAAAAAGATTTATAAAACAGGGCGTGGCTCGGTCAGAATGAGAGCTGTGTGGCAGAAAGAAGAAGGATGTGCGGTGATCACTGCATTACCTCATCAAGTCTCTGGCGCCAAAGTACTCGAGCAAATTGCCGCATTAATGCGTGCCAAAAAACTACCTTTAGTTGAAGACTTACGTGATGAGTCTGATCACGAAAATCCAACTAGACTTGTTATTGTTCCTCGCAGTAATCGCGTCGATTTAGAACAAGTGATGTACTACTTGTTTGTGAATACTGATTTAGAGAAAAGTTATCGTGTTAACCTAAATATGATTGGGTTAGATAACCGACCAGCAGTAAAAGGATTACTGACTATTTTAAACGAATGGTTAGTTTATCGTCGCCAAACAGTCACAAACCGCTTAAATCACCGTTTAGAAAAAGTTTTACGTCGCTTAGAAATTCTCAAAGGTTTATTAATTGCTTATCTCAATATTGATGAAGTGATTGAAATTATTCGTCATGAAGATGAGCCAAAAGCAGAATTAATGCGCCGCTTTGAGTTATCCGATATTCAAGCTGAAGCTATTTTAGAGTTACGTTTACGTCATTTAGCTAAACTTGAAGAGATGAAACTCAAAGGCGAAAGTGATGAGCTTGAAAAAGAACGTGAAAGTATTGAGAAGTTGTTAAGTTCACCACGTCGTTTAAATACTTTACTGAAAAAAGAGATTGAAGCCGACGCAAAAGAATTTGGTGATGATCGTCGTTCACCGATCCGCCCTCAAGAAGAGGCGAAAGTGGTTAATGAACAAGATATGTTGCCATCAGAGCCTGTCACCATTGTGCTGTCTGAAATGGGTTGGGTACGCAATGCGAAAGGACATGATATTGATCCTAGTGGCATGAGTTATCGTGCAGGGGATAGTTATCACAGCGCAGTACGTGGTATGAGTAATCAGCCTGTTCTGTTCCTTGATTCTACGGGGCGTAGCTACACCTTAAGTCCAAATGATATGCCTTCAGGGCGTAGCCAAGGCGAGCCATTAACTGGCAAGTTAACTTTCCCTCCTGATGCCAGTGTGAAATACATGTTAGCGGGAAGTGCGGGGCAAGAGTATTTACTGGCGACAAAAGAAGGTTATGGCTCTGTTCTTTCTTACGATGAGATGGAAACAAAGAATAAGACAGGTAAAGGGTTGCTGACTGTTTCTGAAGAGACTGAGTTATTAGCACCGTTCTTAGTTGATCCTCAGAAGAAAAATGAGCAACACTGGTTTATTATCATCACTGATAAAACCCGTATTTTAGCTATTTCAGCAGAACAGCTAAATGAAATGAATAAAAAAGGACGTGGTACACGTCTTGTTGCTTTAGGAAAAGAGCAAGGTGATGTGATTGAACAAATGCTGTTCGCACCTAAAGATGAAGCATTAATCTTTACTGTTGATGGTCAGCAAGAAGTGCTTAAAGCAGAAGAGATCAACTATTTTAGCGGTAATGCGGGTGATGAGCCTATTCCGTTAAAACATCTACATCCAGAAGCTGTTACCGTCATTATGTCTGAAAAAGGGCTTATTCGTTGCCAGAAAGGACATAATATTGATGCTAAATCGGTTGGCTTTAAATCCGGTGATGATTATTTTGATGCCGTTGAAGGCATGAGTAACCAACCAGTACATTTGATTGATACAACAGGTCAAAGCTATACCGTTGATGTTGATGCATTACCTTCTGGTCGTAGCAAAGGTGATGCGTTAACTGAACGATTAAAAGTTCAGAAAGGTGCGCAATTACGTCATGTTGTTATGGGCGAAAGTACTGATAAGATCTTAATGGCATCTGATGCAGGTTATGGGTTTATTTGTCAGGTTGATGATTTAACTTCTAAAAATAAAGCAGGGAAATCACTACTGACTTTACCTGAAAATGCATTACCATTACCGCCACAACGCTTGAATAATGAGCTTACCGATCTCATTATGATCATTACTAAAGGCGGTAGAATGCTGATTTTTGAAGCAGCAGAATTACCAACGATGATAAAAGGAAAGGGAAATCAGATGGTTTCTATTCCAGCTTCACAAGCAGCAAATGGTGAGGATAACGTCGCTTGGTTACGAGTATTACCTGAAAATGCCTCTGTGACACTGCATTTCGGTAAACGTAAAATGACAATGTCGATGAATGAGCTAGTTAGCTTTAAAGCAAAACGTGGACGCCGAGGAACCTCTTTACCTCGCGGTGCTCAAGTTATCGATCATATTGATATTGAAACCAATTAAATTTAATACTTAATTGATATTGAGTGGGTCTGTTGACCCACTTCTATTTAGGACGCTAAAACTTATGTTAGCCATTATTCGAGGCATCATTGTCATTCTTTACACCATTATAGTGGTGACGTTTGGAATGATTTATTGCATGTTTTCACCAAGAAATCCTAAGCATGTAATGACTTATGGACGCTTATTCGGCAAGTTATCGACTGTTTTTGGTATCAAGCTCGTTGAACGTTTTCCAAAAGAAGCAGAAAGCTATGGCCCAAGTATTTATATCGGAAACCATCAAAATAATTTTGATATGGTGACGATGTCAAATGCAGTACAACCTAACACCGTAACAGTGGGTAAAAAAAGCTTAATTTTCATTCCTTTTTTTGGTCAGCTATATTGGATAACAGGTAATATTTTGATTGATAGAGCAAACCGCTCTAAAGCACATGGCACTATTTCACAAGTTGCTGACCAAATTAAATTGAAGAAGATTTCTGTGTGGATGTTCCCAGAAGGAACTCGTAGCCGTGGTCGTGGCCTTTTACCGTTTAAAACAGGTGCATTCCATGCCGCCATTCAAGCAGGTGTGCCTATTATTCCGGTTTGTGTTTCTACAACGCAGGATAAAATTAAGCTAAACCGTTGGAATAATGGCTACGTTATTGTTGAAATGTTGCCTCCAATTGATGTTTCAAAATACACCAAAGATCAAGTTCGAGAATTAGCAGAAGAATGTCGTCAAATTATGAAAGCGAAAATCGAAGAGCTGGATAAAGAAGTTGAAGAAATGAATAAGCGTGATTTTCCCGGTAAATTAAATTAATACTTATTTGGTTTCTTTGATCATAACAATATAAGCCTGATTTTCAGGCTTATATTGTTATACTCGTCATACTTCAAGTTACAGCGTTGTTGACTGCGTTCATTCGCACTAGTCACATACTTATGTATGCTCCTAGCGACTAATTCACTTGTCGCCTAGCTGCATCTTGAATTATTTAGAGTATATATTTGATAGGGCATTTGTTGTGTGTGCTTTAATTGAAACAGTGCTACCTAGATGTACTTTGAATTATTTAAAACACAGATTATCAACTATTTTTAGGATTTATGTCACATCCGCGCTATTATGCTCCCGTAATTTCATTTAAGTCCTTTTGTCTTTAAATCACAGCAGCTTTTTTTCCTATCACGACATTTTTGATTATGCGATAGGAATATTTGTATTTTGTTGCGGAGAAAGTATGTCATTTAGTCGTCGCCAGTTTATTCAGGCTTCAGGCTTAGCGGTATGTCTGGGCTCAATATCTTCTTCTGTTCGTGCTGAATCAGTCAATGATAAACAATTACCTATACCGCCATTGTTGGAATCTCGTCGTGGTCAGCCTCTATTTTTGACTTTGCAAAATGTGCATTGGGCGTTTAATGGTACGCAAAAAGCGGAAGTCTGGGGGATCAATGGCTCAACACCGGGACCAACAATCAAAGTCAAAAGCGGCGATGATATAAAACTCATTTATAGCAACCGTCTTAATGAAGCAGTATCAATGACGGTGAGCGGTTTATTAGTTCCGGGAACTCAAGTCGGTGGTGCGGCAAGATTAATGTCACCCGGCGCTTATTGGTCGCCGGTATTGCCTATTCGTCAGAAAGCAGCAACATGTTGGTATCACGCCAATACTCCCTTTAAAATGGCACCTCATGTTTATAATGGATTGGTGGGAATGTGGATCGTGGAAGATGAAGAGAGCAAATCTCTCCCTTTACCAAAACATTATGGTGTAAATGATTTTCCGATCATTATTCAAGATAAACGTATCGATAATTTTGGTACGCCACAATATGATAAAGAAGCTGCTAGTGATGGTTTTTATGGTGATACATTGTTAGTCAATGGACGTGAAGATCCCTATATTGAAGTCTCAAGAGGATGGATCCGCTTACGTTTAGTTAATGCATCGAATGCTCGCCGTTATGAACTAACTGCAAATGATGGTCGCTCACTTTACCTTATCGCCTCTGATCAAGGGATATTAACATCTCCGGTAGAGCTGAAATCAATTCCAATGGCTCCGGGTGAGCGACGTGAAGTATTGGTTGATATGTCTGAAGGTGGTGAAGTCACAATTACCGCAGGGCAAAGCGCCGGCTTTATGGATAGGCTCCGTGGTATTTTTGAACCTTCAGATTTACTACGTAATGCCAATGTATTAACCATTAAACCAACCGGATTAATGTCGTTAGTGACAGATAAAGCACCTGCACAATTAGCAGTAGATGACACACAAATAACTACCTCTATTCAGCCTAGAACCATCCAACTGCATAACAGCCCTCCGGGAATAAATAATGCTCGCTGGGAGCTTTCACGAATTGATTTAGTGGGTAGACAAAATGGATGGGAGCGCTGGCTTGTAACCGTACCGACACCGCAACCATTCCATATTGAAGGTGCCCGTTTTAAAGTGATTAACCATAATGGTCAGAAGCCTACACCTGCGGATTTTGGTTGGAAAGATACTGTTTGGATCGACAACCAAAGTGAATTGCTGGTGGAATTAAAACAGCCATCTTATTCGCATTTTCCCTTCTTGTATTATAGCCAATTATTAGAAAATGCAGATAAAGGCATGGTAGGACAAATGGAAATCACGCCTTTGGAATAAAGAATAAGTAGTAACACTAAATCAAATTAAAAGAAAAACAGTATTTTTAAAATAAATATACTGTTTTTTTTGTACTTAAAATAATGTGAATTATATTTTTTAGACTAAAGTTAAATAGAGAAAATATCCTCAAAAATAAATTGTTAATCAATTTGATGTTTTTGTTTGTTTATTTAAGTTCTTTTTATTAAGTTTATTTAAATATTATTATCAATGAGGTTAATATTTTAATGGGTTAATTTTTATTGTTTGTAATATAATAATAAGTGATCTATTTTTGTTTAATCTATCTGTTAATTTGTGATTACGTAGTCAATCTATCTATTTTTGTGGCATGAAATCATATTTTTGAGATGCCCTTCAAGTAATTATTTATCTAGAAACTAGAGAATCTTTGCGTCTTTTATTTTTGATCCTTAATTAATGTTATTAAATTTTAATATAACTGAAGGTACAGAATGAACAAAGAAATAGCTTTAAGTCACCATCACAAAATGAATAAAAAAAATAAAATAAATAATAATATATTTCAGCTTTCCATTGTTGCATCAGCACTTCTTTTTTCTGGATATTCCGTAGCATATTCAGAAGCTGGGCAATTAGGCGATGCAAAAAGTTGGGAAAGCCAAGAGTATCAAAAAGACTGGGGGCTAGCAGCTATGAATGCCTCTAGTGCTTATGCACTTGGTTTTCATGGGCAAGGTGCCAAAATCGGTGTAATGGACTCTGGTGCTTTATTATCACATCCAGAATTGAATGATGCTCGTTTTCATGCAGTGAAAGCTAAAGGTCAATATGGCTCAACTGGCATGCGTTACCCTCATGAATTGGGTGGGCATTATGAAAAAGGTCAAGCCTTTGATGTTGATGGAGGCTGGATCAAAGGTGTGAATGATACACACGGAACACACGTTACAGGTACTGTAGGTGCAAACCGTGATGGTAATGGTATGCATGGGGTAGCGTGGGGAGCTGATGTTTATTTAGGAAATACAGGCGCAACGGACAGCAACAACTACGGCCCTTACCAAGATTACACCTATTTCTACACTGGCTGGAAAGCCATGGTCGATGCAGGTGCGCAAGTGATTAATAATAGCTGGGGTACAAACCCTCGAATTATTAATACAAATGAAACATTGGGACCTGATGGCGGTAAGACAACTGTTCATATGCCAGTAGATACCACGGCGCAAACCGAATACGAATATTTCTACTTTAAAAAAGTCTATGGCGATAAACCATCCTTTGTTGATGCCGCTTATGACGCAGTAAAAGGTACTAACGTTGTTCAAGTTTTTACAACAGGTAACCGTGACTTTGCTCAACCTTATTATCGTCCTCTTTATCCTTACTTTAATCCTGAAGCAGAGAAACATTGGATTGCGGTTGCAGGACTTGAGCAAACAGCTGATAAATCGGGATATCAGCTTGTTAAAGTTTTTAATGAAGCGGGTAATGCCAAATGGTGGACTGTCGTAGCACCAGGTCGTGCTATTTATTCCTCTATTGTTAACGAAGATGGTAGTGCTGATTGGGCTGCATATAGTGGTACATCAATGGCGGCACCTCATGTGACAGGCGCAATGGGTGTATTGATGTCGCGTTACGAGTCAATGAATGCGATGCAAGTTCGTGATGTGATGTTTACAACTGCTAATCACCGTAATCCAGATGGCTCTTTATATGATAGTTGGACTGCTGCTGAAGGTACGCCTGATGTGCGTTATGGCTGGGGTACCCCAGATTTAGATAAAGGGATGTATGGGCCGGGTCAATTCTTAGGTAAATTTGAATATAACTTAAGTATGACACCACTTGATGTCTGGACAAATGATATTTCACAAACTGCGTTAGATCTACGTGAACAAGAAGATTTAGCATGGCTGAAAGACTATCAAGAAAAGGGTATTGCGGCTGGTGGTGATTACAATCTAGGAACCGATTTTGTTGTCAACGATGGTAACCCAGATCCAACTTCCCATATTGTTAGTAAAGAAGATGCTGAAAAATGGCGTCAAGAGTATTACCAAAAACGTGCTGATGCTATTCAAGCTAAAATTGATGCCGGTTTGTATGATGGTGCTTTAGTTAAGAAAGGTGAAGGCACATTGGTTATGACTGGCGATAATACTTATCGTGGCGGTACAACAGTCGAGCAAGGAACATTATATGGCTTTACCGAATCGTTTGGCACTGAAGCAGTTAATGTCAACGGTGGTAAATTCAGTGTTATTGATCGCTATAACGATACTTTTACACAAAAAGGCCAATTAGCATCAAATGAGAGTCATAAAGCGAATATCAATATCAACGATAAAGGGGCTTATTTAGTTACCGTTGGACATGATGTTAATGTTGGTGATATGGCCTTAAATAAAGGTGCAAGTTTAGATGTTGGTGCCGATAACGAAGGTCAATTAAAAGATATCTATCTTAATAATACAGTCGCGACAGGCACCGTTAATGCGGACAATTTAGTTGATAACCGCACTAAAACTAAAATGTTAGCAAATAACAATCCAAATAGTGATTATGCATTATTCGATAAAAATGTTTCTGTAAAAGACAACACAATTACAGGTACATTAAGTAAGAAAGAAAACACGTCTTTAGCCACATTTGCTAATAATGAAAATGGTCGCTCTATTGCGAATACATTAGATAGCAATGGTCGTGGTGATTTATTCAATGCGGTATTACCAATGAATGAAAGAGATCTGAATAAGACTTATGAGTCATTGGGCAGTGATATGTATCTTAATGCTAACAGTGCAAGTGTCGTGAATGTGTTAGGTTTAACACGTACTGTGAAAGATCAAGCAATGGGTATTGGTCAAGGCCGTTATGCTAAATTGGATAATAGCAATGCACGTATTTGGATGACAGGTATTGGCCAATGGGGCAGTGCTGATTATGGTCATAGTAATATGGATGTTGATTTCTATGTCGGCTTATTAGGTGCAGAAATTGATGTGACTGAAAATACCAAAGCGGGCCTCTTCTTTGGTGCCGGTTCAACCAAATATAAAGGTAATGAACACGGCAAAATAGACAGTAACGATATCCATATTGGTGCTTATGGTGTGTCTAATCTGTATGACGTGGCTTCATTAAACTATGGTTTCACACATACTAACCAAGATAGAGATGCAAAAAGGACACTTTGGGTAGGACAAAATGCAGGTTATAACTCTACAAGTTATGATGCAAAAATTACTCAAATTTTCTTAGAAGGTGCTTATACTCAATTTAATACTAATCAGTACTCTATTGAGCCATATGCAGGATTTAGCTGGTTGCGTGTATCAACTGATGATATCAATGAAAATGTCGGTAATATGAAATTTACCACTAAGACTGATTCGCAAGATATTCAAGTCGGTACTATTGGTTTACGTGGTGGATATCCATTTATGGCTGGCAACGTTAATATGGCTTTAAAAGGCGATATTTCTGCAAGTCATTTATTTGGTGATAATCGTCCTGAATCACGCCTCTTCTTATCCAATTCTGGTGATACAACATTACGTGGTGGCAAACTGGATAATCTATTTGGTGTTGGCTTAGGTGTTGATGCGCAATTAAGCAAATCAACGACTTTCGGTATTTCTTACCAAGGTCAATATAATAGTGATGTAAGCTCAAGTGGTATCAATGCAACACTAAAAATTAATTTCTAAATATTATTTGTTTTTTGATATTTAAAGCCCTTATTACTAAGGGCTTTTTTTTGTATTTAAAATTTTTTTTTAATATAAGAATATAAAAAGGTGATGAAAAGTGAGGTAACAATGGGAAATGAAATAAAAGTAACACTCTATAAAAATGTAAATAACATTGATATTGATATTAAAGCTCAAAACTCTTTTTTTGAAAAAATAAAAAACAGGATAAAATATATAGAAAATACTAATTACTCAATGATTACAAGTGAAAAAAAAGAAGGTTTTTTTACTCTCATTTTTAATAAGATAAAGTCAATTTTTAATATAAAGAAAAGTGTTGAAAGTTGTAGAAATAAAATAAGTGATTATTTTTATAATCAACTCAATGCTAATGCTTATCTGTGTAAGGTGAAAGATATTAATGATATTACTTTAGATAAAGTTAGTATGATGGATTTATTTTTTAAATTAGATAATAATAATAATCATAATGATAAGAGTGAGATAATAAGTTCATTTGTAAAAAGAAATGTGAAAACTAAAGCTGATTTGATTTTAATTGATAAATTACTTAATGGTTATAAAAATTTAGACAAGATTAATTTTCGGGATTTTGTAGGTGAAAAATTCCATGTCGATGAGATTGTTAATTTATTTAATATTATCACATTAGATGTTAATAATGATATAAATAACAATGTTTTTTTGTTTATTATTAATTCTTGTTTAAGAGAAAAAGGGGATGGATGCTTTGTTACATTAGTAGATGATATTCTTAAATCAATAAAATATAATAAATATTCTTTTGAAATAAGTAATTCTCTGTTTAATAAAGTAGTTAAGACAATAAATATTGGAAAATTTGTTTCTGAATTGAAAGTAAATTTAGGAATAAAAAAGGAATTAATTGAAAAAATAATTGATGACGCATTTCAAAAATATAGTAATGCTGATAATTACGTTAAAACACAAGAAGCATGGATTAATACTTTATATAATAAAAAAGAAAATAGTAAAATTGTATATAATATAAATAAAAACAGAATGTTAATTACACAAAGAATTGAAGAGATAGTAAATTCATTAGATGATGATGAAATGATTATAGGTATGCCGCAAGAACAATATATTATTAGAATGGAACAAATACTAGATATATTTTCTGCTATACAAGCAGGATAAAGCATCTTGATAGATGCTTTGCTCCAAGAATGCAGTTAGCTCAATGCAACTTTAATGCCTAAACCAATCAGTACAACACCGAGTACTTTATCAATCACTTTTTGGACTTTATTAAGCACTTTTCTGACAGGTGCACTTTGAATTAATAAAACCAATAAAGGCCAGTAAACTATGGCTAAGCCCCAAATAATAAAGGCATACCACAATTTTTCACCAATACTTGAATCAACACTTAACACCTGTGTGAAAACGGCAAGAAAGAACAAGGTGGCTTTAGGATTAAGTAAATTACAGAGGAAACCTTGCATAAAGGCTTTTTTAAAGCTGATCTGCGAATGCTTATCTGATTCTTCATCAATCGAATGATTAGATTTTGAAAGCAAACTCTGAAAACCGATCCATAGCAAATAAACAGCACCTGCATATTTCAAAATGGAAAAGAGCCAAGGCGTTGTTGTGATAAGAACGGCAATACCTGCAACACAATATGACATATGTACAAGTAATGCTGCCACAATTCCCATTGCAGTCATCATTGCCGCAGATCGTTGATAACGCGCTGCATTTTTTACAACGAGAAAAAAGTCAGGGCCTGGTGAAATCATACCGAGTAAAGCAATTGTAAAAACAACTAAAGAAGTTTCAAGCATAATAGCGCCTTGTATATAACAATATTATAATGATTGAATCTTATATGATTAAGTTAACACTTCGAGTATAAAGCAATTATTTATTATCAAGGAAGCATAATTTGTATCGACTCAGGTTTTAGCTTTACGTATAGTGTGAACAGTTTTTTCCCATCTTTACCCGTAGGTGTGTAAATGAATATTAGTTTAATCGCAGCATTAGCGATGGATCGCATTATTGGTATGGAAAAGGCAATGCCTTGGACATTACCGGGTGACCTCGCATGGTTTAAAAAGAATACGCTAAATAAACCCGTTATTATGGGCCGGGTGACTTATGAGTCTATTGGACGTCCTTTACCGAATCGTCTTAATATTGTTTTAAGTAGCCAGCCAGGAACAGATAGCGATGTTGTTTGGGTTAAATCTGTAGAAGAAGCTTTGCAAGCAGCTGAAAATCATGAAGAAATCATGGTGATAGGTGGTGGTAAAGTGTATGAGCAATTTCTGCCTATGGCAAATACACTCTATCTCACTCACATCGATGCTGAAGTTATCGGTGATACAACATTCCCAGATTATGAGCCTGATGAGTGGGATTCTACTTTCATGGAATACCACGAAGCAGATGAAAATAACTCACATAACTACTGCTTCGAAATATTAAAAAGAAGAAAATAACAAGAATTAAATAAAAAGGGAGATTAAATATCTCCCTTTTTATTATTCCTATTTTATTAATATAAAAATAATAAGAATTAAGATTTATTATTCTACTTAAATATTTCTTTTTATAAAAAGAGCATTATTTTAAACCAACCATTATTTATATTTTAATAAACTCATTTTATAAGAATAATATATGAGATATTAATCAATATAGAGATTTTTTATTCTCAATATCGTGTTTTTTTATACTTATTTTACCGTGAAAAAAAATAACACATTGATTATTAAAGATTAAATTTATGAATATTTTTAGGTGTTCGTTTTTGTGTATAAAACGTTCTCTTTAGAAGAAAAAAGAGTAATTTAGGTAATATGTGAGGATTAAATCAACATAGCGCAAAACGCAATGTAGCCATTTTTGCGCTTGAAGTAGGAAGGGGATAATAAGTGAGTTATTTGGGAGCAGAAAGACTAGATTGAGTGAAGTACTGTTTATCTTCCCAACGTAAGCAAGTGAGATTTCCTCCCCAACAACATCCTGTATCTAACGCATAAACATTATCAGGAGTGCCTTTCCCTTCAAGAGAGGCCCAATGCCCAAATATAATGCTATAACCTTCAGGTAATTGACTTGGTAAATCGAACCAAGGCTTTAATGGTGTGGGCGCTTCTTGGGGTTTATCTTTGCATATCATATCAAGCTGACCATTAGGAAAGCAGTAACGCATACGTGTGAGTGCATTAGTGCTAAAGCGTAAGCGCGCTAGACCTGAAAGCTCTGGTGACCAATTGTTCGGTAGATCGCCATACATTGAGTTAATAAATAAAGGGTAGCTATCACTACTTAGAATAGCTTCGACTTCACGAGCACACATTTTTGCTGTTTCTAAATCCCATTGCGGCGTGATCCCTGCGTGAGCCATAATGATTTTCTTGTCTTCATCAACTTGCAGTACAGGTTGGCGTCTTAGCCAATTAATTAATTCATCTACATCTGGTGCATTGAGTAAGTCATTCAGCTTATCTCTTGGTTTATTGCGGCTAATTTTTGCAAATACACCTAAAAGATGAAGATCATGATTACCCAAGACGAGTTTAAGTGAAGTGCCTAAGCTTTTTACAAAGCGTAGTACTTCGAGTGAGTCAGGGCCTCGTGCAACAAGATCACCCGTTAACCACAAGGTGTCTTGTGTAGGATCGAAACTGACTTTATCAAGAAGGTGGCGCAGTTCATGGTAACAGCCATGAATATCACCAATTAAATAAGTTGCCATAGTTAGTTTATTAATGTTGGAAGAGCAAGGCGGAAAACGGGGATCTCTATTTGAAATAATCGACCATCAGTGTCAATCATTTCATAATGGCCTTCCATTGTTCCCATCGGTGTTTCAAGAACGGCACCACTGGTATAGCGGTACTGTGTGCCAGGCTCAATAAGCGGCTGTTCGCCGACAACACCTTCACCTCGAACTTCAGTGGTATTACCTTGTGCATTGGTGATCAACCAATAGCGGCGCAGGAGGCGAATGGCACATTTATTCAAATTATGAATTGATATGGTATAAGCGAAAACATATCGCTCATCTTCAGGGGAAGATTGGCTTTCAATGTAAACGCTTTGTACCTGTATCGCCACTTTTGATGAGGTGAACATAGTGCCTCCTGTCTCTGGCTTTATCTTATGCTTGTGAGTCTTGCTTTTGCGATAACCAGTTTGCCACTTTACAGTATTGCTCAACAGAAATATTTTCTGCTCTTGCAGTTGGATCGATATCAAGTGCTATCATATCTTCAGCTGTAAGTAATCCGCCTAAGCTATTACGTAGTGTTTTACGGCGTTGATTAAATGCTTGAGCGGTAATACGGCTAAGCATTGCAATATCCGTTACTGGGTATGGTTTTTCTTTATAAGGGATCAAGCGAACAACCGCTGAATCAACTTTAGGTGCTGGTTTAAATGAAGTAGGTGGAACTTCAAGTACAGGGATGATTTGGCAATAATATTGCGCCATCACACTTAAGCGACCATAAGTTTTGCTGCCGTGACCAGCAACAAGGCGATTAACCACTTCTTTTTGCAACATAAATGTCATATCAGAAATTGCATCAGCAAAACTGAATAAGTGGAACATGAGCGGTGTCGAAATGTTATAAGGCAAGTTACCAAAAACACGCAGAGGCTGCTGACGCTCTTTTGCTAATTGTGCAAAATCGATAGTCATAGCATCTTGCTGAATAATGGTCAGCTTGTCTTTTAATGTAGGATGAACTTCTAAACGAGCGGCTAAATCACGGTCAATTTCTACGACCGTCATTTTATCCATTCTTGCGCCTACTGGCTCTGTAATTGCCCCTAAACCTGGGCCAATTTCAACAATGGCTTCACCGGGTTGAGGATAAATGGATTCAACAATACTTTCAATAATATAGCTGTCTGTTAAAAAGTTCTGCCCGAAGCGTTTGCGGGCAAAGTGCCCCTGATGGACTCTATTATTCATTACAATTTTGTATCATATTAATGGCTAAATTTAATGCGGTGCAAAAACTGCCAGCATCTGCGCTTTTCGTACCTGCAAGCTCAAGGGCGGTGCCATGATCAACAGAAGTACGGATAAAAGGAAGGCCAAGAGTTATATTCACGGCGCGACCGAAACCCTCATATTTTAGCACAGGTAATCCCTGATCGTGATACATCGCAAGCACCGCATCAGCATGTGTTAAATATTTAGGTTGGAATAAGGTATCAGCAGGATAAGGTCCATGAAGATGAACTCCTTGCTGACGTAATTGTGTTAATGTAGGCTCAATAATATCAATTTCTTCACGTCCCATATGACCGCTTTCTCCTGCATGAGGATTAAGGCCACAAACGTAAATTTGAGGTTCTGCTATACCAAATTTGGTTTTTAAATCGTGGTTTAAAATGGTGATTATTTCATGCAGAAGCTCACCTGTAATTGCATCCGCCACATCTCGTAGTGGTAAATGTGTGGTTGCCAATGCGACTCTTAATGTGTCTGTTGCCAGCATCATGACGACACGTTCACAATGGCTACGATCAGCAAAAAACTCGGTGTGCCCTGTAAAATGCACACCGGCATCATTAATAATGCCTTTATGAACTGGTCCAGTTACGAGTGCTGAAAATTCGCCATTTAGGCAGCCATCACAAGCACGAGCTAATGTTTCTACAACGTATAATCCGTTGCGCGTATCTAATGTACTTGGAATGACATTAGTGTGCAGTGCGATTGGGAGTACACAAATTTGACTTGGTGTGTGTGTTTGAGGTGGCGAGGCAGGATCGTATTCAACTAATGAAAGAGGCAGGTTTAACAATTCTGCTCTTGTTTTAAGTAATTGAGGATCAGCACAAACAACCCAAGGTAAATCCCAACTCATTTGTGCTAATGAGATAATAAGGTCAGGACCAACCCCGGCTGGTTCGCCGGGGGTGATAACAAGTGGTTTTATTTGCTTAGTTTGCATTATTCTCGTTCATTATTTTCACATAAGCCCCAACTCGTAGCTCTTGCATCCAGTTTTGTACTTCTTCATTAAATTTACGGTTGAAGAGTAAACGGTATGCTTGTTCTTTATTTGCGGCATCTGTTTTATCAACACTACGTGTGTCTTCTAATTCAATTAAATGCCAGCCAAAGTTTGAGCGAACAGGTTGGCTTAATTCATTTTTATTTAAGCGCATTAACGCATCACGGAATGCCGGATCGTAAACATCAGGCATTGACCATCCTAACTCACCGCCACGTAATGCTGAACCTGGATCTTCAGAGTACTCTTTTGCTGCATCAGCAAAGGTCATTTTACCACTGCGAATATCGGCAGAGATCTGCTGTAACTTGGCATAGGCTTGCTCATCATTCATGATTGGTGAGCTTTTTAGCAGAATATGACGGCTTTTCACTTCTGTAACGGAAAGGGTATTAGTTCCACCACGAATATCGTTTACTTTGATAATGTGTAAGCCAACACCAGAGTGAAGAGGTCCTACGATTTGGCCTTTTTGCGCATTTGCTAATTCTTTAGCAAACAGAGTGGGTAATTCATCAATAGATGCCCAACCCATATTACCGCCATTTAAAGCTTGTGGATCAGCAGAATAAGTTGCAGCTAATTTACCGAAATCTGCACCATTTTTAAGCTGATTCATAATGCGAGTAATGACTTGTTTCGCTTTTTCCATTTCTGCTGGTGCAGGGTTTTCTGATAATGGAATTAAGATATGGCTCAGGTTTAGATCAATACTTTGACTTGCTTGGCCTTCGATTTGCTTAGCAAGAGAATCAACTTCTTGAGGTAAAATAGTAATACGACGACGCACTTCATTGTTACGAACTTCTGCTAACATCATCTCTTTACGAATATCTTGGCGATAATCGTTGTAAGAAATACCATCGGCTGCGAGGCGCTTTTTCATTTGATCAAGTGAAATGTTATTTTCAGCAGCAATACCTTGAATGGTAGATTCTACCGCAGCATCAGGAATATCAATTTGCATTTGCTGTGCCATTTGCAAAATGATGTTATCCATGACCAAACGCTCTAGAATTTGTTGGCGAAGAACTTGCTCATCAGGCATTTCTTGACCCGCGCTTTTCGCGTTCATTTTGACCGTCTGTAACATTCTATTGACGTCACTTTCTAGAACGACACCGTTATTGACGATAGCCGATACACGGTTTAATTCTTGTGCAGCAAATGTTGTTGAGCTGGTAGCTGCACCGACCGTGATCATTAAGCCGATAAACAGCGTTTTCCAATTTTTCATAAGTTTCCCATTATGTATTTTCCGCATCTTATTGCGGGGTGACATATTCATTCAGCCAATTCCGTAGTCTGATTAAATCAGAATGCTCTTTGATAAGGTAAGATACCGCGTTCAAGCATTTTCTGGCTACCCAAACTATGATTGTTACTTAGGCCTCTGAGTTCCACATTGACAGACCATTTATTATCAATATCGCTGTGGTCAACTTTCCAGCCAACAATTTTTCGTTCATAACCCACATTCACAGCCCAGCAACAGGTATTGTATTGTAGACCAACCATTTGGCTAACAGGCTCTGATTCTTTGGTATCAAAGTAATAAGCACCCACAAGACCCCAACGTTCTGCTAATGGCCAACTTCCTACGACACCGACTTGTGAAATACCTTTTTGGTATTCAGGAAGTTTATTAATACCACCATCGTAAGGGCGAACACGCGTTGCTTGGATATAGTCACGATCAACATAACGATAGCTTAACTGTAGAAGATGATCGCTATCTGCGCGATATTCCATAACAGCATCGCCCATTGAGACGCTACCTAAGCGACGGTCATATTGTAAACCACCACGCATACCGACAGTATCAGTGATCCGCCAATATGCATCACCCGCCCATACCATTGAGCCTGTTTCATCTTTACTGTTGATAATTTCATTAGATGAACCCGTTTTAGGACGCTCAAAGAAGTAAATTTGACCTACAGAAACGTTAAAACGTTCAACTAATTCGCTATCATAAAAACGCGAAGTGACACCAGTGGTTAATTGGTTTGCAGATGCAATGCGGTCTAAACCACCATACATTCTATCGCGGAAAAGTCCGCCATAGTTTGATTGTAATAATGCGGAGTCAAAGTTATTGATATTTGACTGATCTTTATAAGGAACATAAAGATATTGCACTCGTGGCTCAAGGGTTTGCGTAATATCGTTAGTTTGGTATTGACGCTCAAAAACCACTTTCATATCAGATTTAAACTGTGGTAATACACGATTAACACTGTCATCTAATTTATTAGGGTTATTTTTTTTATACGCGTCAGGAATATCTTGGTCATAATGGGTTGCCATTAACTTCAATTCATTATTAAAGCTTGCCCAGCCTGTAGATGCAGGGAGTGAAATCGTTGGCTCAATATGAAAACGATTTGCTTCAGGAATATTATCTCCGACGCTGGTAAAGCGAGCAAATTGAGCGTAAGTACGGAAATCAAACGGCCCTATATCATTCTTGTAATAATTGAGATCAAGCTGTGGCTCTGCGCGATAAGCTTTTGCATCTTTATTATCAGAGAAGACTTGGAACTGTTTAGTGGTTAATGTGGCATTCCAGTTCTGTTGTGCATAACCCGTACTAAATTTCTGAGTTGCATAACCATCTGTGGTGTTACCATATTGAGAGGTAAAATCAGTGAAGTATTTGTTATCACTTACTTTTGTGTAGTCGATATTAAATCGCCACACATTATTCATCACACCACTGTGTCCCCAGTAGAATAACCAACGATTTGCTGTATCACGAGGAAGATAGCCCGCTTTATTTTCGTCTTTATCTTTATTGTATTGGCTATCGTGATTAATCCAATCAACAGCAATCGTACCGCGTCCCGGAGTGGTTAAATAACGGAATTCATTATCTAATTTTAAACCACGACGACTGATATAGTTAGTACTGATGGTTGCATCATAATTAGGGGCAATGTTCCAGTAATAAGGCAGTAAGAAATCAAAGCCTGAACTACGAGAATAGCTTCCGTTAGGAATTAAGAAACCAGAGCGGCGTTTATCACCAATAGGTAATTGAAGATAAGGGCTATAAAAGATAGGTACATTGGCTACACGAAAACGTGCATTCCAGATTTCAGCGACTTGTTCTTCACGGTCTAAAATAACCTCTGAGCCGACAACGCTCCAGCTACTATCTCCCGGTAAACAAGACGTGAACATGCCTTTATCCATAATGGTATAGCGGTTTTCGCCACGCATTTGCATTTTATCAGCGTAACCACGGCCTTGGCGGCCAACCATTTGGTAATCACCTTGCTCAATATCCGTATCTTTATTATTAAGATTAGACCAAGCACGAGGACCTTTTAAGATGATTTGAGGATCATCATAAGACACATTCCCCGTTGCAGTGACCATTCTTAATGGTGTTTCTCCCTCAGTCTGTGTCAGTTCAACACTATCGGCACTTAAGGTTTGGTTTCCCTGTTTAATATCAACATTACCTTTATATTTGACCATGCGAGGATATTCACCCTGCATATCATTTGCGGTAATGGTGACAGGCAAGCTGTTAGGATCGCCTTGTACTAATGGTTTGTTATAAACAGGAACTCCCAGTAAACATTGGGAGGCAAGATCAGCATAAGCAGGCTGACCGTATATTGTGGCCCAAACTAGGGTGGCCAGCAGTGTGGGATAACTTTTTTTCATAAGTATTTATGTGCTTCCGTCATCAGTGGCTTCGTGCTGATAAACAGCTAGAAACTAACGCAGGGAGTTATGCGACACCAGCCCAACGTTCTGAACATTGTTCTAACGGTAACCGAAAAATAGGCGTAAGCCTCATTTTTTCGATGTTTCTGTGTTGAAATAGGGTTATAGCCTTATTAGAAACAAAAAAACACCGCGCTGATGCGGTATTTCGTGCTGTATAACAACGCTAAAGTTATTCGTTTGGTCACTCATTTTACTTTAACACAATTTAAACGAAAACAGCATTACCTCTGTCCAAAGAGAAACAGTAAATCTCTTCATTTTAAGAAAAAGTCTATTTAGAGGTTGCTTGGTGTTAGGTGTGCAAGCAAATGAATAGTATGATAATGCAAAATTGCAGTCAGAGCATTGAAGATTTGAGGAGTCTATGCGCTATTGGGGAAAATTATTAGGCCTTACCATTGGTAGTTTTGCTGGAATAGGCTTTTGGGGCATTGTTATTGGTGTTTTTCTCGGGCATCTCTATGACATGCAACGAAGTAAATTAGGAAGTGGTGGGCGCTATACACGTGATAGACAAGCTTTTTTCTTTGCTGCAACCTTTCAAGTTTTAGGACACCTGACAAAATCAAAAGGGCGAGTGACTCAAACCGATATTTCTCTCGCCAACGAATTAATGGATCGCATGAATCTGCACGGTGTTGGTCGCCAAGCTGCGCAACAAGCTTTTAGAGAAGGTAAATCATCTGATTTTCCATTAAGAGCCACATTGCAACGTGTTCGACAAATTTGCGCTGGTCGTCGTGATTTACTTCAGATGTTTCTGGAAATCCAATTACAAGCTGCTTTTGCGGATGGTCAACTGCATCCAAACGAAAGAAAAATGCTGTTTATTATTATCGATGAGTTAGGTTTCTCTCGTGCGCATTTTGAACATATATTAGCAATGATGCAGGCTGGTCAGAATTTTCATTATCAAAGTGGGCAGGGGTATCAGCCTCAACCCCAAGGCCCAACGCTCTCTGATGCGTGTAAGGTACTTGGCGTTGATGAGAATGATGATGTTAAAACCATAAAGAGAGCTTACCGAAAATTAATGGGGGAACATCATCCGGATAAACTTGTTGCGAAAGGTTTACCGCCAGAAATGATGGAAATTGCAAAACAAAAAGCACAGTCTATACAAGTTGCTTACGATTTGATTAAAAAAGAAAAAGGATTTCGTTAACATCTTGTAAAAGAAGATGAGAAAAGAGAGAATTATTCCGTGATAGAGATAACTTAGGTTGAGTTGAGTTTATTATTTATCACGGTAAAATATAAGTGAAATTTAATTATTTCATTCTCTCTTCTCTTAAAAAAGGAACTATATCCATGTCAAACGTCCGTGTTCTTGTTGGGGTTATGGGATTAGCACTTTGTCTGCTCCTTGCTTCATTGAGTTCAGTGACTGTTTTAGTGTCATAAGACACTAAAAATCGGCAAGGCATTCAAAATGTATCGGGGATCGGAAAGCAGGATGCGTAATAAATAATTCCTGAGCATGTAACTGCAGGCGAGATGCCATCGCTCTTGCCTGCGGATGTGCATAAAAGCGATCCCCTAAAATAGGATGCCCCAACGCTAACATATGTACCCGCAATTGATGTGAACGCCCTGTAATTGGCGATAATTTCACTCTTGTCGCATTCTCTTCATATTCCAACACTTCATAAAAAGTTTGCGCCGCTTTCCCAGTTTCATGACAGACTTTCTGTTTTGGTCGATTAGGCCAATCACAAATCAAAGGTAAATCAACTAACCCTTCTTCTTTTTCGATATGTCCCCAAACGCGAGCAATATAGGTTTTTTTCGGCTCACGCTCACGAAATTGGCGCTTTAGTTCGCGCTCTGCTTCTTTGTTAAGTGCAACAACGATAACGCCACTCGTTGCCATATCAAGGCGATGTACACACTCAGCATTCGGAAATTCTGCTTTAATGCGTGACATAATACTGTCGTTATGCTCTGGCGCTTTGCCCGGTACTGATAGTAATCCGCTGGGTTTATTGACAGCAATAATATGCTCATCTTGATATAAAACATGTAACCAAGGATCAGTCGGCGGGTTATACACTTCCATCATGGCGGATATCTCATCAAAACAACGGGGAGTAAAATACTCCCCGCTTTAACGGTGATTATTGGTGGGTAACGACAATTAAGCGAATTGAGTCTAAACGCCACGTTGCTTCATCTAAATGATTAAGAATATGAGCACGTTCATTTTCAATTGCTTCGACTTCATCATCACGAATATTTGGGTTTACCGCACGTAAAGCTTCTAAGCGCGATAATTCATGAGTTAGCACGCGATCTGCTTCTTCTTTCGCTTTTTGGATAAGTTCTTTCGCTTCGACTTCCATTAAAGGTTCAGACGTTTTCAGTACATGGTGGACTTCACTTTGTACTGCATTGACTAATTTGCTAGAAGTATGACGATTAACAGCATTTAATTGACGGTTAAAGCTTTCAAACTCAACTTGAGATGCAAGATTATTACCTTTTAGATCAAGTAATAAGCGCACCGGTGTTGCAGGTAAGAAACGGCTTAAATGAAGATGTTTAGGTGCTTGTGCTTCTACGACATAAATCAGTTCAACTAACAGCGTTCCCACTGGTAATGCTTTATTTTTCAATAAAGAAACGGCACAACTTCCTGTATCGCCAGATAAAATTAAATCTAAGCCATTACGGATAATAGGGTGTTCCCAACTGATAAATTGAGTATCTTCACGAGATAGCGCTTGCTCTCTATCAAATGTGATAGTGCAACCATCTTGCGGTAAACCAGGGAAATCGGGCACTAACATATGATCAGATGGCGTTAAAATAATTAAGCTATCACTACGATCTTCTTGATTAATACCAACGATATCAAACAAGTTCAGTACAAAGTTCACTAATTCAGGATCGTTATCTTGTGCTGCAATTTCACCCGCTAACTCAACACCGACTTCACCACCGTTAGAGTGCATTTCTAATAGGCGGTCACGGCCTTGCTCAAGTTTGAGCTTCATTTCATCATGCTGTTTACGACAAGCGACAATAAAGTCATCAAAATCAGCTAACTCATTAGGTTGTGCAAGGTAATTAACGAGAGCATCATATTTGCTGTCATAAATAGTACGTCCTGTCGGACAAGTATGCTCAAAGGCATCTAAGCCTTCATGATACCAGCGTAATAATACAGATTGAGCCGTACCTTCAAGATAAGGAATGCTAATATCAATATCGCGGTTTTGGCCAATACGATCGAGACGACCAATACGTTGTTCGAGTAAATCAGGGTTAAATGGCAGATCAAACATAACCAGTTGATTAGCAAACTGGAAGTTACGTCCTTCAGAGCCGATTTCTGAACATAGCAGAACTTGTGCACCTTCTTCTTCAGAAGCAAAATAAGCTGCAGCGCGATCGCGTTCAAGTAATGACATACCTTCGTGGAAGACTGCTGCACGAATACCTTCACGCTCACGTAAAACTTGCTCTAATTGCAGCGCTGTTGCGGCTTGAGCACAAATCACCAGTACTTTTTCATTACGATTTGCAGTTAAGAAACCCAATAACCATTCAACGCGAGGGTCAAAGTTCCACCATGTTGCGTTTTCACCTTCAAACTCTTGGTAAATACGTTCAGGGTAGAGCATCTCTTTTGCACGAACTTCGAGGCTTTTTTTGGCTGCCATAATCTCAGCCACTTTAATCGCAGTTTGATATTGTGTTGGCAGTGGCATTTTGATCGCATGAAGTAAGCGATTAGGGAAACCTTTAACACCAGAACGTGTGTTACGGAATAACAAACGACCCGTTCCATGCCTGTCCATTAACATATGGATAAGTTCTTGGCGAGATTTAGTACGTTCTTCACCTTGCGTATTTGCCGCTTTCAGTAATGGCTCAACATCTTGCTCGCTGATCATTTCGCTGATGATATTTTGTTGTTCGGTATTTAAATCATCTTCTGATAGCAAAATAGTGACAGCATCGGCAACAGGGCGATATTTTTGTTGCTCATTAATAAATTCGTTGTAGTCATGGAAACGACTTGGATCAAGCAGACGTAAACGGGCAAAGTGGCTTTCTTGACCTAACTGCTCTGGGGTTGCGGTTAATAGCAATACAGAAGGAATAGATTCCGCTAACTCTTCAATTACTTGATATTCACGGCTTGGTGCATCTTCACTCCAAACAAGGTGATGAGCTTCATCGACAACTAACATATCCCATGTTGCTTCGACTAAGTGTTCAAAACGTTGCTTGTTTTTACGCACAAAATCTAAAGAGCAGATGATCATCTGTTCTGTTTCAAATGGATTATCGCTATCTAATAAAGATTCGCTATAACGGCTATCATCAAA
Organism: Proteus sp. ZN5; assembly: GCF_011046025.1. GTDB lineage: Bacteria > Pseudomonadota > Gammaproteobacteria > Enterobacterales > Enterobacteriaceae > Proteus. The sequence continues at coordinate 1,368,494 of NZ_CP047639.1, forward strand.
CAGTGAGAAACGTAGATTGAAACGGCGTAACATTTCAACTAACCACTGATGTTGTAAGCTTTCAGGCACAATAATCAACACACGCTCAGCACGGCCATCCATTAATTGCTGGTGGATAATCATACCGGCTTCAATTGTTTTACCTAAACCAACTTCATCCGCTAATAATACGCGAGGGTTATGACGTTTACCCACTTCATTGGCGATATAGAGCTGATGAGGGATAAGGCTGGCGCGAATACCTCGTAAACCACTTTGCGCTTGCTTAAACTGCTCGCTCATAAACTTACGTGCGCGGTAGCGTAATGCAAAGCGATCCATACGGTCTATTTGACCTGCAAAGAGGCGATCTTGCGGCTTATTAAAAGTGAGTTTGTTATCTAAGAACACTTCACGTAATTGTGCTGGCTCTTCAGTGTCTAAACGTACACCATGGTAGATAAGTAGGCCGTTATCTTCTACAACGTTATCGATGGCGAGTTTCCAGCCTTCGTGACTGGTGACGGTATCTCCTGCATTGAACATCACCCGTGTTATTGGGGCATCATGACGGGAGTAAAGGCGGTTTTCGCCACAGGCAGGAAAAAGTAGGGTGACCATACGGGCATCAATTGCCACAACAGTACCCAGTCCAAGCTCGCTTTCAGTATCGCTAATCCAACGTTGACCAAGAGTAAAAGGCATATATATAAACTCAGCTCTCAAATATATAATTTAGGAATTATTAATGAATGCAGTATTGCGGTGTTGTCATTAAAATCTGCGGGATAAAAAGTGCTTCTTCCTTGAACAAAGAAAAGCTAATTATCACCAAAGGGGCGTTATGTTAATAGATGCAAAGCAAACCGTCACCTGCAAAATGACACAACTTAAAATGAGAGTGTCATTTGCCCATTTAACAAGGTTGAAAAATCATCTTGTATAAAAGGTAGGATTGCATCTGCAATCGGCATTAACTGCTTGTTGATATAGTGTTCGTAATCAGGTGCAGCGGTAATGTGTTCTAATGGTTCAGGCCCCAAGAGGGTAATTATATAACTAATCCAACCGCCTTGCTGATATTGTTGAGGTCTATTTTGGGATAAATTATATTCATCCGCCTTACGTGCTGCTTTGACATGAGGGGGGACGTGGTGCTGATATTCTGATAATTTTCGACGTAACCGTTTACGGTACACTAATCTCTCATCATATTTTCCCGCAAGCGTATCTGCGACATAATCACGAATGAACTGCTGATAAGGTTGTTGATGAAAAATGCGTGTATAAAGCTCTTGTTGAAATTTTTGAGCGAGAGGTGTCCAATCTGCTCTGACAGTTTCTAATCCTTTAAACACCATTTTATCATTGCTGAGTCCGGCGTAGCGTTTCTTGCTACCTGTCTCCATACCTCGAATAGTGGGCATTAAAAAGCGACGATAATGGGTTTCGTATTCTAATTCTAATTTGCAATCTAGTTGATAATTTTCAAAAAGATGTGTTTTCCACCACTGGTTAACATCTTGTACTAATTGATATCCAATCTGTTGTGCTTGTTGTTCTGTGTGAGGTGATTTCAGCCAAACAAAGGTTGAATCCGTATCGCCATAAATAACTTGATAACCTTTGGCTTCAATTAATTCTCGTGTTTTTTTCATAATTTCATGGCCTCGCAGCGTAATGGAAGATGCTAAACGAGGATCAAAAAAGCGACAACCCACAGAGCCTAAAACGCCATAAAAAGCATTCATAATAATTTTGAGAGCTTGAGAGAGTGGGGTGTTTTTATGTAATTTCGCGTTATCTCTTTCATGCCAAATTTGCGACACAATAGCAGGTAAACAGTGTAACTCTCGCGAAAATCGTGCCTGACGAAATCCAGAAATAGAAAACTTTTCATCAGGTTGGTGCATTCCTTCAATCATTCCTACGGGGTCGATTAAAAAAGTACGAATAATAGAGGGATAAAGGCTTTTGTAATCAAGCACAACAACAGAATCATATAAGCCGGGAGCCGAATCCATGACAAAACCACCGGGGCTATGCTCTTCGGGTTTTTCACCTTGGTTAGGTGCAACGTATCCAATGCGATGCATTGAAGGGAGGTAGAGGTGTGTAAACGCAGCCACAGATCCTCCGCTTCTATCAACGGAAAGCCCCGTAACACAAGCTCTCTCTAATAAGAATGCCATAAGCGATGTGGCATCAAAGATACGATTAACTAAGACACAGTCTTGCCAATTATAATAAGCCAGTGCGGGCTTATCTTCTTTAAAACGTCGATTAATTTCGTCCATTCTGGCGTAAGGTGTATCGATGGCTTTACCTTCACCTAATAGTGTTTGAGCGACGGATTCGAGGCTAAAAGAGGGGAAATTCCATGTCGCCATTTTCAAAGCATCGATACCATCGATAATTAAACGACCTTGAGCCGAAGCAAAGAAATGACCTTTTTTAAATCCATGCTCTCGCCATTCTAACGGACTGTTTTGGCGACCTAATAATAAACTGACGCCATAACGTTGGGCATGTGTGTACAAAATACGCAGATCGAATTGAATTAAATTCCAACCGATAATCGCATCAGGATCGTAATGTTGCATCCACTCATTTAACTTTTCAATTAAACGCAATCGGCTACTGACATAGCATAAGCGATAGCCTTCAGATTGCAGGCTTTCATACTCTGCGGGCAACTCATCAGTAAGCATAAACACCACATCATCACCACAGCCTGCAAGCCCAATAGAGTAAAGCTCACCAAACTCGCTGGTTTCGATATCTAAAGAGACCGTTCGAAGTGCAGGGCGATACTCGGGTGCTGGTTTTAATGTAGCAATATTATTTTGCTGATAACGAAACCAAACTGGCGCGGTGATAAACCGCTCCATCATATAACGTTCATGAGGGCGGATATCTGCTTCATAAAGACGAATATGGTGTTCTTTAAGTTGTTGCTCAAGTTGAACAAGTTGGCGGTATTGTTTGCAATAAACGCCAAAGACGGGCTGTCTTTCGAAATCTTTTAAATCGAGAGGGCGAATTTCAATATCAGGATTTTTATTAACGAGAGAACGCAAAACAGTTTCATGTTGGCGGGCAACAAATCCGATTGCACGTTGCATAGGAACAGTAATTTTACGCGGGCCATTATCTGTAGCAAGCCAATAAGAGACGACAATACCTTTCGGTGTGTCGCTCCAGTGGCGAGTAAGAATAAAGCCTTGTTCCGTATGACCAATCATGAGCACCTAATAATTCACTAAAGATGTGTTTATTATAGTCAAAATAGTGGTTATTTATACAGTTAATTTGGGCTGAGATTAATTAAACGGAATACCTAAAATAAGTGATTGATCCACTTCACCATTTATTAGTGATTGTGTATTTCCATCATACACAATCATACCATTATCTATCACAATCGCTCTTGAGGCGATTTTTACGGCATCTTCTAAGCTATGAGAAACCATCAATAGGGTTAACGCTTTTTCACGGCAAAGTTGCTCGAGTAGTGCCAACATCTCAATACGTAAAGCGGGATCGAGTGCAGAAAAAGGCTCATCAAGTAACAAAATAGGTTGTTCGCGAACGAGGCAGCGAGCAATGGCAACACGTTGACGTTGACCTCCTGATAATTGAGAAGGTAAACGTTCAAGGTATTCACTAAGAGCTACTTGCTCTGCTCGACTCTCTAATAGCGCTTTTTGATCTTCCGTCAGCTTTAATCCCGGATTTAATCCCAAGCCAATATTTTGCCTTACGGTCAAATGAGGAAATAAATTATTATCTTGAAATAACATAGAAATAGGGCGTTTAGCGGGTACTGTTTTTGTATGATCTTGCCCATTAAGAAACAGGCTTCCTTTTTCTGATGGCAAAAAACCGGCAATTAAACTGAGTAATGTACTTTTACCTGCCCCGCTGGGGCCTAATACAGCAATGCGCTCTCCTGCATTAACCGTTAAATTAAATAAGAGATGTTGATGTTCATAGGTGTAAGCAAGGTGCTCTAATTTAATCATGAGATTTTCCAGCTAATCGTTCTATAAGGCTAAAAAGAGAGAAGCAAAGTAGCAATAAGATCATGGCTGTTACTGCACCATCTTGTGTATGGTAAGCGCCAATTTGTTGATAAAGATAGAAAGGCAAAGTTCTAAATGTTTCATTACCAAATAGGGCAACAATACCAAAATCACCAATAGAAATAACACAAGCAAAGGCAAGTGCTTGTGAGATTGGTTTTTTTAATGCACGTAGTTCTATCCAACGAAGTCGGTTTATTCCTTGCAAATTTAGCGACTGACATAAAAGGCTATAACGCGAAGCGATATCATTCATCGGGTTTTCCAGCACTTTTAAGGCATAAGGAATGGCAATTAATGCGTTGGTTAAAATCACTAAAATATAAGGTGATTCAGGTAATCCAATTGTATTGTTTAATAACAGAAAAAAGCCTGTTGCCAGCACAATGCCCGGCATCGCCAGAATGATCAAACCACTCATTTCCATAGCTTGTCCGGCTTTTTTAAAATGACGTAAGCGAAGTTCTCGGCTACTCCATAGCAACATCATTGTTAATACAACACAGACAATACCCGCTCCAACAGCAATAATCAGTGAGGTTGTAAAAGCTTGCCAAAGTATAGGCTGTTGTATAACACGTAGAAATTGGCTATTAAGACCATCAGTGATCACAGCTAAAATAGGTGGCACTAAAAAAAGGATCGCAAGGGTGATAATTAAACCATCGGTTATTTTGCTAAAGATTGGATCATAGGGATCGCGCCAATGCTGCTTTTGACTGTTTCCCACAAAAAGAGTGCCTTTTAGCTTCTGGCTGATAAGTACTAAGCCTAAACAACAAAAAAGCTGGATCAGGGCTAAAAGCGCAGCACGATGTAAATCGTAGTCATAACTTAATGCTTGATAAATAGCGAGTTCAACCGTTGTTGCGGCGGGGCCTCCGCCTAAAGCTAACACAGTAGCAAAGCTTGCAAAGCAGAGCATAAAAATCAGTGATGCTGTGGGGAGCATTTGTCGCCATAAATAAGGGAATTCCAGAAAACGAAAACGTTGCCAGCCATTCATGCCTAATTGTGAGGCTAATTGGCGTTGCTCCGATGAGATGCTTTCAAGTGCTTGCAATAGCATTCTGGTTGCTAATGGCATATTGAAAAAGATGTGAGCTAATAAAATGCCTTGCAAACCATAGGGCGTAAATTGGTAGTCGATCCCTAGCCATTCACAAATTTGGGCAATCCATCCTACTCTGCCATAAACCGTTAAAATGCCAAAAAGGGCGACTAAAACGGGTAACACAAGGCTCATAGCGCATAGGCGTAAAAACAGTGTTCGCCCTTTAAATTGGCGTCGATAGAGTGCTTTGGCGAGCCAAATAGCAGGTAATATTGAAAATAGGGCAGATAAAAAGGCTTGCCAGAAAGTAAAACGAACGACATGCCATAAATATTCATCAGCAAAAATCGAGGATAGCTCACCACTCGGTGCATTAAACCACAATGCGCCAAATGACAATAATGCCACAATAAGCAGTAAACCCGAGGCACATAGCCCCGGGATAAGCCATCTTCCCATTAGCGGCTAACCGCTGATTGCCAATTACGCGTCCATGTCTGACGCTCTTTTGCAACAACTTCGGCATTAAATTGCAATGATTTTTCAGGTTTAGGCATCAACGAATAGACCTCAGGCAATGACATATCTATAACAGGATACATCCAATTGGTAGTCGGTATCGTTTCTTGGAATGCAGGGGTTAACATAAACTGCATAAATTGCTGTGCTAATTCAGGTTGTTTGCTCGATTTAAGTTTGGCGGCAACTTCAACTTGCAAGTAGTGTCCTTCATCAAAAATCGCTGCGGCATAGTTATCTTTTTTATCCGCTAGAATGTGATAACCCGGAGATGATGTGTAACTCAGCACAAAATCACCTTCACCTTTTAAGAATAAGCCATAAGACTCACTCCAACCTTTAGTGACTGTCAGTGTTTTCTCTGACAATTTTTTCCATTCAGTAGCGGTATTTTCAGGATAAAGTGACTGCATCCATAGCATTAAACCTAAACCTGGAGTACTGGTGCGAGGATCTTGATAGAGGATCTTCCATTTTTCTTTGCTATTTAGTAGTTCAGCCATGCTTTTTGGCGGATTTTGGATACGGTTTTTATCATAAATAAAAGCAAAGTAGCCGTAGTCATAAGGTACAAAGGTATCGTCAGTCCATTTTTCAGGTAAGGTGAGTTTGGATGTATCGATATTACTTGGTGCGAAAAGGCCGGTTTCTTTTGCTGCGTGGATCAAATTGTTATCTAATCCTAAAATAATATCCGCTTTACTTTTATCACCTTCCATACGTAAGCGATTAAGTAGAGATACGCCATCAGACAGAGCAACCAGTTTTAGTTCACAATCACATTGCTGTTCAAACGCTTTTTTTATTGCAGGCCCTGGACCCCAATCTGCGGTAAATGAATCATAAGTGTAAATAGTGAGTGTGTTTTTTTGTGCTAAGGCTTGAGTCGAAAAAGTGCTCATAATGCCCAGTGCGCCGAGCAGGAAAGTAAAGCGAAGCGATTTAGTTAACACATTTAGTTCCTCAGTAAAAGTCAGGTAGGATCTGAGGAGTGAGGATGGCAAACCAATAAATATTGCAACATCCTGACTCAAATCCCTACGCCAGTATTAGCTGGATCAGGTTCCACGAGTTTTTCTCAGCCTAGAAATATAAAGGCACCCCGTTGAGACTTTCCCATTGTAGATAAATACGCACGCTATGCAAAGTCTGTTGATAGAGGTTTACCGTCTGTGAGTAGTATGAAACAATGAGTTATCTTTCAAATTTGGTTATTGAGGTAGTCTAGTGATCGATGATGATGGCTACCGCCCGAATGTAGGGATTGTAATTTGTAATCGGCAAGGGCAAGTGCTTTGGGCTCGTCGCTATGGGCAACATTCATGGCAGTTTCCTCAAGGAGGAATTAACCCTGGAGAATCGCCAGAGCAGGCAATGTACCGAGAGTTGTTCGAAGAAGTTGGGTTAAGTCGCAAGGATGTCAAAATTCTTGCCTCCACACGTAACTGGTTACGTTACAAGTTACCTAAGCGTTTGGTGCGTTGGGACACAAAACCTGTTTGTATTGGACAAAAACAGCGTTGGTTCCTTTTGCAGTTAACAAGTAATGATAAAGACATTAATGTTCAACAAAGCAAAACGCCAGAATTTGATGGCTGGCGTTGGGTGAGTTATTGGTATCCAGTTCGACAAGTCGTCTCTTTTAAACGCGATGTTTATCGGCGTGTAATGAAAGAGTTCGCACCAGTAGTCATGCCATTGCAAGAACAAGTGTCTTTACCGCGTCCATCGTATGGATATCGGCGTAAAAGGTATTAGATAACACTATGCTGACACGTTTGCGAGAAATTGTAGAAAAAGTGGCTATGGCAGCAGGGCTTCCAGAAGCACTTGAACTCTTAGTCAAGGAAACGTGTCAGGCAATGCACACGGATGTGTGTTCTATTTATCTTGCTGATAAACAACGTAGTTGTTTTTATCTTATGGCGACCAAAGGGTTAAAAAAACCTAGAGGGCGAGCTGTTAGCCTTTCATTTGATGAAGGCGTTGTTGGTGAAGTGGGGCGTCTTTCAGAACTTATCAACCTCGCCGATATTCGCGAACATCCGAGTTTTAAATACCTTCCTCAAGTTAAAGAAGACGATCTCCGCGCTTTCCTTGGCGTTCCTATTGTCTATCGTCGTCAACTCCTAGGTGTATTAGTCGTTCAGCAAAAAGAGCGTCGCTTATTTAATGAGAGCGAAGAATCTTTTATGGTGACGCTGGCGACACAGCTTGGTGCCACATTATCACAAGTACAAACTAAAGGACTTTTTGGACAATATCGCCAAAGTCGTATTAAAGCACTTTCAGTTTCTACTGGCGTAGTTATGGCTTATGGCTGGCAAGAAGTCTCTCAACCTATCCTTGAGAATGTTTTTAAAGCCAGCGCTCTTGATATAAAAGCAGAATTAAACCGACTTACGGGAGCTTTAGAAGATGCTACCGCAGAATGTCGTCGCTTTAGTAAGCGCTTTATGGCGAATGCACAAAAAGAGAGTGCTGCTATTTTTGATCTCTACTCGCATTTACTTAACGATCCTCAGCTCAAACATAAAATGACCGCAATCATTACACAAGGATATGTTGCGGAATGGGCGGTTAAAGTGGTGGTTGAGAAAGTTGCAGCTCAATTTTCTAGCCTAAAAGACAGTTATATGCGAGAGAGAGCTTCTGATCTTAAAGCATTAGGACGTCGGTTATTATTCCATTTAGATGATGATCTAAGTTCAACCAATATTTGGCCAGAGCGTTTTATTTTGGTGGCTGATGAATTAAGTGCAAGTTTGTTGGCGGAGTTACCCGAACAACAACTTGCTGGTGTAATTGTTCGAGATGGTGCAACTCACTCTCATTCTGCCATTCTTGTTAGAGCGATGGGAATACCCGCGATTATGGGGGCAGATATTCAACCTGAGCTTTTACATAACCGTATGCTTATTCTTGATGGATATCGTGGTGAAATATTTATTGAGCCAGAGCCTTTTATTACTCAAGAATATAAACAAATTATTGATGAAGAGAGCGTATTAAGCCAAATTGCCGAAGAGCAGCTTGAACAGCAAGCGGTTTTAAAAAATGGTGAGGCAGTTAACGTTCAACTGAATGCGGGATTAAATATTAAGTATGAACAACGTATTAGCGTGGGAATTGATGGCGTTGGTTTATATCGAACAGAAATCCCTTTTATGCTACAAAGTGGTTTTCCTTCAGAAGATGAACAGAAAAATCGCTACCGTGAGATCCTCTCTTTTTTTCCTGATAAACCCGTTGTCTTGCGTGCTTTAGATATTGGTGCTGATAAACAACTTCCTTATATGCCAATTAATGAGGAAAATCCCTGCTTAGGTTGGAGAGGAATAAGAATATTGCTCGATCAACCGGAAATTTTCCTTATTCAGCTACGTGCAATGCTAAAAGCAAACCTCGAATTTAAAAATTTGAAAATATTGTTGCCGATGGTGACAAGTATTGATGAAATTGACGAAGCAAGAACATTGCTGCTACGAGCGTGTGATGAAGTGAGTCGAGAGCTAAAATGTGAATGTGTTCCACCTCCGTTAGGTATTATGCTTGAAGTACCTTCATTGGTGTTTATGTTGTCACAATTAGCCAACCGGGTTGATTTTATCTCTGTTGGAACTAACGATTTGACTCAATACTTACTTGCTGTAGATCGTAATAATACCCATGTAGCATCACTCTATGATAATTTGCATCCTGCGTTATTGCGTTCACTGAATTTGATTGCAACACAATGCCAGCATTATCAGTTGCCAGTGAGTGTTTGTGGTGAAATGGCGGGTACACCAATAGGGGCATTGCTGTTAATAGGGCTCGGTTTTAGGCAGTTAAGCATGAGTGGTCGTAGTTTACCTAGGGTAAAATACTTGTTGCGCCATCTTGATCCTGTGATGTTACAGCCTTTTATGCAACAGGTGTTGCAAGCTGAAACGGCAACAGAAATCAAAAAATTGTCTTCTGAATTTATGGAACGGCAAGGATTAGGTGGATTAATTCGCGGAGGTATCTAGTAGGCCTTCGTATAAGCCTTTTCTATGTTGGTCATAAATGACCAGCACAGAAATTATTGATTAAGTGAAGTAGGGAATAATGAGTATAAGCTACCTTAAATTTCCAGAGATCGATCCCGTTATGTTCTCTATCGGGCCAGTGTCATTACATTGGTACGGTATGATGTATTTAGTTGGGTTTGTCTTTGCCTTATGGCTTGCAAACCGTCGAGCTGCAAAACCGAATAGTGGTTGGACTAAAAATGAAGTTGAAACATTACTTTATGTCGGTTTTGTGGGGGTGTTTATCGGTGGGCGTTTAGGTTATGTTTTATTCTATAACCTACCTGTCTTTTTAAATGATCCTCTTTACCTCTTTCAAGTATGGGATGGCGGTATGTCGTTCCATGGCGGTTTAATTGGGGTAATTTGTGCCATGATTTGGTTTGCTAAACGTACTAAACGTAAATTTTTCCAAGTAGCAGACTTTGTTGCACCATTAATTCCATTTGGCTTAGGGTTAGGTCGTATTGGTAACTTTATTAATGGTGAATTATGGGGACGTGTTACATTTGATACGCCTTGGGCTTTCTTATTTCCAACCTCACGTTCAGCAGATCTCCAACTTGTTGCCCAAGATCCCGCAACACTACTGCCTATTATTCAAGAATATGGGGTTTTACCTCGTCATCCATCACAGCTTTATGAAATGCTGTTAGAAGGTGTGGTGCTATTTATTATTCTGAATATCTTTGTACGCAAAAGTCGCCCAGTAGGTAGTGTGTCAGGCTTGTTCCTCATTGGTTATGGTGCATTCCGTATTATTGTTGAATTCTTCCGCCAACCAGATGCACAACTAGGATTATTTGGTGGTGTGAGTATGGGACAAATACTTTCAATTCCAATGATTTTGTTGGGTATTATTTTTATGGTATGGGCTTATCGTCAAGATAAAAAAACACCACAAAATCCAACACCTGCTCACAAGTAGTGTGAGATAAATTTTTTATTATTAGCTAATTACAAGAGAGACAACATGAAGCAGTATCTGGCATTGTGTCAACGCATTATCGATGAAGGACAATGGATTGATAATAAACGGACAGGAACCCGTTGTTTAACGGTGATTAATGCTGATCTGGAATATGATGTTGCAAATAACCAATTTCCGCTGATCACAACACGTAAAAGCTTCTATAAAGCCGCAATTGCAGAGCTGTTAGGGTATTTACGTGGTTATGACAACGCAGCGCAATTTCGTGAAATTGGTTGTAATACATGGAATGCAAACGCAAATGAAAATGGGGCATGGTTAAACAACCCTCATCGTAAAGGTGAAGACGATATGGGCCGTGTTTACGGTGTTCAAGGACGCCAATGGCAGCGCCCCGATGGTTCCCATTTTGATCAACTACGTAAAGTGATCGATAACTTGACTAAGGGTATAGATGATCGTGGAGAAATCGTAACGTTCTATAACCCGGGTGAAACCGAGCTAGGTTGTTTGCGCCCTTGTATGCATACACACACATTCTCATTAGTGGGTGATACGCTTTATTTAACCTCTTATCAACGTAGCTGTGATGTGCCATTAGGTTTGAATTTCAATCAAATACAGTGCTTTGTATTATTAGCGCTGGTGGCTCAAATTACAGGACATAAGCCGGGTAAAGCATTTCATAAGATAATCAACGCACATATCTATGAAAATCAATTACCACTAATGCAAGATGTACAACTAAAAAGAGAGCCATTGCCGTTACCAACATTGCATATCAATCCAAAAATTAAAACGTTGGAAGATATCGAAACATGGGTAACAACGGATGATTTTACCGTTGAAGGTTACCAGTGCCATGAAGCGATAAAATATCCATTTACAGTTTAATTTTTCTTTTGTATTTTGTATTTAAAGCCTCTGTTTAGTGATAAACAGGGGTTTTTTATTTCTATTATTAACTTTAAATTCAATAAATTAAAGTTAGCTTAATCTAATTGAAAATTATTTTTTGTATTTGTTCTGAAAATATTGTTACTGCGTCATTGTTCGAAAAAAACACTCTCTTTTATTTACCATCCAAAGGTTTAACTGCATTCTTATCGCAGGCTCTAAAGGAGAAAAAATGAACAGTAACATGGAAATAAGCCTAAATAGAAAACTTGAACAAGAGAGTGAATTGGGGATAAGCCTACTTGAAATGCTTATTGTCATGATGATCACTTCGATTTTAAGTTATTTATCAATCACGACCTATCAGCAATTTACCCATCAACGTCAATTGATACATAGTGTGCGAGAAACCATTGCCTTTCTTTCTTATCAGCGACAACAAGCGCTACTGTTTAATATAAAAATTAAAATATCAATTCATTTATCGCCCAGTAATAAAATCGTCGCTGTTCCCTTTTCTCTAAGATACTTACCTGAAAAACAAACGATTTTTCAATTAGCGTCTGGTATTCAACTTAAACAATCAACAGTCTCAAATTTTACGTTTGGTGGTATTCGTCAAACGCTAAGACCGATGAGCTTTGTACTTCAAAGTTCAGAAGGTGAAGTGAAAGTTATTATTTCATCTTTAGGCAGAATAAGAGCATGTAGCCAGAAGATTAAGGTATTTTCGCCATGTTAAAGCGATCAATATTTTCATTTTCATCTGGCATGATGCTGATGGAATGTCTTTTTGCCATTGCAATTAGTGGGGTTCTATTTCTTTGTATTAGTCGAGCTTACCCTCAAGTAATGAACACACTGCTCCATTGTTACCAACAATACCAGCTAGATATTTTTTTAAGAGAACGGTTATTGGTACTAGAAACACAACTAAGGCGCACTGGGTATTGCTACGGTGATTGTACCCATGCATTGCAGTCAAAGAAGTTTCACGCTTCACCATTAAAAATAGGTCAGTATTCTTATCAAGAAAAAAACTCCTGCATTATTTTCGCTTATGACGTAAACGGCAATGGCCGATGGGATGCATCTTCTTCAAAAGAGAGTGATTATTTTGGTTATCGGCTTAAAAACGGGCAATTGGAGCAATTAAGAGGAGTACAAGATTGTACTTCTTCAGGGTGGCAACGATTTTTTGAAAGTCATGAAATTGAAGTGACGGAGTTTATTTTACACCCTTATTCAAAGCAACATCTTATTACAGAGAAACGGCTTTTTTATCTTTCAGTCTCTTTAAAATTTCATTTAAAACAAACTCCTGCTGTGAAGTTACATTATAAGAATGATATTCGGTTAAGGAATGTGACCACGTTATGAGTATTGATTTAATTCATAATAAAAGTGAGCAAGGATTTGCAAGTTTACTTGTCGTAATGGGGTTTATTGTTATGAGTTTATCGGCACTTGGAAGTTTTGCTTATTATTACAGACAGTCTCAACAAATAGTGATGCAAGAGCTACAAGCACGACAAGCTTTTTTATTTGCTGAATCTGCATTGGTGTGGGGAATCAAGCTGAATTGGGAAATTTCGTCGTTACAGTTAGATAAATGGCAATGCCGTCATTTTCATGCAGATCCTAAAATAAAAAGCTGTTTATTTTTGCTCTCTTTGGAAAAGGGCTTATTACAAGGGCAAGCAGAAAGCTTAAAGGGTTATAAAATATATCATTATCAATGGGTTGGTTTTTCTAAGGACAAAAATAAATCTATTGTTGTACATCCAAATGGATGGCTAGATTATTGCCCATTAGTGCATAAGGAGTGTGCGTTATAGATAACATTCAAAATAAATCAGAAAGTGGCTCTATTTTACTTAATACAATGTTTATATTACTGTTTTTTAATATTAGTTTTGTCGCTATTATAGGGTATAGTCAATCATTAAAAGCTGACTTTCAGCGGTTAATTCAAATTCAGCAGACAGGGCAGGAGCTTTTTGTTTTATTTGAACAAATGTCTGAAATATCACCTGACTATTTCGCTTCTAACCGAAAAATAATGACACGCTCACTTTTACAGTCTGAAGGTTGTCAGCAGATAGAAGGTTATGTTGCTAATCATGCGTTACCCACAATAAGTTTATATTACTGGTCATGCTATTAATAAAATGAGGATCTGATGTTTCATATATATCACTCAAATCAGTTGTCATTACTAAAGTCACTTATGGTGCACTTTATGCAGACCAGACCACTTTCCTCTCCTTTTGAACAAGAAGTTATCCTTGTACAAAGCCCCGGAATGTCTCAGTGGTTACAAATCCAGCTTGCCGAAAGCTTGGGTATTGCTGCTAATATCCGTTACCCATTACCAGCAACCTTTATTTGGGAAATGTTTACTCGGGTATTATCAGGTATACCTAAAGAAAGTGCTTTTTCTAAAGATGCCATGACATGGAAATTAATGGCATTGCTTCCTGAATTTTTGCCTCATGAAGAATTTAAACCCTTACTGCATTACCTTGATGATGATGACGATAAACGTAAACTTCACCAGTTAGCTGGGCGTGTGGCTGACTTATTTGACCAATATTTAGTTTATCGTTCAGATTGGTTAGCTTCATGGGAAAAAGATGAATTAATAGAAGGGTTGAGTGAAAACCAACGCTGGCAAAAAATATTGTGGGTAGCATTACAGCAATACACAAAAGATCTTAATCAGCCTCAATGGCACCGTTCTAATCTTTATCAACAATTTATCTCTACATTAAATAACGCAGATGAAGGGGAGCTTCAGCACTGTTTTCCTCCTCGTATTTTTATTTGTGGAATTTCAGCATTACCTCAAGTTTACTTGCAGGCGTTACAGGCGATTGGGCGTCATACCGAGATCTATCTACTTTTTACCAACCCTTGCCGCTACTATTGGGGAGATATTCAAGATCCTAAATTTCTCGCTCGCCTTAATAGTCGAAAGCCACGCCATTATAAACAATTACATGAATCGCCTTGGTTTAAAGATGAAAAAAATGCTTCTTCGTTATTTAATGACGAAGGAGAGCAAAATATCGGTAATCCGCTATTAGCATCATGGGGAAAATTGGGTAAAGATAATCTTTATTTCCTCTCTGAACTTGAATACACCGATGTGTTGGATGCGTTTGTTGAGATCCCAAGAGATAATTTACTTCATCAATTGCAAGCAGATATCCTTGATTTAGAAGATTTTTCGCAATTGGGTACAACACTTGCAACTTATGAATGTAGTGAAGATAAACGTGTGATTTCGCCAGATGATTATTCACTGACTTTTCATGCTAGCCATAGTCCACAGCGCGAAGTTGAAGTGCTACAAGATCAATTACTGCATTTGTTAGAGCAAGATCCTGAATTACTACCGCGTGATATTATTGTGATGGTTGCGGATATCGATAGCTATACACCTTATATTCAAGCAGTGTTTGGTAATGCGCCTTCAGAACGTTATCTTCCTTTTGCTATTTCAGATAGAAAAGCACGTCAAGCACACCCTGTATTACAAGCTTTTATTACGTTATTAGAACTTCCCCAAAGTCGCTTTACAGCAGAGCAAGTATTAGCTTTACTTGAAGTACCTGCGTTAGCTGGACATTTTTCTATTTTTGAAAATGAATTAAAACTATTACGCCGATGGGTGGATGAGTCAGGTATACGCTGGGGATTAGATGATGAGAATGTGGCTTCATTCTTATTACCGATTACGGGTAAAAATACGTGGGAATTTGGTCTTCTGCGCATGTTACTTGGCTATGCGATGGAAAGTGAAAATGGCCCTTGGAAAGGTGTTCTACCTTACGATGAATCCAGTGGGTTAGTTGCAGAGCTTGCAGGTCATCTCGCTGATTTTCTTTATACATTAAGTGATTGGCGTACACGTTTGAGTGAAACCCGTTCATTAGAAGCATGGCTAGAAGTTGGACAACAATTAGTTGATGCCTTTTTTGAGTCTGATGAAGAAACGGAATTGGTTTTAGCGCTTATTATCCAACAATGGCAAAAAGTGATTGAAAACGGATTGAAAGCGCAATATCAAAATGAAATTCCACTCGTTCTTATTCGCGATGAATTAACAGTACGATTTGATGATGAAAAAATCAGTCAACGCTTTTTAGCAGGTAGCATTAATTTCTGTACATTAATGCCTATGCGTTCCATTCCTTTTAAAGCCGTGTGTTTATTAGGTATGAACGATGGTATTTATCCTCGTAATATTCAGCCGTTAGGGTTTGATTTAATGGCAGAAAAACGCCGTCGTGGTGATAGAAAACGTCGCGATGATGACCGCTATTTATTTTTAGAAGCACTTAGCTCAGCTGAAAAATACCTTTATATCAGTTATATCGGGAAGTCGATACGTGACGACCGAGAATGTAACCCATCCGTCTTAATCAAAGAATTACAAGATTATATTGGGCAAAATTTCCGTTTACCAGAGGATGGTGAACTCAATGTTGATGATAGTGCGACTCGTGTAAACCAGCGTTTATTAACACAACATAGCCGTGTACCTTTTGCCCAAGAAAATTTCCGTATAGGCGCTTCTTTTCGGTCTTATGCCTCTGAATGGCTGCCAGCTGCTAGTGGGCAAGGGGAGGTTCATCAAAGTTTTATCGAACCACTTAATGATGATGACACAATAGATAAAGTCTCTGTTGATGCACTGGCACGTTTTTATCGTCACCCTATTCGTGCTTTTTTCCAACAAAGATTAAAAACAAATTTCGTCATTGAAGAAACAGAATTACCCGAAGAAGAGCCATTTGTGATCAATGCGCTTCAACGTTATCTATTGAATCAATGGTTATTAAAAGCATTGATTGATCAAACCTCAACAGAAGCACTGTTTGAGCGTATCAAAGCAGCAGGACAACTTCCTGCGAGTGCATTTGGTCAAATCTATTGGGAACAACAAATAGAAGAATTACTTCCTTTAGCTGAAAAGATAAGAAGTGAACGATTAGCCACACATTCTGTCACATTAGAGCAAAGCTTTAGTGCAATGCCACTGATTGGTCGTTTAAATGAGGTACAAGCTGATGGTTTATTACGTTGGAGACCTGCCAGCTTAACAGCTAATGACTTATTGCAACTTTGGATTGAGCACTTAGTTTACTGCTTGAAAGAGGGGGCAGGCGAGAGTCGGTTTTACGGTAGAAAAGAGACTCAATGGTGTTTATTACCAGTTGATCCTGAGTTTGCCTATGCAACATTAGACAAGTTAATCAGTGACTATAAACAAGGGTTAAATAGCCCATTAGCGTTATTTGCGAAAAGTGGCTGGGCTTGGTTACAAGCTTGCTATGATAAAAAATCACAAGAATTTTTACTTGATGATGAAGAGACACTTGAAAAAGCAGAACTAGTACTGATGCAACATTTAACGGATAGCTATAATCGAGATGGTGAAATGAGTGACATGTATGTTCAGCGTGCTTTTTCTCAATTAGACGAACTTTTTTTACAAACGGTCAAACAGACGGCATTAACCATATTTAAACCAATAATTCCATTTCTGAAAAAATAAGGGAGCTCATATCAGATGAGAAAATACTTCTCGCAACTATGGATCATGTTGCTATTGATGCTAGTGAGTATCAACAGCTTTGCCGCTGATCCTCTCTGGCAAGTATTGCCTGATAGTATTGAAAAAAGTGAGAGCGATCCACGGCAATATCAAGCTATTAAACTACCTAATGAAATGACTGTATTACTGGTTTCTGATGAAAAAGCAGTTAAATCATTAACGGCAGTGGCATTACCTGTTGGAGCATTAGAAGATCCAGATAGTCAGCAAGGTCTTGCGCACTATTTAGAACATATGGTGCTAATGGGATCGGTGAAATATCCTCAATCAGGCAGTATGTCTGAATTTTTACAAAAGAATGGCGGCTCTCATAATGCGAGTACAACGACTTACCGCACTGCGTTCTATTTAGAAGTAGAAAATAGCGCCATTAATGAAGCTGTTGATCGTCTTGCTGATGCTTTAGCTGAACCTTTACTTGATCCTAAAAATGCAGATCGTGAACGTAATGCGGTTAATGCTGAATTAACAATGGCGCGCGCACGCGATGGGATGCGTTTTTGGCAAGTCAGGGCAGAAACTTTAAACCCAGCGCATCCAAGTTCTCGATTTATGGGTGGGAATCTAGAAACATTAAGTGATAAACCAAATAGTAAGCTTCAAGATGAATTGATTAAATTCTATCAAACACACTATTCTGGCAATTTAATGAATGGTGTTATTTATAGTAATAAATCACTTGATGAATTATCTAAATTAGCCGCAGAGACTTTTGCTCGGATCCCGAATAAAAGGGCTGACGTACCTGTCACCACAGTACCTGCTATGACGGATAAAGAAAAAGGGTTAATGATCCATCTTGTACCTGCTTTACCACAAAAAACCTTACAGATTGAATTTGGTATTGATAATAATGTCGCTGATTTTCGTAGTAAATCTGATGAATATATTGGCTATTTAATCGGTAATCGTAGCGCGGGCACATTGGCAACGTGGCTACAAGATCAAGGCTTGGCTGAAAGTATTAGCGCTTTTTCAGAGCCATATATCGACCGTAATCAAGGTTCGTTTACGATTTATGTTGCGTTGACAGATAAAGGTTTAGCGCAAAAAGACCAAGTGATTTCCGCTATCTTTTCGTACATTCGTTTAATTCAAACAGAAGGGATCAGCCAGCGTTATTTTGATGAAATTGCGAATGTATTAGATCTCTCATTCCGTTATGGCTCTATTGTAAGAGATATGAATTACATAGAAGGTATTTCGGATATGATGCTGCGTTATCCAATCAAAAATATCCTAAATGCAGACTATATTGCTGATAATTATGAACCTTCAGCGATCCTTTCTCGCCTTGACTCTCTTACACCAGAGAAAGCACGTATTTGGGTAATAAGCCCTAATGAACCATCTAATAAGCAAGCCTACTTTGTTAATGCGCCTTATCAGGTTGATAAAATCACAGATAAGCAATTAAAAACCTGGCAAACATTATCGGATGATATTTCATTATCACTGCCAGCACTTAACCCTTACATCCCTAATAATCTTTCACTGATTGATGCGGACAGCAAAATCATCAAACCACAATTGTTGTGGCAAGATAAAAGCGCTCGCTTATTTTATATGCCATCACACTATTTTTCTGATGAGCCTAAAGCCAGTGTGACATTAAGTTTAGTGAATAAGAAATCAGACATTACTGTTAAGCAGCAAGTGACACAAACCTTAACTGACTATCTTGCTGGTTTAGCATTAAGTGAATTATCTTATCAAGCTTCTGTTGCCGGAATGAATATCTCATCTTCGTCAGGACAAGGTGTTGATTTTTCAATGAATGGGTATACACAACATTTACCAGAATTAGTTAATGCAACACTAAAAAGCTATATGAGCTTTGAATCAACTCAAGAAGAGCTAGATCAGGCTAAATCTTGGTATCGCGAACAACTTGAAGTGACTCATAACTTAAAAGCATTTGAAGCAGCTATGCTGCCGGCTCGCCGATTAAATACGATCCCGTACTATGAAGAAGCTGATAAAATCAAAGCATTAGAGTCAATTACACTACAAGATATTATTGATAATCGCCGTGAAGTCATTAAAAATGCGGCACTTCAAGCACTGATTATTGGTAACTTAACGCCAGAGCAAAGCCGTGATATTGCTAAATCTGCACACGAATTATTAGGTAATCAAGGCACAGAATATTGGATCGGTGAAACATTAGTATTCAATAAATTAAATGCGGTTGAATTCCAAAATAAATCGAAGAGTACAGATAATGCATTAGGTGAGCTTTATATCCCGACAGGTTATAGCCGTCTTGAAGGTCAGGCAATTTCTTCAGTGCTAGCCTCAGTTATCAAACCTTGGTTCTATGATCAATTAAGAACAGAAGAGCAGCTAGGTTACGCGGTATTTGCTTATCAAGGCACTATGGGAGAGCAATCCGGTCTAGGTTTTTTACTACAAAGTAATGCAAAACCGCCAGTCTACTTAAATGAGCGCTATAACGCATTTTATCAGCAAGCTTACGAACGTTTGAAAAAAATGAACGAAGCTGATTTTAATCAGTATAAACAAGCAATTATTACCGAAGTTAAACAGCCACCTCAAACATTCTATGAAGAAGTTTCTCTTTATCGAAATGACTTCCATCGTAATAATTTAAAATATGATGGCCGTGAAAAATTCTTAGCTGAACTTAATAAGGTTACATTAAAACAAGCTATTGAATTTTATGAAAAAGCAATTATAAAACCTAATGGATTTATTTTTGTCTCTCAAGTTATTGGTAAAGATGGCACAGATACTGATTATGCAGAGAATAAACAATGGAAACGTTACACCACGGTAAGTGAATTACAAAAAACCTTACCTGTTGAGGAAATTAAAGAGTGAGTGACGTGATACAGGCACAGCCATTAAACCCGTATACACTTCCTCTATACCAAAGACGCCTTATTGAGGCGTCCGCGGGAACAGGAAAAACTTATACAATAGGGTTGTTGTATTTACGGTTGCTTCTTGGGTTAGGCGGAGAGTCAGCATTCTACCGCCCTCTCAGTGTTGAAGAGATTTTAGTTGTGACATTTACGGATGCGGCGACAGATGAATTACGAGCACGTATTCGTAAAAATATCCATGAACTAAGACTTGCCTGTATCCGTCATGATGTTGAAAGTAGCGATAATACGTACCTCGAGTTACTCAAACAGATACCTAATAAAGAGCTAGCTGCACAGTGGTTGCTAGAAGCTGAACGCCAAATGGATGAAGCGGCTATTTATACTATTCATGGCTTTTGCCAACGTATGTTGGCAAATAATGCATTTGAATCAGGAGTCTTGTTTGAACAAGTCTTGATCCAAGATGAATATGAGCTTAAAAAACGGGTATGTGCTGACTTCTGGCGCCGCCATTGTTATCCACTTTCTTATGATGTTGCTAATGCAGTAAGCCAGATTTGGTCTGGCCCGGAACAACTGCTTTATGAAATACAGCCTTATTTACAAGGTGAAATGCCTGAAATTGAAGGTGTGGCATTAGATAGCGAAAATGAATCAGTAAAAGAGCGTCATCAAGCGGTTATCGAAGCAATTAATAACGTTAAAACTCGTTGGAATGAACATCATCATGAAGTTGAAGCATGGATAACTGCTTCAGGTGTTGATAAACGTAGTTACAGCAGTCGTTTTTTACCTAAATGGATTGAAGAAATCACTTTATGGGCGTCAACACTAGAAACGAAAAACTATCAATTACCTGATTGTTTGGTTCGTTTTTCTCAAGAAACATTGAATGAGAAGGCCACTAAAGGTCCAGCACCAGAGCATATTCTGTTCATTGAAATTGAACGATTAACAAAGCAGAGCCTGACTTTGCGTGATGTTATTTTGGTCAACGCGATCCCTGAAATACGCCAAGGTATTGAAAATGAAAAAATGCGTCGTGGCGAAATGGGGTTCGATGATTTATTAACACGTTTAGATAGAGCATTGAAACGTGAAGGTGGTGAAGCTTTAGCACAAGCCATTCGTGAACGCTATCCCGTTGCAATGATTGATGAGTTCCAAGATACAGATCCCCAACAATATCGTATTTTTGATGCGATTTATGGTGAGCATGAAAACAGTGGTTTGTTGTTTATCGGTGATCCTAAGCAGGCAATTTATGCTTTCCGTGGTGCGGATATTTTTACTTATATTCAAGCTAGAAAGCAGACATCTCATCACTACACATTAAACACTAACTGGCGCTCTGCACCGGGTATGGTGAATGCAGTTAACAAACTTTTTATGCGTTCGAATGCTCCATTTTTATTTGAGCATATCCCTTTTATTGAAGTAAGTTCAGCTGAAAAAAACCAAGACATGGCTTTCATTTACCATGATAAACCGATTTCTCCTTTTAATTTTTGGCTTGCTGAAGGTGAAAGTGTTTCTACGGGAAATTACGAGCAAATCATGGCTGCACAATGTGCCGCACAAATTCGTGATTGGTTATCAGCTGGAGATCAGCAACAAGCTTGGCTGATTGAACAAGGTACAAAAAAATCGGTTACATCTGCTGATATTATGGTGTTAGTGCGTAGCCGTAGAGAAGCCGTGCTTATTCGTGACGCACTGAATTTACTTTCGATACAATCAGTGTTTTTGTCCAATCGTGAAAGTGTATTTGAAACTAATGAAGCCAAAGATCTACTTTGGTTATTACAAGCGGTTGTAACACCTGAGAAAGAGCGAGTCTTAAGGGCATCTTTAGCCAGCCGATTGTTTGGTTTCAGCGCAAAGCAAATTGATGATCTGAACCGTAGTGAGGTGCGCTGGAATAGCTATGTAGAGAAATTTGCTGATTATTATGTACTATGGCAAAAGCGTGGCGTTTTACCCATGTTGCGTAAGATCATGATGGATAATCAAATTGCAGAAAATTTACTCGCAAGTATTGATGGTGAGCGTCGGCTTACAGATATCATGCATATTGGTGAATTATTACAAGAAACATCATTACAACTTGATAGTGAACACGCCCTTATTCGTTGGTTAGCACAACAAATTTCTCATCCTGATGCGCAATCTGAAAGCCAACAAATGCGTTTGGAAAGTGACCGAAACCTTGTGCGAATTTGTACTATCCATAAATCTAAAGGTCTTGAATATCCTATCGTTTGCTTACCTTTTGCTTGTAATTATCAAGAACAAAAAGGGGCGCTTTATCATGATAGAGAGAAGTTTTACGCAAAATTAGATATTTTTAGCCGACCTGAAAGCCTGCGCTTAGCGGATGAAGAGCGTTTAGCTGAAGATTTACGCTTACTTTATGTAGCATTAACACGATCAAAATTCTGCTGTTATGTTGGTGTTGCTCCCCTTGTTAAGGGAACTAAACGTAAGTCAGGGCTTACCGATCTGCATAAAAATGCTTTAGGGTATTTATTACAGCAAGGTGAAGAAGGTAATAGTGAATTATTGCATCAATCAATCCATGCTTTATTAGATGATAATATCAGTGTAACAACGCTTGATAATATGTCTGCCCATCGTTATCAGCCTCAATTAATGGTCGAAACAAAACTTGAGGCTGCAATATTTAAACGCCAGATCCATGATAACTGGCGTATAACGAGCTATTCAGGGTTAACCTATCAACATTCAAATCGTAGTTATCATTTTGACTTAGGTGATATTGAGGCTTTGGTACAATCTATCGCACCGGGGCTTGATACAGATGCTAAAGGTGAGAAGCAACAAGGAGAGGTTGATGAAAATTCGATTCATCATTTCCCTCGTGGTGCAGTAGCAGGAACGTTCTTACACAGTTTGCTGGAAGTATTAGATTTTTCACAATCTATTGATGAACTGTGGATGCAAGAACAATTGACTGCCCAAGGTTTTGATGAAAAGTGGGCTCCTCTTTTAGTTTCATGGATGGAAACTCTGTTTCATACACCTCTTAATACCCAAGGATTGTGTCTTGCAGATATCCCAAAATCACAACAACTTGATGAATTACAATTCTATTTACCTATTGAGAAAGAGGTATCATCAGCCCAATTGACTCAATTAATTAGCCAGTTTGATCCTCTATCAAAACGTTGTCCGGCTTTGCAATTTCAACAAGTAGAAGGAATGCTTAAAGGCTTTATTGACTTAGTTTTTTCTTGGGAAGGTAAATACTATGTTGTGGATTATAAATCGAACTGGTTAGGTGAATCGAGTGAGGATTACACACAAGAAGCGATGATGAATGCAATGATGGATCATCGCTACGACTTGCAATATCAACTCTATACCTTAGCGTTACATCGTTTCTTACAACAGCGCATCCCTGATTATGATTACCAAAGCCACTTTGGTGGGATTTATTACCTCTTCTTACGGGGTATAGACAAAGCACATCCCGGAAATGGAGTTTATGCCTATTTACCCGACGAAGCTTTTGTCTTGGCGCTAGATTCACTATTTGCAGGTAAAAGTAGCAAACTCGATGTAGTCGGTGAGAAATAAAAATGATCAAACTATTAGAACAAGCGATTACACAAAATTTATTACGGCCTTTAGATCTTCGATTTGCACAAATGCTGGTGGAAGATGAAAATCCTATTTTACTGTTTGTATTTGCTTATTTAAGTGCTCAAACTGGTGCGGGACATGTTTGTTTACCATTGAATATTATTCAAAAAGATCAACTGTTTGATGGCAGACAAAAGGAGTTTGCACAAGAAATTTGGCAAAAAATGGGTAAGCCTTCTGCTAAAAAAATAGTAGAGGAATTGACTCATTGTCATTGTGTTAATCAAAGTAGTGATGATTCACCTTCCCCCATTATTTTAGATAATGAACTTCTTTATCTACAAAGAATGTGGAGCTATGAAGAGAAAGTAGCTCAGTTTTTTAGGCAAGAGCATGCCATTGTTGATATTGATGAGAATGAATTAATTAAAGTACTCGACCAACTTTTTCCAACAACGAAAGAAAGCCAAGAAACAAATTGGCAAAAAGTGGCTGCGAGTGTTGCCATCACAAGCCCTATCTCTATTATTTCTGGAGGGCCAGGAACAGGGAAAACTACAACAGTTGCTAAAATTTTAGCGGCTTTTGTGATGCTCACATCGAATGAAAAGCCGATTATTCAATTAGCGGCTCCTACAGGTAAAGCCGCAGCGAGATTAACGGAATCTTTAGGTAACGCTTTGGCGCAACTTAATTTAAGCGAAGAAGAAAATAAATGGATGCCAAAGCAGGCACAAACTATTCATCGTTTATTAGGCGCTCAACCTGAAAGTCAGCAAGTGCGTTACCATAAAGATAATCCATTACAGCTGGATATTTTAGTTGTTGATGAAGCAT
This sequence comes from Proteus sp. ZN5, assembly GCF_011046025.1. Taxonomy (GTDB): domain Bacteria; phylum Pseudomonadota; class Gammaproteobacteria; order Enterobacterales; family Enterobacteriaceae; genus Proteus. The sequence continues at coordinate 1,392,935 of NZ_CP047639.1, forward strand.
CAATGGTTGATTTACCTATGATGGCGCGATTGATTGATGCACTTCCACCAAAATGTCACGTTATTTTCTTAGGTGATAAAGACCAACTTGCTTCTGTTGAAGCAGGCGCTGTATTAGGTGATATTTGTCGTTTTTCTGAAGATGGTTTTAGTCAAAAGAGATTTGATCAGATTAATCACTTAACCCAAGGTGAGCTGGCTAAATCTAGCGGTATCATTCCTGTTTCTCAAACACCAGTTTCTGTCGTTAGTGATTCTCTGTGTCTGCTACGAAAAAGCTACCGCTTTGGTGAGGATTCAGGGATAGGGCAACTTGCTTTTGCGGTTAATAAGGGACAAACCAACACAGCCATTGCGTTGTTGAAAAAAGCAGGGGTTAGCCCACAACAGTTTGAAATGGCATTAGAGCCTCAAGATGTGAGTTTTATTGCTTTAGAGTCAAAAGAGAGTTATTTACTGATGATCCAAGATGCTGTTGATGCCTATCGAGAGTATCTCACTTTAGTTTCTCAAAAAGCATCACCCGATATTATTCTTAATGCTTTTAACCAATACCGTTTATTGTGCGCGCGAAGAGAAGGCCCTTTCGGTGTGAGCGGTTTAAATGACAGAATTGAAATGTTATTGCATCGCCAGCGATTGATCCGCCGTCCTACAAACAGTTATCAAAGTGACTATATTGGGCGCCCCATTATGATCCAACGAAATGACAGTACGTTAGGTCTGTTTAATGGTGATATTGGCATTATGCTCAATAATGATGAAGGTGAAATGAAAGCTTTTTTCCAACTACCTGATGGAAAATTGAAAGCGATCCAACCTAGCCGATTACCACAACATGAAACTGCGTATGTAATGACAGTGCATAAATCACAAGGTTCTGAATTTACCCATACAGCATTAGTACTGCCTGATAAATTTTCACCTGTTGTTAGTCGTGAATTATTGTATACCGCATTAACGCGCGCTAAACAGAAGCTTTCTCTTTATGCTTCGGAGTCTATGGTGAAAATGGCAATACAAACACGTATTCAACGTCGAAGTGGATTAATTGATAAGTTACGTTATTAGTCATTAATTGATAATGAAAATAAAAATAATAAAAGACAGGCATTGAGAGGGATACCTGTCTTTTTTTATATTTGGTAATTACTCTTTATGTAAATCTAAAATCAAAATTTTAGAACGGCGCTGGTAATTATAAAGTGCTTGTTTTTCAATCGGTAGCTTATCTATTTCAGCCGGTTCAAATCCTTTTTCTTGAAACCAGTGTATGCTACGAGTTGTCAAAACAAACAGCTTTTCTAACCCTAATTGCTTAGCATGTGCTGAAATACGCTGTAGTAAAACTTCACCACGACAAGAGCTGCGATAATCAGGGTGTACTGCAACACAAGCCATTTCACCAATTCTTTCTGATGGATAAGGATAGAGTGCTGCGCATGCAATAGTCATATTATCGCGTTCAATAATGGTGAATTGGTCAATTTCAATTTCCAATTGCTCTCTTGAACGTCTGACTAAAATACCTTGTTGTTCTAATGGGCGAATAAGTTCGAGTATGCCACCAATATCATTAATATTCGCTCTACGAACTTTCTCTGCACTCTCCATAACGATTTGAGTACCAATACCATCACGAGAGAATAATTCTTGAATAAGAGCACCATCAGATTGATAACTTAGTAAGTGGCTGCGTTCTACACCACGACGGCAGGCTTTAACTGCTCCTCGTAAGAATCTTACTGTACCTGAATGGTAATCACCTTCCGTTTGTAGCTCTCGAATTTTATCTTCAGCTTGATTAGGTAATAGTTCAGAAACAATGTGGCCTTCCTCATCGACAACACCTTGGAATGAACAAAAACCAATTAACTTTTGTGCTTTAAGCTTTATAGCAAGCTGTGTTGCGACTTCTTCTGAAGTGAGATTAAAACTTTCACCTGTCACAGATACCGCAACTGGGCCAATTAATACAATGGCATTACTGTCTAATTGGCGATGAATAGCTTCTTCATCGATACGACGGATTTTTCCGCTATGGCAATAATCAACACCATCATCAACCCCTAATGGTTGAGCAATCACAAAATTGCCACTGACAACATTAATATGCGCGCCTTGTAATGGCGTATTGCTTAAACTCATTGATAGGCGAGCCGTAATATCGAGTTGTAATGTACCCGCAGCTTGTTTAACAACTTCCAAGGTTTTGCTATCTGTAATGCGCGTATATTTATGATAAATCGGCGATACCTTTTGCACCTCAAGAGCAGTATCTATTTGTGGGCGAGCACCATAAACAACCACTAAACGAATACCTAGGCTGTGTAGCAACCCAATATCGTTAATGATAGATGGGAAGTTTTCGTGAGCAATGGCTTCACCACCCAACATAATGACAAATGTTTTGCCTCTATGTGCATTAATATACGGAACCGAGTGGCGGAATCCATCGACCAATTCGGTGCTACGCTCTTTCATAAAACCCTCTCAAGTGAATTTTTATTCGCATTTAATGTATTTTTATTCTTTTTAGAGGGAAATGGCAAGTAAAATCCTATCTTATTGTTTTCCCTGAAGGCAGAATATTCGTGTAAAAGTGAGTAATTGTGCTGTTTTTAAGTGACAGTGAAGTGTGGATTGGGTAAAGTTTTTCGTTCTTAACTTTTTTTATCTCTTTTTAGAGTTTATTGACGTTAATCGTTTTTTTGGAATATTTTCATGAGTCATTCTGAGCACAATCAAACTCGTCGTCGTCTTGTTAAAGGAATTGGCGCGTTATTATTGTTAAGTGTTAGTCCTGTTGGCCTTGCTGCCACAGCATCTATTGTTGCTGTGAGGGTTTGGCCTGCCTCGACTTATACTCGCGTGACTATAGAATCCAGTACGCCACTGAAATATCGTCAGTTTGCATTATCAAATCCTGAACGTATTGTGGTGGATTTAGAAGGTATTCAACTTAATAGCGTACTGAAAGGTGTCGCTAATCAGGTTCAGACTAGCGATCCCTATTTAAAACTTATTCGCGTTGGTCAAAATACACCTAAAACAGTACGACTGGTATTTGAAGTAAAAACGCCTGTACAACCGCAAATGTTTACGCTTAAACCTGTGGCTGAATTTAAAAACCGTTTAGTGTTAGATTTCTACCCAAGCCATGGTGCTGACACGGAAGACGATCCTCTTTTAGCGCTATTACGTGAATATAACGACGGTGATTTACAACAAGCTGTACCAGCACAAACCGACACACGCAAACCGGGTAGAGCTGGGCGAGATAGACCCATTATTATCATGATCGATCCTGGTCATGGTGGGGAAGATCCGGGTGCAATTGGTAAGTATAAAACACGTGAAAAAGATGTGGTTTTACAAATTGCTCGTCGCTTAAGAACGCTTATTGATAAAGACGCCAAAATGAAGGCGTATATGACACGTAATGAAGATGTGTTTATTCCATTGACAGTACGTGTTGCTAAAGCGAGAAAAATGCAGGCAGATTTATTTGTTTCTATTCATGCTGATGCGTTTACTAACCGCTCTGCAAGAGGTTCTTCTGTTTTTGCATTATCAAAAACGGGCGCAACCAGTAACACAGCGCGCTATCTTGCTCAAACACAAAATGAGTCTGACTTAATTGGTGGGGTGAGTAAAAGTGGCGATCGCTATGTAGACCATGCAATGCTCGATCTCGTACAAACTGCGACTATTAATGACAGCCTAAAATTTGGTAGTGAAGTACTTAAGTTATTGGGTGGGATTAATAAACTGCATAAAAATAAAGTTGATCAGGCAGGTTTTGCGGTATTAAAAGCGCCTGAGATCCCTTCTATCTTAGTAGAAACGGCTTTTATCAGTAATATCGAAGAAGAGAAAAAACTAAAAACCGCTAAATTCCAGCAACAGATCGCAGAGTCTATTTTCAAAGGGATCAAAGCTTATTTCGCTAATGGTGGTGAATTAACATTAGCTGACCGTAGCTAACTTTTTCCTATATCCTTTCTTATATTCCAGTAGAAAGCCAAGATCATACGCTTTCTATTGGAGTCTCTTCTTGTATTTTCAACACAATAAATCTATCCAATACAATGCGTTATTGAGATAACAGAAATTTAATGTAATAAATCTAAGATTGATACGATTAGGTTTGTGAATTAAGAGGGGAAGTAAAAATGAGAAGAATTTTTGAATAGAAATTGGTTGCGGGAGCTGGATTTGAACCAACGACCTTCGGGTTATGAGCCCGACGAGCTACCATGCTGCTCCATCCCGCGACTGAATTGTTGTTTATAGAATTGGTTGCGGGAGCTGGATTTGAACCAACGACCTTCGGGTTATGAGCCCGACGAGCTACCATGCTGCTCCATCCCGCGACTGATACTATAACTTACTGCTTTGTGAATTGGTTGCGGGGGCCAGATTTGAACTGACGACCTTCGGGTTATGAGCCCGACGAGCTACCAAGCTGCTCCACCCCGCGTCTCCACAGAGGGGCACTATACTCAGGATTTACTGAGTTGCAAGTTTTTTATGAAATTTTTACAGTTTTCTTTTAAAAACGGTCAGAAATAACACATCAAGATGTAAATTTAGGCAGTTATACTCGACATACTTCAAGGTATTTAGAATATATACTTGATGTTTAAAAGTCATATTGATTGGGTGATAATAGAAAGTCTTAGCAATCGGTATATTAATATCTTTATTGATTTTGCTTTGGTATCTTTCTAAGTCAAAATCAACACTCAAATTTAGTCATTAAGTGGGTCAAAATGGTTACTTGGCGAAAATCGTTAATTTTAGGTATGTTAGCGCTTGCCTTGACAGGATGTCATCGTCCAACAGAGCAAGGGCAACAGTATAAAGATGGAAAGCTTAAACAAGATCTCATTGAGGTAAGTTCGCCAAATACGCAAGGTACACCCATTAATGGCCCTGATTACTTACAACAAGTAAGTCAGATAAATCAAACATCATCTCGCTTGTACAATAGCAATAAAGAGACTTATCAGGCGGTTGAAAACTGGATTCGCTCTGGTGCAGATACACGCCAATTACGTCAGTTCAATCTTTCTGCATTTCAAATGGAAGGGGTTGATAAGTACGGAAATGTTCAATTTACAGGATATTACACACCGGTTCTTGAAGCTCGTTTAACTCCACAAGGTGAGTTTCAATACCCTCTTTATAAAATGCCTGCTAACAGTCGTTCAAAATTGCCTTCCCGTGCTGCTATTTATAATGGTGCATTAAGCCAATCTTTAATTGCTGCTTACAGTAACTCCATTATGGATAACTTTATGATGGAAGTTCAGGGAAGCGGCTATGTTGATTTTGGCGATGGGAAACCTTTAACCTTCTTTGGTTATGCAGGTAAAAACGGTCACCCTTACCGTAGTATTGGCAAAGTACTTATTGATAATGGTGAAGTAGAAAGAAAAGATATGTCTATGCTTGCGATTAGAGATTGGGCTGATAAGCACAATGATGCTGAAGTGAGAAAATTATTAGAAGAAAACCCATCATTTGTTTTTTTCAAACCAGAGCCTTTTACACCAGTTAGAGGTGCTAGTGCTATCCCACTTGTTGCACTTGCCTCTGTGGCTTCAGATAGAAGCATTATTCCAGCAGGAACGGTGTTATTGGCTGAAATTCCTGTACTTGATAATGCAGGTAATTTTACAGGTGAATATCAAATGCGTTTAATGGTGGCATTAGATGTAGGTGGTGCAATTAAAGGGCATCATTTCGATATTTATCATGGAATTGGTAAAGATGCGGGCCATATGGCAGGTTTTTATAATCACTATGGGCGTGTTTGGGTATTAAAAAAATCACAGCTTAACTCATTAAACCCTTCGTTATAAAAACGATTTACTCTTTATCTGTTCGTTATTAACGGTAAAATTATGCAAACGACATGGCTATTGATATTAATAGCCATGATTATTTCTGTTATTTAGGTTGTTATCGCATTATGCAAAATTCATTATCAGATTCATATTTACAACGCTTTTCTGGAATAGGGCGACTTTATGGGCAAAAAGCGTTGTCTTATTTTGCTCAGGCTCATATCTGTGTCGTGGGTATAGGCGGCGTCGGCAGTTGGGCTGCTGAAGCATTAGCTCGTAGTGGTATTGGTGCTATCACCTTAATTGATATGGATGATGTGTGTGTGACTAACACTAATCGGCAAATACATGCGCTGAAAGAGAGTGTGGGCCAACCTAAATGTGAAGTGATGAAACAGCGTATTTTAGAAATCAATCCAGAATGTAAAGTGACAAGCGTTGATGATTTTGTCACGGTGGATAACGTCGCTGAAATGATGAATAACAACTTTGATTATGTCATCGATGCAATTGATAGTGTAAGACCAAAAGCTGCATTATTAGCTTACTGCCGTCGTTATAAAATCCCAGTGATCACAACAGGTGGTGCTGGTGGGCAAATTGATCCAACACAAATTCAAGTAGTTGATTTAGCAAAAACAATTCAAGATCCCCTCGCGGCTAAATTAAGAGAGCGTTTGAAATCTGATTTTAATGTCGTAAAAAATAGTAAAGGAAAACTAGGAATAGATTGTGTTTTCTCAACAGAACAATTGGTTTATCCACAAGGGGATGGTACGGTTTGCGCAGCAAAAAGTACGGCTGAGGGCGTAAAAAGAATGGATTGTTCAGCTGGTTTTGGTGCCGTAACGATGGTAACGGCGTCATTTGGTTTTATTGCGGTGTCTCATGCGCTGAAGAAGATGCTAGCGAAGGTGCAGCGTGCTCATGATACTCGTTATACTTCAAGCCACAGCGTTGTTTGACGAATACTCGTCATACTTCAAGCCACAGCTTTGTTGACTGAGTTCATTCGCACTAGCCACATACTCATGATACTCGTCATACTTCAAGCCACAGCTTTGTTGACTGAGTTCATTCGCACTAGCCACATACTCATGATACTCGTCATACTTCAAGCCACAGCTTTGTTGACGGCGTTCATTCGCACTAGTCACATACTTATGTATGCTCCTAGCGACTCATTCACTTGTCGCCTAGCTGTGACTTGAATTATTTAGAGTATCGACTTGTTACATATTAACTTATTAATGAATTTTATTTTTAATCACAGGTTATATGTTTCTAGCGACTCATTCACTTGTCGCCTAGCTGTGACTTGAATTATTTAGAGTATCGACTTGTTACATATTAACTTATTAATGAATTTTATTTTTAATCACAGGTTATATGTTTCTAGCGACTCATTCACTTGTCGCCTAGCTGTGACTTGAATTATTTAGAGTATCGACTTGTTACATATTAACTTATTAATGAATTTTATTTTTAATCACAGGTTATATGTTTCTAGCGACTCATTCACTTGTCGCCTAGCTGTGACTTGAATTATTTAGAGTATCGACTTGTTACATATTAACTTATTAATGAATTTTATTTTTAATCACAGGTTATATGTTTCTAGCGACTCATTTACTTGCCGCCTAGCTGTGACTTGAATTATTTAGAGTATCGACTTGTTATGTATTAACTTATTAGAGATCTTGAGTCTCAGCTAAGGTTATGATTGAGAGGTGAGTGATTTTAATCGTGCGATAATCGCATTCACTCCGTCAGTGCGAGATTGGCTAATTTGATTAGCCAATCCTAATTGATCAAAAATAGCTAACATATCGATATCAGCTATTTCTTGCGCCGTTTTATTTTCAACAACGGCTAAAATAATAGTCAGTAAGCCTTTTACAATACGACCATCACTATCGCCATAAACATGGTATTTGCCGTTATTATTTAACTCGACACCAAGCCACACTCTATTTTCACAACCTTTGATCTCTTTCTCTGTTGTTTTTAATTCATCTGGTAATGTAGGTAATTTACGCGAGAGTTGAATTAATTGGCGGTATTTGTCTTCCCATGCTTTTGATTTTTGGAAATCCTCAAGCAAGGTAGCTAAGGTAATTTCATGACCAAATGGGTGCTGAGTTGCAAGCAGAGGTGTGTTGTTATTCATTTCTATTATTCATCTTTTAAGAGTGATAGAGCAAATTTAACGGCATTAATAAAGGCATCAATATCAGTGTGTTGATTATAAGGCATAAAAGAAATGCGTAAACAGCCTGAAATATTTAATGAATCAATAAGAGGTTGAGCGCAGTGTTGCCCTGTGCGCAATGCAATATCTTTCTCTGCGATTAATGTGGCTAAATCACTATGATGAACACCTTCGAAATTGAAAGAAACCACCGATGAGTTAGCAGCTCGGTAACTGATAAACCCATTTAGCTCACTGAGGCGCTTCTCAGCTTCATCTGCAAGCTCAAGAGCGTATTGGTTAGCACGATGCATATTTTGTTTTTCTAACCATGCTAATGTGGCTGAAAATGCAATAACACCTGCAATATTAGGTGTTCCAGCTTCAAAACGCTGAGGAATAGGGGCTGGAGAAAAGCCATCAAATGTTGCGTTAGTTAGCATTTTTCCACCACCATGCCAAGGTGCCATCGCTTCTAAAAGCTCGCGTTTACCATAACAAATACCTAATCCATTAGGGCCATAAAGTTTGTGAGCAGAAAAAACATAGAAGTCGATATTGAGTGCCGTGACATCTGTTGGCTGATGAACAATACCTTGTGCACCATCGACAACCAGTAAGCAATTATCATATTGATGAACACAATGAGACACTTTATCTAATGCGATTTGAGCGCCTGTTACATTCGACATTTGGCTAACAGCGACAATTCGTGTCCGTTTATTGATTAAAGCATTTAAGCTATCAATTGAAGGTAGAAAATTATCCTCTATTGCCCAGCGGATCACGCGTGCGCCTGTCTGTTCTGCCAGTATCAACCAAGGTATAAGGTTTGCATGATGTTCTTGCTCACTAACAATTATTTCATCACCTGCCTGTAACCGCGGACGAAAATAGCCTTGAGTAATAAAATTGAGTGATTCTGTGGTGCCTTTTGTCCAAATAATCGTATCACTATCAGTACTATTGATTAATTCGGCAACTTGTTGACGCGTCGCCTCATATTGTTGTGTTGTTTCTTTAGCATGTTGATATTGGCTACGGTGAACTGTTGCAAAATTATAGCGATAAAACGCATCTGAGGCTTCTATCATGGCGAGAGGCTTTAATGCTGTTGCTGCACTATCGAGATAAATAGTCTTTTCTTTAAGAGCAGGAAATTGTTGTCGAAATAAATCAGGTGAAAATACGTTCATAGTTAGGCTGTATTGGTAGACGAATAAATTTTCGTGATTTGTTGTTAAAAATAGGGCGTATAGATTATACGGTTAATTATATTTATTTATAACGGAAACCTAGGAGTATCCGTTTTTTCTGGCTCATTGTGCCCATAATAACACGATTAAGATGGTGAAAGTTCACTCAATAAAAAATCACTGAGATCAGATTAATATCCTATTTTTTCTTGTTTAAATTTATTTTGGATAAATCGAGGTGAATTTTTTTAGAATAATGATGATAAGTCCATTATAAAAAATGGATGAAAACATCAAAACAGAGTATGTGAGTAATCAAAAAATAGAGAAAAATAGGGAATAAAAAAAGCACCGCCTTGGCGGTGCACTATAAAATCACTATGGACAGACAGGGTAAATGTACAGGAAGTGAAAAAAAACAGTAGCATCAGCTACTAAGTCTGGAATTTCCAGACAACTTGCAAACACAACATCACAACCACAAAGCCAAAAGTTTTGCAGTATTACTACTACACAACTTTTCGTTCCGGCTTAGGAAGTGCGCTTACTATAGGTATTTACTGGCTAATCATCAAGGGACAATTTATAATGCTTCGCATAAAAAAAACTAATGATGAAAGTTAGGGTCTACTAATAGCCAAAATAGGGGTTTAAGAACCGAATATGTCTAAACGTTTACCGCCATTAAATGCGCTTAGGGTTTTTGATTCAGCGGCACGTCATTTAAGTTTTACTAAAGCCGCTGAAGAATTATTTGTGACACAAGCAGCAGTGAGCCACCAAATTAAAACATTAGAAGAATTCCTTGGGCTAAAATTATTTAGAAGGCGCAATCGCTCTCTCTTATTAACAGAAGAAGGGCAAAGTTATTACCTCGACATTAAAGAAATCTTTTCATCAATTAACGAGGCAACTCGCAAATTATTAGCTCGAAGCGCGAAAGGTGCACTTACCGTTAGCCTTTCTCCAAGTTTTGCTATTCAATGGTTAGTACCACGATTATCTGGATTTAACCAAGCTTATCCTGGGATTGATGTGCGAATTCAGGCTGTTGATCGAGAAGAAGATAAGCTGGCTGACGATGTTGATGTAGCCATTTTTTATGGCCGAGGAAACTGGACAGGGTTACGTACAGACCGTCTTTATGCGGAATATTTAATTCCTGTTTGTGCGCCATCTTTACTTACAGGTGAAAAACCACTAAAAACCCCATCCGATCTGATTTATCATACACTACTGCATGATACATCTCGTCGAGATTGGCAAGCGTATGTACGTCAATTAGAGATACAAAATCAGATTAATGTGCAACAAGGGCCTATTTTTAGCCATAGTTCAATGGTGATACAGGCCGCTGTACATGGACAAGGTGTCGCATTAGTTAATAATGTAATGGCACGTAGTGAAATAGAATCAGGTCGATTAGTAAGACCTTTTCCAGATGTCCTTGTTAGTAAAAATGCATTTTATTTAGTTTGCCAAGATAGCCAGGCTGAATTGGGTAAAATTGCGGCTTTTCGCCAATGGATTTTATCTCAAGCAGCGAATGAGCAAGAAAAGCTGGGTTTACTGACATCATCTTAATATTGCGATTGGCAAATATCTTCTAGATAGGAAGGAATAAACAGTGAATAGTCGTACATTGCTTATGTTTTCCGCGATTAGTGGCTTCTTTTATGTTGCTTTTGGTGCATTTGCAACTCATAAGCTAGCACCTCATTTATCGCCACAACATTGGGAATATATTCAGTTAGCGATGCGCTACCAAATCGTCCATACCTTATTACTTGTCGGGATCGCGGCAATGTTAATGCGTAAAACTATTTTATGGTTTTATTGGGCGGGTATTTTCTTTGGTGTTGGTATTCTACTTTTCAGTGGTAGCCTTTATTGTATGGCACTAACACAAGTTAGATTATTATCTTATTTTACGCCAATTGGTGGATTTAGTTTTCTTATTGGTTGGGCTTTAATTTTTATTGGCGCTTTGCGTCTAAGGGCACCGGCGTCTCGCCATGAATAAAGTTGCATTATATTGTCGCCAAGGTTTTGAAAAAGAGTGCGCGGCTGAGATTACGGATAAAGCAGGTCAAATCGGCGTTTACGGTTTTCCTCGTGTTAAAGAGGGAAGTGGTTATGTGATCTTTGAGTGCTACCAAGAAGGTGATGCAGACAAGATCGCGCGAGAAGTGAATTTCCGTGAATTAATTTTTGCTCGTCAGATGTTTGTAACAGGTGAATTACTTAAAGATTTACCGCCAGAAGATAGAATTACACCGATTGTTGGAATGCTAAAAGGTGCTGTTGAAAAAGCGGGTGAACTTCGAGTGGAAGTCGCAGACACTAACGAAAGCAAGGAATTATTAAAATTCTGCCGTAAATTTACGGTGCCATTACGTAATCATTTACGTAATGAGAAAATTTTGCTGAAAGTTGAGAATTTTAGCCGTCCTATTATCCATGTGTTTTTTATTGCGCCGGGATGTTGTTATGTTGGCTATTCTTATAGTTTCAATAATTCTGCATTTTACATGGGGATTCCTCGATTAAAATTCCCATCAGATGCACCAAGTCGTTCGACACTAAAACTTGAAGAAGCATTTCATATCTTCATTCCTTATGACGAGTGGGAAGAGCGTTTAGCAAGCGGAATGAAAGCGGTCGATTTAGGTGCATGCCCCGGCGGTTGGACATATCAATTAGTGAAACGCAGTATGATGGTACATGCTGTTGATAATGGTCCAATGGCACAATCTTTAATGGATACAGGGCAAGTTCGTCATCACCAAGTTGATGGTTTTAAATTTGAACCTACATCTAAAAATATCACATGGCTTGTTTGTGATATGGTTGAGAAGCCAGCTAAAGTTGCTGCATTAATGACGACTTGGATTGCTAATGAATGGTGTCGAGAAGCTATCTTTAACCTAAAACTGCCAATGAAAAAGCGTTATGAGGAAGTTTCTCATATCCTTGAAAAAATAAAGTCGGAGTTGGGGGAAAAAGGGATTAACGTTAAGATCCAAGCTAAGCATCTTTATCATGATAGAGAAGAGATCACGGTTCATATCCAAAATATTTGGGCTGCTTATCGACCAGACCGTGAATTCTAAAAACGCTTAAAGCACATTGATTTATTGATGACAATAAAAGGCGAAGCTTCTATTTATAAGCTTCGCCTTTTTTAATGGACTAGTTATTTAAAAATATCAGTGAGTTGAATCTTGATGATTGGGAACTTAGCTATTTTAAACGTAATTGTTGTAGATTACCGTTTAATTGAATATCAGTACGTAATGTGGTGATTTTTCGACTGATAAATGCGGACTCTTTATGGGTAATAAGTTTGTTTTGCCATTTAGTAGGGACATCATCAATATGTTGATAAAGCGATTCTAGATCTGGATGAATTTGTAAAAGCTCGGTGGCACTTTTCGGCCCAATACCGGGGACACCTGCCACTTTACTGCTACTTACACCCGTTAATCCCCAATAGTCGGTAAGTTGAGATGGTTCGACACCAAATTCAGCTCTAATGAACTCTAAATCTAACCAGCGCCGTTGAAAATAATCACGTATACGAATAGAGGGCGAAAGCAATTGGCAATAGCCTTTGTCCGTTGAGATAATCGTGACTCGAAAACCCGCACTCGCCACTTTGGTTGCTAATGTAGCTGCCACGTCATCTGCTTCATCACCACCCGAGTGCCAGCTCTGTATTCCTAAATTAAGCAACATGGCTTTAATTTCAGGTAATTGTTGTCGCAAATCATCAGGCATTGGCGTGCGACCCGCTTTATAATCAGGTAAGAGCTGATGTCGCCAACTACCGTCTCTGTCATCCTCATCGAAGACCGCTACGGCATGAGTAGGTTGTGTGTGTCCAAGCAGTTGGTTGACGCTCTGTTCACACACAGTCTGGCAGGAGGAAGAACCTGATGCCGCATGAATGCGGCGGATCAGGTTTAAAGCATCAATAATCAGCAAATGTATCATAATAAATTAGCTGATAATCTCGTAACATGGTTGGTAAGCTGTACCACCCGGAAGTTTCATACGATGTTGCTCAACAAAGCCCGCCAATAAAATATCCATGCGACGCATAATTTCACGATCACCATGAATTTTATAAGGACCATAAGCTTCAATCGCCTTCATACCCACTTCTTTTACGTTACCTGCAACAATACCCGAGAACGCACGACGTAAGTCAGCCGCTAATTTTTCAGGTGATTGATCGGTACTTAAGTTAAGTGATGCCATATTTTCATGTGTTGGTTCAAAAGGAAGCTGTAAATCAGCATTGATCTTCATTGACCAGTTAAAGCTATAAGCATCACCAGTACTGCGACGATTATCTTTTACCAAAGGCATATATTTTTTCATGATACGAGCAACTTCAGGTGCATCATCAATAATAATTTGGTAATGGCGTCGAGCTTCGTCGCCTAATGTATTCGCGATAAAATCATCTAATACATTAAAGTAGTCCGCGCTCTCTTTAGGGCCGGTTAAAATCAGTGGTAATACTTGATCTTGGTTTTCTGGTGACATAAGAATACCAAGCAGGTACAGTAATTCTTCCGCTGTCCCTACACCACCTGGGAAAATAATAATCCCGTGTCCAATTCGAACGAACGATTCCAGACGTTTTTCAATATCTGGCATAATAATCAGTTCGTTAACTAATGGATTTGGTGGCTCAGCTGCAATGATTGAAGGCTCTGTCATACCAATAAAACGGCTATTTTTATAACGTTGTTGAGCATGACCAACCGCAGCCCCTTTCATTGGTGCTTCCATCGCACCGGGTCCACAACCTGTGCAGATATTGAGTTCACGTAACCCTAATTCGTTACCTACTTTTCTGCCGTAAAGGTACTCAGTTTCATTGATTGAGTGGCCTCCCCAGCAAACGATCATATTAGGATCTTCATCAATATGAAGGGCTCGTGCATTGCGCAAAATCGAGAAAATAGTATTAGTGATATGGGTGCTATTTTCTAAGTTCAGGTGAAGATCACGCTCTGCGGTTGTGATCTGACCATGAACAAACAATATGTCACGAAGCACTGCAAATAAGTTAGCTTGTAGTGAGCGAATAATTTTTCCGTCAACAAAGGCGTCTTCAGGAGGATTGACTAACTCTAGTTTTACGCCACGTTCACGGCGTAGTACGTTAATATCAAAATCTTGGTATTTAGATAACAGTTCTTTACTACTATCAGTAAGGCTACCAGAGTTGAGAACAGCAAGAGAACAATTGCGAAACAGCTGATAAAGATCACTGCTTGCGGTTCTCTTTAGCATATCAACTTCTAGCTGTGAAAGCAGATCCATGGAACCTAATGGGCTGACATGAGTTATCACGTAGGACTCCTTTTTCTCCTGAAATAACAAACTGAAGTGCAACTGATCTTGGTATAACACAGATCATATTAACATACAGGCATTATTCCCGTTATTGTCTGGCTAATCGACTAATTTCTGGAACAAACTCACAATTACTACGCCAAGGATTGATGTCTAATCCACCGCGTCGTGTATATCTTGCATAAACAGTTAATGTTTCTGGCGCACATAATTGCATGATATCGTGGAAAATTCGCTCAACACACTGTTCATGAAATTCATTGTGCTGTCTAAATGAAACTAAATAGCGTAGTAGTTTTTCACGATCAATCTTTTTACCCTTATATTGAATAGCGACTGATCCCCAATCTGGTTGATTGGTAATCAGGCAATTTGATTTTAACAGATGGCTGACAAGGGTTTCTTCAACTTGTTTATCGGTTGTCGATTCGTTTAACCATTGCACATCAAACTGATAATTATCAATTTCAATATCTTGTTCATCAATACACTCTCCAGCAAAATCAACAATAGGTTGTGATGTAAAATGCGAAAGTGGATAAATGGTCAGATTAACTTTGCCTTTAGCACAAGTCGTTAAATCTTTAAGTAAGGTTTCTTCGACGATATCCCAACTTTCAAAACGAGTCTGATTAAAACTGTTGAGATATAATTTAAAGCTTTTAGATTCAATAAGATTTTCAGTGGTTGCATCTAATTCAACATGACCAATAGCAACTTGTGGTAAGCCTTTGCTATTAAGCCATGAGAGTTCATACATAGTCCAAATATCACCACCATGAAAAGGTAAATTTTCAGCAGTTAAAGAGAGTGAATCTCGATTTAGGCTACGTGGTACACCTTGCAATAATCCGGCATCATATTGATCATGATATTGAGTCTCTTTGCCCAGAGATAATGCTTCAAGAGATTTATCACCTTGATATAAAGACATAACTTACATCCTAACTTTAACTGAAAATAAAAGAAGGTTAATTATACTATTGAAACATCAATAGTATATGAATGCTTTATTTTTGATGCTCTGAATTAGTGAGATAATCAGGTAACATAAAGGAAATTTTTATTTAAATAGATAAAACAGACAATCATGACTGAAAACATCTCCTCTGAATTAAAAACCTTTACGCAAAAATATGTTGATTTATGGCAAGAAAAATCAGGTTTACCTCCTGCAAGTGAAGATCTTTATGGTGTTCCTTCTATTTGTATATCAAGAACAGGAGATGAAGTTGTTTACTGGTTACCACAGCCTTTTGTAGGAACAGATAAACTAGAAAAAGTTGAAAAAGCAATGGGAATTATTATTCGTCCTGAATTGCATGATTATTTTACCACTCAGTATGCTGGTGATATGCAAGTTCGTTTTAGAGAGGTAGATTTCAGCTTGATCCAAGTGTGGAGTGAAGAAGACTTTATTCGCTTACAAGAAAATATTATTGGTCATTTAGTGACACAAAAACGTTTAAAACTTACACCCACATTATTTATTGGTACCACAGATTCAGAAAATGAAATAATTTCCGTGTGTAATGTTTCCGGTGAAGTCATTCTTGAAACTTTCGGCAAAAAGAAAAGAGAAGTTTTAGCTGAAAATTTATCTCTTTTTCTATCAGAATTAGTCGCTGTATATAATGACTGACGTACTCTATAAACCTTTTTTCTTGTGAGATATATCTTACAAAAAAGTGTGTGTGTTTTTATCAAAAAGATGTCACTGATAAAAATAAAATTGATTTATTTAAGTAGAGCAATAAGTTATTAACTTATTGTTTTTATTTATAGTTATGGCTCTTTAATTGTTTTTGTTTTGTGGGTTGTTTAACTAATCAATTATTGGCATTCTACGTCCACCAGCTAAGGGACTGCTTGGTGACCGATAAAATGTAGAGTAATCAAGGACACAGGAAATAGGATATTTCCATTAATGTGGATACGGACTTAATCACAGGGATAGATAAAAACGGTCTTGCTTGGACGCACGTGTTGTACAGACAACTATTTTTCTTGTCTAAAAGGAGTTTCGGCTCCTTTTATTTTTTTATTTGTTTTCTGCTATTCCATCCCAATGTTATCCTTATTCGTAAGTTTTATATAAAGGATAAATGATGACACCAGAACAACGTATTTTAGCGAAATTGCTCTTGATTGAAGAAGAGATGAAGAACATTGAGCTATGGCAACTAGAATCACCTACTGAACAAGCATTTGAAAGTGTTGAGCCTTTCTGCATTGATACTATGAGTGCTCATGAATGGTTACAGTGGGTATTAATTCCGCGGTTGTCATCGATGATTGAAAGCGATATGCCATTACCTAATGCATTTTCAATCGCACCTTATTACGAAGAAGCATTTAAAGAAGATAAGAGTCGAGATGTTACTGATTTACTCAATCATTTGCGTGAACTCGACGCAATGTTTAAATCGTAAGGCCGATAATGCTAGATATTATTTATCAAGATGAACATCTTGTTGCGGTGAATAAACCTGCGGGTTGGCTTGTTCACCGCAGTTGGCTAGATAGACATGAAACAGTGTTTGTCATGCAGACACTAAGAGATCAAATAGGGCAACATGTTTTCCCTGTGCATCGTCTAGATAGACCTACTTCAGGTGTTCTATTAATGGCACTTTCTTCTGATGTCGCTAGAGCACTTTCTCAATCTTTTGAACAACATAAAACAGAAAAAATTTATCATGCTGTTGTTCGAGGATACGTTGAAGAGGCATCTGTTATAGATAGCCCTTTAGTCGAAGAACTCGATAAAATTGCAGATAAATTTGCAACTCAACCACCACAAATTCAAGATTGTGTAACGCATTGCCAGCCATTAGGAACTGTCGAAAAAGAGGTTGCGATTGGGCGCTACCCTACATCTCGATTTAGTTTATTAGAGTTACGCCCTGAAACGGGTCGCAAGCATCAATTACGCCGCCATATGTCTCATATTCGACATCCAATTATTGGTGATACCGCTCATGGCGATTTACGTCAAAACCGTGGTGTTGTAAATCATTTTCAATCCCATCGCTTGATGTTACATGCAAGCCATCTAAACTTAATTCATCCAATTACATTGCAACCACTTAGCTTAACAGCTAAATGGGATCTGCCTTGGCAACACCTTATTAATCAATTTGGTTGGCGTGGATTAAGGCCTGAATTAGAGCAGTATGGTGAAGATTTAGCTCATCATTTTTAATTCCTTTCTTATTTCAAATATTACTTTCAATTCGTGACTATCAAAGCTTTTTTACTTAAGTCTTGATAGTTTGCGCAAATTTATAGTCTATTTTAACTATTTGTAAAATATATAATTCTATTAATTGATCTGATCACATGTTTTGAAACGTGACAGCTATCATGTATTCATTAAGCGATTTATTTTATGATGTGAAATAAATAAAGCTTATCATTAGATAAGTTTATGAAATAAAACCCATACTACTTTAAACAAATAAAAACTTACAACATATAAAAACCCACACTCCGGGAGTCTGCTTGATGTTTAAAAACCTATTTGTTGTTTTACAAAAAATCGGAAAGTCCTTGATGTTACCGGTATCTGTACTGCCTATTGCCGGTATTTTATTAGGGGTTGGTTCCGCTGATCTTTCATGGATCCCTTCTTCTGTTTCCCAAGTTATGGCAGAGGCTGGTGGTTCGGTTTTCTCTAATATGCCACTTATTTTTGCTATTGGTGTTGCGTTAGGTTTTACCAATAATGACGGGGTATCAGCACTGGCCTCTGTAGTCGCTTACGGTATCATGTCTAAAACCATGATTGTGGTTGCTCCTTGGGTTTTAGGTTTAACTCCAGCAGAAATTGAGGCTCAACACCTTACTGATACAGGGGTGTTAGGGGGGATCATTGCTGGTATTATTGCCGCTTCGATGTTTAACCGTTTTTATCGAATTAAATTACCTGAGTATTTAGGATTTTTTGCAGGAAAACGTTTTGTTCCTATTATTTCAGGCTTAATCGCTATTTTTGTTGGGATTATTTTAGCCTTTATTTGGCCTCCTATTGGTACAGCAATTCAACATTTTTCTGAGTGGGCTGCATATCAAAACCCAGCTGTTGCTTTTGGTATTTATGGTGTTGTAGAGCGTGGATTAGTGCCATTTGGTTTACACCATATTTGGAACGTGCCGTTCCAAATGCAAGTGGGTGAATATGTAAATAGTGCAGGACAAGTCTTCCACGGCGATATTCCTCGCTATATGGCTGGTGACCCAACTGCAGGTATGTTATCAGGTGGTTTTCTATTCAAGATGTTTGGTTTACCTGCTGCTGCCATTGCGATTTGGCATTCAGCACGCCCTGAGAATCGTGTAAAAGTGGGCGGTATTATGATTTCTGCGGCATTAACTGCCTTCTTAACAGGGATCACTGAACCTATCGAATTCTCATTTATGTTCGTTGCACCTATTCTTTATGTTATTCACGCGATTTTAGCAGGCTTGGCATTTGTTATTTGTATCTTGTTAGGCATGCGTGATGGTACAAGTTTCTCTCATGGATTAATTGACTTTATCGTACTAAGTGGCAACAGTAGCAAACTGTATTTGTTCCCGATTATTGGCATACTTTACGCGATAACTTATTACTCTATTTTCCGTTTCTTAATCGTGAAACTAAACCTGAAAACACCGGGTAGAGAAGTGGAAGATAAAAACGCGAAACAAGTGGATAAAAGTGCCATGGGACAATCTTTAGTTGCCGCGTTTGGTGGTAAAGACAATATCAGTAGTTTGGATGCTTGTATTACTCGTTTACGTATTGGTGTTAAAGAAATTGAGAAAGTTGATCGTGAAGAATTAAAACGATTGGGTGCTGCTGGTGTTGTGGTCGTCGGCTCTGGTATTCAAGCTATTTTTGGTCCTAAGTCAGATAATCTAAAAACTGAAATGGATGAATATATAAGGTCTTTAGATAGTGCTGAATAAATAACTTATTGATTGTAATATCAAATCATAAAGCACTCCCATATAAAAATAGGGAGTGCTTTTTTATTGCAATAATATTGATACTGGATATGGCATTCTGTTAAGTATTAAACAGAGTGGAGAGATATCATGTCAACCTTCATAGATAGTCATAGAAGTTTTTTATTATCCATAACAGATATAAGTGATAAAAAAAATAGAAAGAGCATTGAGTTTGATAAAAATAGTATTTCACTTTTTTTTAAAAAAGGAAATGATGATGTTTTTATTGCTAATAAAGATAAAAAGTTCTTATTAAGCAATATAAAAAAAGAATTAGACAATTCAATTGATAAATATACTAATCACGGTGAAAATAAAAATCGTATAGAAAAACTAAAAAAAAGGATTAACTTAGGAGGTGTTAAGGCTTTTTTTGATAATAAAGATAAAATAATTAGTGTGAAAAACATTAATGATATTGGTGATGTTGAAAAAATATTTAATGGATTACTTTCTTATAAAAAAAAGGAAAGAGTTTGTACTAAAATGAGAATGGGTATTTATAATACAAACTCTTTTGAGGGAGTGGTCTTCAATGATAAAAATCCAATTATAAATAGTTTTATAAATCATAATGGTAAGTTTTACAAATTAGATGATATTAATGAGAATTTAGATAATAAGAGTAATAAAGGGAATAGGTTTTTTAATTTATCTTTATCTAAAAATAATAATGTTGGTTTTTATGGATGTAATATGTCTATTATGAAAATGGAGGAGGAAATTAAAGAAACTCAAGATGAAATTAAAGAAACTCAAGATGAAATTAAAGAAACTCAAGATGAAATTAAAGAAACTCAAGATGAAATTAAAGAAGTTCAAGATGAAATTAAAGAAGTTCAAGATGAAATTAAATTACTTGAAAATGAATTATCTTCTAAAATAAGAATTAATAATAAAAAAATAATTGATGCAACCTTAGCAATAAATAAACTTGTTGATCTTTTAGAATATAATGATTTATCTAAAATAAATGTTGATATATTAATAGCAATGGAAGCGGAATTTAATAATGATATAATTATTGTTAGTGGATTAAATTTAATGAAGGAAATAAATGGGGTTGATAAATTAAAGAAATTAAAATCTAGCTTGGAAAAAATAAAATGTATAAAAAATAAATATTTTATTTTTGTTGAATCGATTAATGGTAGACAAATTTCACTGTTAAGAAGTTTAGATAATAAATTGAAAAAATACACTACTGGGATTAATAGTGAAATACCAAAAGAAAATATTTTATTAGATATTAATAAAATAGCTTCAGTACTTTTTATTAATAATAATGATCGAGAGAATTATAATGTTTTTTTTCTAAAGCATATAAGTTTCTTTTTCCCAAATCATATCAAAAACGACTAGATATCAATAATAAAGCGCATGGCAATATAATGCTAATGCACGAGAGTTTAAATGTCATATTGAATAGCGATGATTTTAAAGATGGAAAACTACCTGAGTGGGCTAATAAATTAATAACAAAAACTTTAAAAGAATCAAAACCTAAAAATGATATTCTTTGGCTTTTTTCAAAAGAAAGAAAAGAATGGAATAAAATTTTCAACATGCTTATTGTTAAATAAAGGCATAAAGGAGTTATTGATAATTAAGATGTTGTTAATAAAAATATAATAAGTATTTTATTTATTCTAGTGAATTTAAGGATGAGGTTAAGTAATTAAAGACACTGAAGCTTGAGATAAAGATTAATTTTCTATATGTTAGACACACTAAATTTATTGAATTTTAAACCGCATAAAGTAGGTAATCATTATGGCTAAAATTGGCATTTTTGTAGGTACAGTTTACGGTAATGCATTAGCCGTTGCTGAAGAAGCTCAACGTATTTTACTTGAACATAAACACCAAGCTAAAGTTTATGAAGAAGGTACACTTGCGGATTGGGAAAAATATTCGACAGTACTTGTGATAACGTCAAGTACTGGGCAAGGTGATCTACCTGATACCATTGCACCTTTATTTCATGAGCTGCGTGATAATGTGGGATATCAGCCCAACCTAAGCTACGGTCTAATTGCATTAGGTGATAGCAGCTATGACTACTTTTGTGGTGCGGGAATGAAGTTTGATGAGTTATTACAAGAGCACCAAGCAAAGCGTATTGGTGAAATATTAAAAATAGACGGTATGGATGTCGCAGAGCCAGAAGTATTTGCAATAGATTGGCTTGAAAACTGGGTTAAGTTATTAGATTAAATAAAAAATAACCCAATAATTAGTTGGTTAACAAAATAATGAATAATATTTTTGATTTTAAAACACCGCTTGTTGCTGTTTTATACAGTAAATAAGCGGTGTTTTTTATAAACCTAACATGCATATTAGCTAAAATTGCCTGTTATTAACGGCGAGTTAGCTTTTCTAAGTCAGCTTCAATTTCAGCAATTTTATTTGCGACAACATGCTCAAGATGGCGCAAGTCGTCTAGGATTTTATGTTTTAAATCGACTTCTACTTGGTCTTGTTGGCAAATTTGATCTAATTCTTCAATTACATAACGTAAGTTAGTATTGATTTCATTTACTTCTTTAAAACCTTGTCCTGACTGACCATCAGAAATCGTTTTACGTTGGCGTGGATATTTAAATTTTACACTTTTTGCAAAGAATTCACCTTTATCTTTGCGAAAATAGATTTTTAAAATATCGTTGTTAGCTTCTTGGCGCAGGGTATAGCGGTCAATATCTTCAGGATGCGGGATCCCTAAATTTTTTAAATTATCGTACATATATTGGCACCTGATAGAAAGATGAATGAAAGAATAGCGAATAGAATTAATTCTATCCGCTGTTCTTATATTAGTCGATAGTTCTTAACAATTCATTAATACCAACTTTTCCACGTGTTTTAGCATCAACTTTTTTCACGATCACAGCACAGTAAAGGCTGTAGCTTCCATCTTTAGAGGGTAAATTGCCTGATACAACGACAGAGCCTGCAGGGACTCGGCCATAATGTACTTCGCCTGTTTCTCTGTCATAAATTTTGGTACTTTGGCCAATATAAACGCCCATTGAAATAACAGCGCCTTCTTCGACAATAACACCCTCAACAATTTCAGAGCGAGCACCAATAAAGCAGTTATCTTCAATAATGGTTGGGTTTGCTTGTAGTGGCTCTAAAACACCGCCGATACCAACACCACCAGAGAGATGGACATTTTTACCGATTTGAGCACATGAACCTACCGTTGCCCATGTATCAACCATGCTACCTTCATCGACGTAAGCACCAATGTTGACATAAGATGGCATTAAAACAGTGTTGCGAGCGATGTAAGCTCCTTGTCTAACTGCGGCAGGGGGAACAACACGAAAGCCTTCTTTTTCAAAACGTGCTTGGTCATAATCAGCGAACTTCATAGGCACTTTGTCAAAATAGAGACTTTCACTGCCATCTATCACTTGATTGTGATTAATACGAAAAGAGAGTAGAACCGCTTTTTTTAACCATTGATGAGTCACCCACTGACCGTCAATTTTTTCCGCGACACGCAGTTTTCCGCTGTCTAGCAGTGCAATAACGCTATTAATAGCATCACGAATATGTGGTTCAACGTTGTTTGGAGTGATATCTGCACGATGTTCAAAGGCGTTGTCAATAATAGATTGTAATGCTTGCATCAATAGTATTTCCTATATGTATTGTCGTGGGTTCCTATATTTTATCCTTTGAAACTAGGGCTTTTGTCAACCTTTCTACGACATCATCCTTCATTTTTTGGTTTAATGCCTTATTTTCGCTATCGGTTAATACGAAGAAATCCTCAACACGCTCGCCTATTGTGGTTATTCTGGCACCATGTAATGAAAGTGAAAGATCAGCAAAAACTTTACCAATAATTGCTAATAATCCCGGACGATCGCGTGCAAATAGCTCCATATAGGTGCGTTTATTATGATTAGAGGCTATAAAATTAATTTTTGTTGGAACATCAAAATGGCGCAATTTGGCTGGTAATGAGCGAGTTTTGGCATTGGCGTTATAAGGGGCGGATACGACCTGGATCAAAGCGTTACGAATAGCATTATATCTATCAATCGCTAGAGGTTTACCATTAGGCTCTAACACAATAAAGGTGTCCATAGCCATATTATCGCGGTTAGTAAAAATTTGAGCGTTATGAATACTTAAATTACGTCTATCTAATTCACCTGCAACTGAAGCAAAAAGGGAAGGTCTATCTGCACACCAAATAAAGATTTCAGTACCACCATGTTCAGTTTGTTGACTGATTAGCACCATTGGTTCAGCGCTATTATGCTCAATTAATGCAAGTGCATGCCATGCAATTTGTTCTGGTGTATGCCGTAAAAAATAGTCGGCATGGCAACGCCCCCAAATTGCTTGCAATTTCTCTTCATCAACCTGTTCCATTCGTAAAATAGTTAGTGCTTGCAAACGATGATGTCGAATACGTTCACGTAGGTCGGGAATAGAATGCATACCTTGGCGTAACTGGTTTTCTGTTGATAGGAAAAGTTCACGTAATAAGCTCTGCTTCCAACTATTCCATAGACTGCTGTTGGTCGCACAGATATCCGCAACAGTTAAGCACAAAAGATAACGTAATCGGCTTTCATTTTTTACTTCCGATGCAAACTGAAAAATAATGTCAGGATCTTGAATATCGCGTCGTTGCGCGGTGACAGACATAAGTAAGTGGTTACTAACAAGCCATTCAACTAAGGCTGATTCTCTTTGATTTAAACCATGCTGCTGAGCAAAATGAGCAACGTCTTGAGCGCCTAATACGGAGTGATCACCGTGGCGGCCTTTGGCAATATCATGAAAGAGTGCAGCTAAACGTAGTAATTCAAGTTGAGGAAGTTTAGGGTAAATATCAACACAAAGCGGATGTTTTTCATGGTTTTCATAAGAAGCAAAGCTTTCAAGTTTTTGTAAAACACGAATAGTATGTTCATCAACGGTGTAGGCATGAAATAAATCAAACTGCATTTGGCCTACAATATTATTCCATTGCGGGAAATAAGCTGCGAGTACACTGTGTTTATGCATTGGGACAAATGCACCAGAAACCGCACGAGGGTGGCGTAATATCTGCATAAAAACTTGACGTGCGAGTGGGTACTCACATAAAGGCTGTACTAAATGTCGGCGAGCATAACGTAAATGGCGGAGTGTTGTTGAATAAATTCCAGTGATCTCTTTATGCTCAGCCATACGTAAAAAGAGTCGCATAATAGCGATAGGATCATCAAGGAAGCAACTGTCATCAATAACATCGATTAACGAACCTCGTAGCTGAAACTCACTGTCTAATGGACGCGGTTTTACATTAGGTTGCAGAGCAAGAATAGCTTCATCAAATAGCTGAAGTAACATATCATTTAACTCACTAACACGACGAGTTACGCGATAATAATCCTTCATCATTTTTTCAATAGGTCGATTGCCTTCACCTTCATAATTTAAAAGTTGGGCAACGTTGAGTTGTCTATCAAACAAAAGTCGATTGTCATAGCGAGAAAGCACAAGATGGAGAGCAAAACGAATTTTCCATAATGTGTATTGACACTCTAATAACTCTTGTCCTTCTGCTGGCGTCAAAAAGCCAAAATTAACCATTTCAGAAACAGATGCCGCACCAAAATGGCGATGTGCTACCCAAATTAAAGTGTGGATATCACGCAGTCCACCGGGGCTACTTTTGATATCAGGTTCTAGATTGTAACTAGTACTATGATATCGTTGATGTCTTTGTTTTTGTTCTTCAACTTTTGCGGCGAAAAAATCTGGTGATGGCCAAAAACCTTGGCTAAAAATATGATTAATTAATTGCTGGTAAAGAGAGTTATTCCCACAAATAAGGCGAGCTTCTAGTAAGTTTGTTGCAACCGTTAAATCTGAAAGACCTTCTAAAAGACATTCTTCCATTGTTCTAACACTGGCACCAATTTCAAGACGCACATCCCACAGTAGTGTAATGAGTTTGCTGACTTTATCTTCAGCCTCTGGTGATAAAGGTGTTTCACTTAAAAAGAGAAGGTCAATATCAGAAAGCGGATGTAATTCTTGTCTACCGTAACCACCAACAGCAATAATACTAAGATCAGAATAATCAGATAGCTGTGTATAGTGCCACAATTGCGTTAAGAGTTGGTCAATGAAATGGCTACGAGCTTGAAGTAATAAAGCTACATCAACATCATGATGAAAAGCATCTGTTAACCAAGATTGAAATTGTTCAATTGATTGCTTAAGTTCAGCGCAATTTTGGGTATTTTCTGTCAGCAAAAAAGGGGAAGGGGGCGGTGTTTGAAATGCGTTTTTATTAGTCATTATGCGTCTTCTTTCTCAATGTTTGCTTATGACATTAAGACTAATGTTAAAACGATAACCTGACTAGTGATTCCACCATTTCATGGTAAATAAAATAAAAAAAGCGACACATCTCGAAAAAATATGTCGCTTTTACATTTCTAGCTGAAGAAGCTTATTCGTTGACTAATACCGCAGAAATAAACGGTTCTTCTTCTTTGCGTAGTGTCATAATTTCACAACCATTATCGGTAACAACTAATGTATGCTCGTACTGTGCTGACCAACCTCTGTCTTTAGTTTTAACAGTCCAGCCATCTTTCATTGTACGAATACGGTAATCACCTGTATTTACCATCGGCTCAATGGTAAATGCCATGCCTTTTTGTAACACAACACCGCTATCATCTGCATCGTAGTGTAGAACTTGAGGTTCTTCATGGAATCCTTCACCAATACCATGACCGCAATATTCGCGAACAACAGAATAGTCATGACCTTCAACAAATTTTTGAATTGCTTTGCCAAGTTCACGTAAGCGAATGCCCGGTTTAACCATTTTAATGGCAAGGTAGAGGCTTTCTTGAGTGATACGACATAAGCGTTCACCTTGGATTGTTGGTTTACCTACAATAAACATTTTTGAGGTATCGCCATGAAAACCATCTTTAATGACAGTGACGTCAATATTAACGATATCGCCATCTTTAAGGATTTTTTCTTCGCTAGGAATACCGTGGCAAATAACATCGTTAACCGAAATACAGACTGATTTAGGGAAACCATGATAGTTAAGACAAGCAGGAATAGCCTGTTGTGCGTTAACAATATGTTCGTGACAAATACGGTCTAATTCAGCGGTGTTTACGCCAGGTTTTACGAACGGTGCGATAATTTCAAGAACTTCTGCCGCAAGACGACCTGCGACGCGCATTTTTTGAATATCTTCTTCTGTCTTGATTACAATAGCCATTTGAGTTCTTCGTCTAGATTAAAAGCCACAATACGAATTAGATAACACGCTTTGTTGTATTCATATTTTGTATTGCAGGTTGAATGAATGATGATGAGAAATAATTCTGATTACCATTTATGATATCAGCAGAAAGTAGGTGTGCCAATAAAGAGGATATGTGTAATCTGTCTGATATCGAGAATAATGACGAACATTACGCCTTCTTAATCTGATTGTCTTTACATATTGCGCTTTTCTATTTGGTGTTTTTTTGGTGTTTTTCTAGCAAATTGATATTAGAGCAATATTTATCATCACTGTACTAATCTCGCTTTTTTCTTTGCCTAATTGATGTGTTTTTATGTCAAATAAGGCCGTGGCAATCGTAAGTAATAGTGGTTTCTTAAGGTTATTTATGGTATAAAGCGCGCCGGAGTTCTGTTATTGCATCACATCGTGAGTAATGGCAGTAAATCTGAAACATTCAATTGTGTTAATTACACACACAAATCGGCACATAACGCCGGGGTGCTCTTATGTAAAGGCTAAACCTTTACAGCTGATGAGTCGGTCGTATGGGATTTGTGGACGAAATAACCCCAAATTTAAATTTATAGAGGTCTAAAATGGCAACTGTTTCAATGCGCGATATGCTGCAAGCCGGTGTTCACTTCGGTCACCAAACTCGTTACTGGAATCCAAAAATGAAACCATTCATCTTTGGTGCACGTAACAAAGTTCATATCATTAACTTGGAAAAAACTGTTCCAATGTTCAATGAAGCTCTGGTTGAACTGAACAAAATTGCTTCTCGTAAAGGCAAAATCCTGTTTGTTGGTACTAAGCGCTCTGCCGTTGAAGCTGTTAAAGAATCAGCAGAAAGCTGTGACCAGTTTTATGTAAACCACCGCTGGTTAGGCGGTATGCTGACTAACTGGAAAACTGTTCGTCAGTCAATCAAACGCCTGAAAGATTTAGAATCACAATCTCAGGACGGTACTTTTGACAAACTGACCAAGAAAGAAGCGTTAATGCGTTCTCGTGAACTTGGTAAGTTAGAAAACAGCCTGGGTGGTATCAAAGACATGGGCGGTTTACCTGACGCTCTGTTTGTTATCGATGCTGAACACGAACACATTGCTATCAAAGAAGCAAACAACCTGGGTATCCCAGTATTTGCTATCGTTGATACTAACTCTGATCCAGATGGTATCGACTTCATTATCCCTGGTAATGACGATGCAATCCGTGCGGTTAAATTATATCTGACCGCTGCAGCTACAGCTGTTCGTGAAGGTCGTTCTCAAGATCTGGCTGTTCAGGCTGAAGAAGGCTTAGTCGAAGCTGAATAATAAGGCATGCTCGTAAGAGCCCTTATTTAACCAGGTATTGCTATATATTGGTTAGGGGGCCTCAATAGGCCCCCTTTACACATCTGCTATGAGAACATCTATGGCTAGCCCATAGAAAAGTCGAGGAAGAAACAAATGTCTGGAATTACCGCTGCATTGGTAAAAGAACTGCGTGAACGTACTGGCGCAGGCATGATGGAATGTAAAAAAGCGCTGGTTGAAGCTAATGGTGATATCGAATTAGCAATCGACAACATGCGTAAATCAGGTCAAGCAAAAGCTGCTAAAAAAGCAGGCCGTGTTGCTGCTGAAGGTATCATCCTTGCAGAAGTTGCTGCTGATGGTAAATTCGGTGCGCTGGTTGAACTGAACTGTGAAACAGACTTCGTTGCTAAAGATGCTGGTTTCATCGCTTTCGGTAAAGAAGTTATGGCTGCTGTATTAGCAGACAAAACTGATGATATCGATGCGCTGAAAGCTAAATTCGAAGAAACTCGTACTGCATTAGTTGCTAAAATCGGTGAAAACATCAACATTCGTCGTGTTGCTGTATTAGAAGCTGAAGAATTAGGTACTTACCTACACGGTGCTCGTATCGGTGTTTTAGTTTCAGCTAAAGGCGCTAACGAAGAACTGATCAAACACATTGCTATGCACGTTGCTGCAAGCAAACCAGAATATGTTCGTCCTGAAGATGTTCCTGCTGATGTTGTTGAACATGAGCACCAAATTCAGATGGATATCGCAATGCAATCAGGTAAACCACGCGAAATCGCAGAAAAAATGGTTATCGGTCGCATGAACAAATTCACCGGTGAGATTTCTCTGACTGGTCAGCATTTCGTAATGGATCCAAGCAAAACTGTTGGTGAACTGCTGAAAGAAAACAATGCTGATGTTATCAACTTCGTTCGTTTCGAAGTTGGTGAAGGTATTGAGAAAGTTGAAGCTGATTTCGCAGCTGAAGTTGCTGCAATGAGCAAATAATAACGCTTAGCGTTAACAGAACCGCCTAATGGCGGTTCTGTTTTGTTGTAATCTCCACTGGCTGTTTGCTTTTTTTTGTTAAAAAGAGAAGCTATCTAAAACCTCCAATTAACTAATCTGCTTAGGACAGAACACCATGGCTACCAATGCAAAACCTGTATATCAGCGAATTTTATTAAAGCTGAGTGGCGAAGCTCTGCAAGGCGCAGAAGGTTTCGGTATCGATGCGAGCGTACTTGATCGCATGGCTCAGGAAATCAAAGAACTCGTTGAATTAGGTATACAAGTCGGTGTCGTAATTGGCGGTGGTAACTTGTTCCGTGGTGCGGGTCTTGCTGCGGCAGGTATGAACCGTGTTGTGGGTGACCACATGGGAATGCTCGCGACAGTAATGAATGGTTTAGCAATGCGTGATTCATTGCACCGTGCTTATGTAAACGCACGCCTTATGTCTGCATTTCCATTAAATGGTGTCTGCGATAACTACAGTTGGGCAGAAGCTATTAGCTTATTACGCCACGGTCGAGTCGTTATTTTCTCGGCTGGTACAGGTAACCCATTCTTTACTACCGATTCTGCTGCGTGTTTACGCGGTATTGAAATTGAAGCTGACGTTGTACTAAAAGCAACGAAAGTGGACGGCGTTTATTCTGCCGATCCAACCAAAGATCCTGATGCAGTACTTTATGAAACACTGACTTATCAGGATGTATTAGAACGTGAATTGAAAGTCATGGATCTTGCTGCATTCACATTAGCCCGAGATCATAATTTACCTATCCGCGTATTCAATATGAATAAACCGGGTGCATTACGTCGGGTTGTAATGGGTGAAAGTGAAGGAACTTTGATTTCTCACGCTTAATACACAGAGACAACGGTATAATTTGGCGTTAACATCTAGAGTACGCCAATTCATTTATGTCGGTATGTTTTTCATATCGACTGGAAGATAACCAGTTCCCAAGGGTTTATAACGTGATTAATGAAATCAAAAAAGATGCTCAAGAACGCATGGATAAAAGCGTTGAAGCACTAAAAAGCCAGATTAATAAAGTTCGTACTGGTCGTGCGTCTCCAGCCCTTTTAGATGGCATTGTAGTTGAATACTACGGAGCGCCAACTCCATTAAACCAAGTTGCTAACGTTGTCGCAGAAGATGGTCGTACACTGGCAATCACTGTATTCGACCGTACTTTAGCTCCTGCTGTTGAAAAAGCAATTATGGCATCAGATTTAGGTTTAAATCCTTCATCTGCGGGTACCATTATCCGTGTTCCACTGCCTCCATTAACTGAAGAGCGTCGTAAAGACCTAATTAAAGTTGTTCGTGGCGATGCAGAACAAGGTCGCGTTTCTGTTCGTAATATCCGTCGTGATGCTAACGATAAAGTAAAAGCATTACTGAAAGATAAAGAAATCAGCGAAGATGATGAGCGCCGCTCACAAGATGACATTCAGAAGTTAACTGACATGTTCATTAAAAAAATTGATGATGCATTAGCACTGAAAGAAGCAGAGTTAATGGAATTCTAATTTTTATATCTTTTTTCGATAATGCCGCTTTTTAGCGGCATTATTTTTAACTATTTATTTGAAAATTCGTGCTTAATACCTTCTTTTGTCACATTATTTATTAAAGTTTTCATCTTTAATCCTCATTTACCTCGTCATACTGATATAATTCTCTTTAATTAAAACGTTGTAGACATACTGATTGATTAATAAATGAAACAAATAACTATATTAGGCTCAACAGGATCTATCGGAACTAGCACTCTTTCCGTAATTGAAAATAATCCTGATGAGTATCAGGTTCTTGCTTTAGCCGCAGGAAAAAATGCAGACAAAATGGCGCAACAGTGCCTTGCTTTCCAGCCTAAATACGCTGTGATGTCTGATGAAAAAAGTGCAAATCAGCTTAAACAGCTACTCGCTAATACATCTTGTAAAACAGAAATTCTATCTGGCTCTCACGCGATCAATGAAATTGCAGCTCTTGATGAAGCTGATCAAGTCATGTCTGCTATAACAGGTGTTGCCGGATTAAAACCGACACTTGCGGCCATTGAAAAAGGTAAAAGAATTCTGTTAGCGAATAAAGAATCACTGATAACCAGTGGGCGTCTTTTCTTTGATGCAGTTGCTAAATATGGCGCGACAATTTTACCCATTGATAGCGAACATAATGCAATTTATCAAAGCTTACCTAAAGAAATTCAAGAAAACCTAGGTCATGCGTCCTTAGCTGATGAAGGTGTGACAGGTATTCTGCTAACGGGCTCTGGTGGGCCATTTCGCTATACACCATTAGAAGAGCTGGAAGCAATGACACCAGATCAAGCGTGCGCGCATCCAAATTGGTCTATGGGACGTAAAATTTCAGTTGATTCTGCAACAATGATGAATAAAGGGCTCGAGTATATTGAGGCTCGTTATTTCTTCAATGCTTCTGAAGAAGAAATGGAAGTAATCATTCATCCACAATCTGTTATTCATTCAATGGTTCGTTATCGTGATGGCAGTATTATTGCTCAAATTGGCGAACCTGATATGAGAACACCGATTGCATACTCAATGGCTTATCCTCATCGTACTCAATCCGGTGCAAAAGCATTAGATTTCTTTGAGATTCAATCTCTAGAATTTATTCGCCCTGACTATCAACGTTACCCTTGTTTAGCACTTGCTATTGAAGCGTCAAAACGTGGGCAAGCGGCAACAACAGTGTTAAATGCAGCTAATGAAGTTGTCGTTGATGCATTTTTACACGAAAAAGTGAAGTTTACTGATATTGCTAAAATTAATCGCAAAGTTGTTGAACATTTTGACCTATCAGAGCCTCAAAGTATTAATGATGTTCTAGAAATTGATAAATTAGCGAGATTAGAAACTCATCAGATAATCACTCAATTTGTATAATGGTGATTATATTTAATATAGGGTGTTTGTTCGTCTTTCTGGCTAATGGTATAGTTGCCGAATCACTAAAGACAATAATGAAAATTAACAGTTCATTACTAAGGCTATTGCTTTAGCAACTTTGAGGCTTTGCCAAAGGCCGTGGGTGACACGGTTTTTTTTTGTGCATAGGTTATCCGAAGAGGACTGTCTGTATCAGTATCAGATTAGCAAAGGGTTAAATTGAGTGAACTTATCCAGTGACGATTCATCCGCATCAAAACCAAAGCATGTTGCTATCATTATGGATGGCAATGGGCGTTGGGCTAAAAAACAAGGGAAACTCCGAGTAACGGGACATCGCGCGGGAATTAAAGCAGTTCGGGATGCGGTTAGCTTTTCCGTAAAACACAAGATTGAATCACTAACTTTATATGCATTTAGTAGCGAAAACTGGAATAGACCAGAGCAGGAAGTGAGTTCTCTCATGGAATTATTTGTTTTTGCTTTAGATAACGAAGTGAAGAGTCTACATAAGCATAATGTTAAATTGACGGTCATTGGTGATATCAGCCGTTTTAGTCGCCGCTTACAAGATCGAATTAAAAGTTCTGTGGCACTCACAGCGAATAATACAGGGCTTAATTTAAATATTGCAGCTAATTATGGCGGTCGATGGGATATTACTCAAAGCGTAAAACAATTAGCGACATCTCTCGCAAAAGGGGAAATTAATCTCGAAGATATCAATGAAAATGCAATATCTTCACATCTTTGCTTGAATAATCAGCCTGATGTCGATCTTGTTATTCGTACAGGTGGTGAGCATCGTATAAGTAATTTTCTTATTTGGCAGATTGCTTATGCTGAGCTTTATTTTACACAGGTTTTATGGCCTGATTTTGATGAACAAGTTTTTCAGAATGCATTAGATGCTTTTGCTAAACGGGAAAGACGTTTCGGTGGTACTACATCAGAAACAGATACTATAAATCTGGGAGGATAACTTGCTTAAGTATCGTGTCATCACTGCATTAATTTTAATCCCTATTGTTATTGCTGCACTATTTCTACTTCCTCCTGCAGGTTTTGGATTAGTCATTATCGCAATATCAGGCTTAGCGGGTTGGGAATGGGCACAATTTATTGGCTGGCATTCTCAAGGTAAACGTATTGCGACAGGGTTCGGCTTTGCTGCATTGTTACTCGTTATGCAGTTTTCTTTGCCTAATTTTGACCACCTACTAGACACTCCAATGATAAAAAATGGTTTGTGGGCGGGTTTAATTTGGTGGGTAGCAGCCATTTTATTAGTTGTAAGTTATCCGAATTCAGCGAATATGTGGAAAAATTCAGTTTTTATTAAGCTATTGTTCGGTATATTGACGATTGTTCCCTTTTATTGTGGCATGATGGCGCTGCGTATGTTGGGTTATAGCACCGACACTTATACGGGCGCATGGTGGTTATTGTATGTCATGTTATTAGTTTGGGCTGCTGACTCTGGTGCCTACGCTTTTGGACGCCTAATAGGTAAACATAAAATGGCACCTAAAGTATCCCCAGGTAAAACCCTTGAAGGGTTAGTTGGTGGGTTGATTACGGCAGGCGTTGCATCATGGTTATTTACTTATTTTGCACCTGTGACTGAAGTACCCAGTAACCTGTTATTAATATCTGGTGTTGTTGTGATTGTATCGGTATTTGGTGATCTAGCAGAAAGCATGTTTAAACGTGTTTCAGGCATTAAAGACAGTAGCCAATTGATACCGGGGCATGGTGGTGTGCTTGATAGAATTGATAGTTTGACTGCGGCTATCCCAGTCTTTGCAGGATTGGTCTTTCTGATTTCTTCTGGCTTTAAACTATAAAGGTAAGTAATGGGTATCCTGTGGAATCTTGCCGCGTTTATTATCGTTTTAGGTATTTTAATTACGGTACATGAGTTTGGGCATTTTTGGGTAGCTAGGCGCTGTGGTATTTATGTCGAGCGTTTTTCTATCGGTTTTGGAAAAGCAATTTGGCGCAAAACAGATAAACATGGTACTGAATTTGTTATCGCATGGATACCTTTAGGTGGCTATGTAAAAATGTTAGATGAAAGAGTCGCTGAGGTTGCACCTGAGCGCCGTCATCTAGCATTTAATAATAAAACAGTTGGTCAACGTGCTGCTGTTGTTGCTGCTGGACCTATCGCCAACTTTTTGTTAGCAATAGTCGCCTATTGGATAGTTTTTATGATAGGTGTTCCTGCATTAAAACCTATAATTGCAGACATTCGTCCGAATTCTATCGCAGAACAAGCAAAATTAACGCCTGGAATGGAACTAAAATCCGTTGCAGGTATCGAAACGCCTGATCAGAATGCAGTTCGTTTAGCATTAGTCAGTAAAATTGGAGCCAAAGAGGTTTCATTCGTTGTTTCAGATCCAAACTCTCTTTCTGAGAGTGAGAATATACTGAATTTGCAACAATGGAATTTTGATCCTGAAAAACAAGATCCTATCTTGTCCCTAGGGATAATGCCTGTTGGCGCAAGGTTAGACTCAAAGATTATTGAGGTTACGGAAGGCTCTGCTGCTGAAAAAGCGGGTTTACAGGCAGGGGATCGTATCGTTAAAGTTGACGGTCAGCCAATAGATACATGGCATCCATTTACTTATTTTGTTCGACAAAGTCCGAATAAAGTCTTGGAGCTTCTTGTTGAACGTAATGGCTCGTCGTTGATGTTGAATGTTACACCGGCAGCTGTTGCACTGAAAGATGGCACTGAAGTAGGGCAAGTTGGTGCGCAATTACAAATATTACCTCCTGATGAGCAATATTTGATAATGCAGCAATACAACCCATTTTCGGCGTTCTATGAAGCATCTGATAAAACATGGCAGTTGATGGGTTTAACTGTCAAAATGATTGGCAAGTTAGTCGTAGGTGACGTCAAATTAACTAACCTTAGTGGGCCAGTTTCTATCGCGAAAGGCGCAGGAATGTCTGCTGATTCTGGTTTTGTTTATTATTTGATGTTTATGGCGCTTATTAGTGTCAATTTGGGGATCATTAACTTGTTTCCCCTGCCTGTCTTAGATGGCGGGCACCTGCTTTTCCTGGTTATCGAGAAGATAAAGGGAGGGCCGGTATCTGAGCGTGTACAAGATTTCTGTTATCGTATTGGTATTATGGCACTGATGCTTTTAATGGGACTTGCACTTTTCAATGATTTCTCTCGCTTATAATTGGTAAGCAGGGACCGGTTAGGAAAACACAAAACAACGATGGCGATGAAAAAGTTGCTTATAGCGTCGCTGCTGCTGGGCAGCGCCACTGCATACGGTTCAGACGGATTCGTAGTTCAGGACATTCAATTTGAAGGTCTTCAACGCGTCGCCGTTGGTGCAGCATTACTGAACATGCCTGTCCGGGTTGGAGACTCGGTCGGTAATGATGATATCAGCCGAACTATCCGTTCATTATTTGCGACAGGAAACTTCGATGATGTTCGTGTCCTGCGTGACGGAAATACTCTGATTGTTCAAGTAAAAGAGCGTCCAACTATTGCCAGCATTACTTTCTCTGGTAACAAAGCAATCAAGGAAGAGATGCTAAAACAGAACCTTGATGCTTCTAACATTCGTATTGGTGAAACACTTGACCGTACAATGCTAGCGAATATCGAGAAAGGGCTTGAAGATTTCTATTATAGTGTTGGTAAATATAATGCAACTGTAAAAGTGGTCGTTACACCACTTCCTCGTAACCGTGTCGACTTAAAACTCGTGTTTGCAGAGGGGGTTTCAGCAACTATTCAGCAAATCAACATTGTTGGTAATAAAGCGTTTTCTACTGCTGAGCTCGTTAACCGCTTTCAATTACGTGACGATGTTCCTTGGTGGAACTTAGCGGCTGATGAAAAATATCAGAAGCAAAAACTGGCTGGTGACCTAGAAACATTAAGAAGCTTCTATCTTGATCGTGGTTATGCACGTTTTGATATTGAATCGACGAATGTCAGTTTAACGCCAGACAAAAAAGGAATTTACATTACCATTAACCTGAAAGAAGGTGATAAATACACAGTAGAAAATACTGAAATCAATGGTAATACGGCGGGCTACACTAAACAAATTGAAGAGCTTATCGAAATTGCACCAGGCTCTCTTTATAATGGCGCGCAAGTAACTAAAACAGAAAATGATATTAAAAATCTGTTAGGCCGTTATGGATATGCTTATCCTCGCGTTATGACAAATCCTGAAATTAATGATGAAAATAAAACGGTGAAACTACATGTAAACGTAGATGCAGGAAATCGTTTCTATGTTCGTCAAGTACGTTTTGCGGGTAATGACATCACTAAAGACT
This sequence comes from Proteus sp. ZN5, assembly GCF_011046025.1. Taxonomy (GTDB): domain Bacteria; phylum Pseudomonadota; class Gammaproteobacteria; order Enterobacterales; family Enterobacteriaceae; genus Proteus. Next base: position 1,429,401 of record NZ_CP047639.1, read on the forward strand.
CTGTTTTACGCCGTGAAATGCGTCAAATGGAAGGTGCGTGGTTAGGTAGCGATTTAGTTGAACAAGGTAAAGAACGTTTAAATCGTTTAGGTTATTTCGAAACGGTTGAAACAGAAACTCAGCGTATTCCAGGTTCTCCTGATCAGGTTGATATCGTTTATCGTGTAAAAGAGCGTAACACGGGTTCTCTTAACTTTGGTGTCGGTTTCGGTACTGAAAGTGGTGTGAGCTTCCAAGTGGGTGTTACTCAAGATAACTGGTTAGGTACAGGTAACGCAGTCGCTATTAATGCGAGTAAAAATGATTACTCAACTTACGCAGAATTATCTGTTACTGACCCATACTTTACCGTTAATGGTGTGAGTTTAGGTGGTCGTATTTTCTATAACGACTTCCGCGCTAATGATGCTGATTTATCAGGTTATACCAATAAATCTTACGGTGTAGATGGTACGTTAGGCTTCCCAATTAATGAATATAACTCGGCACGTCTTGGTTTAGGCTATACTCATAATGGTCTATCACGTATGGAACCTCAGGTTGCAATGTGGCGTTACCTAGAAAGTATGGGTGAAAACCCAGGTTTTGATAAACGTGAATCGTTTAATGCTGATGATTATACTGTCAGCCTTGGTTGGACATTCAATAACTTAAATAAAGGTTTCTTCCCTACATCAGGTGTGAGAAGTAACTTAAGTGGACGTGTGACTGTACCTGGCTCTGATAACAAGTACTACAAAGTAACTTGGGACGGTATGGCGTACTATCCAATTGATGAAAAAGAGTCTTGGGTAACGCTATTTAAAGGTCGCTTAGGCTACGGTGATGGTTTAGGTGGTAAAGAATTACCATTCTATGAAAACTTCTATGCGGGGGGCTCTGGCACCGTTCGTGGTTTCCGTTCAAATAATATCGGTCCTAAAGCGATTTATTTGCAGAAAAATGCAGACGGTACTGTGACACCAAAACCGGGCGAGCCATCTAGCGATGCTATCGGTGGTAATGCAATGGCCGTGGCAAGCTTTGAGCTGATCACACCAACGCCATTTGTAGATGATAAATATTCATCATCAGTTAGAACATCTCTGTTTGTTGATGCAGGTACAGTATGGGATACCAACTGGAGTAGCACTAACTCTGCTTGGACAGCAGGTATGCCAGATTATAGTCGTGCAAGTGATATACGTGTTTCGACAGGTGTTGCGTTACAATGGCTATCTCCTTTAGGTCCGCTAGTATTCTCTTATGCTAAGCCGATAAAAGATTACGAAGGTGATAAATCAGAGCAATTCCAGTTTAATATTGGTAGAACGTGGTAGCGATGTAAGTAAAGTTGATGCCTGATTCATAATGCTGAAAAAGGCATCCGATTTCTGACAAAAAATTATTTTTGGTTTTAAGGAGTTTAATCGTGAAAAAATTGTTATGTGCCGCTGCCCTAGGAATGGCATTGACCATGTCAGCAGGTGTTCAAGCCGCAGATAAAGTAGGTGTTGTGAACATCGGTCAAGTTCTCCAACAAATTCCTAACCGTGATGCGGTAGAGAAACAATTGGAAAATGAATTCAAATCACGTGACACTGAATTGCAGAACTTAGGTAAAGCACTACAGACCGCTGTTGAGAAATATCAAAAAGATGCACCAACTATGAATGCAACACAACGTGCGAATACAGAGAAAGATCTGGTTGCTAAACGTGAAGCATATGCACAAAAAGCACAAGCTTTTGAGCAAGACTTTAGCCGTCGTCAAGCTGAAGAACGTAACAAAATCATGAAACGTGTATTAGACGCTGTTGATGCAGTAGCGAAGAAAGAAGGCTATGATGTGATCCTTGATGCTAACACTGTACCTTATTTCGCAGATGGTAAAGATATTACTGCTCAGGTTCAAAAACAGGTTAAATAATAGATGTTTTCAATTCGATTAGCTGATCTTGCTCAGCAGTTGAATGCACAGTTACACGGCGATGGTGATATCACTATCGCCGGTCTTGCTTCAATGAGCCTAGCAAATAGCGAACAAATTACATTTCTTTCCGATAGTCGCTATCGTGAAAAATTAAGCGAATGTCAGGCTGCTGCCGTTGTATTAACAGAGGCTGATCTTCCATTTTGTCCCGTTGCCGCACTTGTGGTGAAAAACCCGTATCTTGCCTACGCTCAAATGGCACAGATTATGGATACAACACCGCAGCCAGCACAGGATATTCATCCAAGTGCTGTTATTTCTCCTGACGCTAAGTTAGGAAGGAATGTATCAGTGGGTGCAAATGCGGTTATCGAATCTGATGTTATCCTTGGTGATAATGTTGTGATTGGTGCCGGTTGTTTTGTGGGTAAAAAAGCACATATTGGCGATAATAGTCGTTTATGGGCAAATGTATCCGTTTATCATGAGGTTATCATTGGTAAAGATTGTCTAATTCAATCAGGTACTGTGATTGGTTCAGATGGTTTTGGTTATGCTAATGAACGTGGTAATTGGATTAAAATTCCACAATTAGGTTCAGTGGTAATTGGTGATCGCGTTGAAATCGGTGCATGTACTACAATCGACCGAGGCGCATTAGATAACACAGTTATCGGTAATGGTGTTATCATTGATAACCAGTGCCAAATCGCACATAACGTCATTATTGGTGATAATACCGCTGTTGCTGGTGGTGTCATCATGGCGGGCAGCCTGAAAATAGGTCGCTATTGTATGATTGGTGGAGCAAGTGTTATCAATGGTCATATGGAAATCTGTGATAAAGTCACGGTAACAGGTATGGGAATGGTAATGCGTCCTATCACTGAGCCGGGTGTTTATTCTTCAGGAATTCCGCTGCAATCGAATAAAGCATGGCGTAAAACCGCAGCACTTGTGTTGCGAATTGATGAAATGCAAAAAAGGCTCAAGTCGCTTGAACGTCAAGTAGAAAGTAGCGACAAGTAACAATATACGTCATTGACGAATGTTACCCATTTTGCGACCTGCGGGTTAACTCACTTTTGAGTCACAGCAGGTCGTGTCATTATTAATTAGACTCAGTTTTATTAGACAGGAAGAGTATTGCAATGAGTGAGAATCATACTCTGCAAATCGAAGAAATTTTAGATTTACTTCCACACCGTTATCCATTCTTATTGGTTGATCGTGTCCTTGATTTTGAAGAAAAGAAATTTCTAAGAGCAGTAAAAAATGTATCTTTTAATGAGCCTTTCTTTCAAGGTCACTTTCCAGGAAAACCAATTTTCCCGGGCGTACTGATCCTCGAAGCCATGGCACAGGCAACGGGTATTTTAGCATTCAAAAGCGTAGGAAAGCTGGAACCTGGTGAGCTCTACTATTTTGCTGCTATTGACGGTGCTCGCTTTAAACGTCCTGTCTTACCTGGGGATCAAATGATCCTAGAGGTAGAATTCATTAAAGAACGTCGTGGTGTTGCTCGCTTTAAAGGCGTCGCTAAAGTTGATGGGGAAATTGCTTGCGAAGCTGAAATGATGTGTGCTCGCCGCCGTGAGGTCTAGCCTATGATAGATAAATCCGCAGTAATTCACCCTTCCTCAATTATTGAAGAGGGTGCGGTAATTGGTGCTAATGTTCGCATTGGCCCTTTTTGTGTCATTGGTGCTAATGTTGAGATTGGTGAAGGAACCGACATCAAATCTCACGTTGTTATCAATGGGCACACACGCATTGGTCGAGATAATCAGATCTATCAATTTACTTCTATTGGTGAAGTTAATCAGGATCTGAAATATCGAGGTGAACCAACGCAAGTCATTATTGGTGATCGAAACCTTATTCGTGAAAGTGTGACTATCCATCGTGGAACAACCCAAGGTGGTAATATCACAAAAATTGGTAATGATAATTTACTGATGATTAATACCCATGTCGCACATGATTGTATCATTGGTGATCGTTGTATTATTGCAAATAATGGCACTCTGGGTGGTCACGTCACTTTAGGTGATTTTGTGATTATCGGTGGTATGAGTGCAGTTCATCAGTTTTGCCAAATTGGTTCTCACGTGATGGTCGGTGGATGTTCAGGTGTGGCACAAGATGTTCCTCCTTTTGTTATTGCACAAGGAAACCACGCAACCCCTTATGGGCTGAATATTGAAGGATTAAAGCGCAGAGGTTTTGCTAAAGAAGATCTTCATGCAATCCGTAATGCTTACAAAGTGCTCTATCGTAATGGTAAAACACTGGAAGAAGCGCGTGAAGAAATTGGACAGTTGGTTGCTGATAATAATAATCCGCATGTCAAATTGTTCAGTGATTTTCTGGAAAACTCAGCAAAATCTAACCGCGGTATCATTCGCTAATTAGGATATGACCTTGTCAGGCCAATTATCTACTACTCAGCGTCCGTTAGTTATCGGCTTAGTTGCTGGTGAAACGTCCGGTGATATCTTGGGCGCGGGATTAATCCGCGCTCTAAAACAAATGCATCCCAATGTTCGTTTTGTCGGTGTTGCTGGACCTCTTATGCAAGCTGAAGGCTGTGAAGCTTGGTATGAGATGGAAGAGCTTGCTGTCATGGGGATCGTTGAAGTTCTCGAACGATTACCTCGCTTATTAAAGATCAGAAAAGATCTCACTCAACGATTCTCAGAGTTAAAGCCTGATGTTTTCGTGGGGATCGACGCACCTGATTTTAATATCACCCTTGAAGGCCGTTTAAAGCAAAAAGGGATCAAAACTATTCATTATGTCAGTCCCTCTGTATGGGCTTGGCGTCAAAAACGTGTTTTCAAAATTGGTAAAGCGACAGATCTTGTCTTAGCTTTTCTGCCTTTTGAAAAAGCGTTTTATGATAAGTATCAGGTTCCTTGTCGTTTTATTGGTCACACAATGGCTGATGCCATAGCCTTAAATCCAGACAAAAAGGCTGCTCGTGAACATCTAGGGATATCTGAAGAAACTCCTTGTTTAGCACTTCTTCCTGGCAGTCGTCATGCTGAAGTTGAGATGCTAAGTGCTGATTTTATAAAAACAGCACAATTACTAAAACAGCAAATTCCCTCTCTTCATATTGTTGTACCATTAGTTAATGCTAAGCGACGAGCCCAATTTGAACAGATACATCAAAATGTGGCGCCCGAACTTGAGATACAACTTCTTGATGGGCAAGCAAGAGAAGCAATGACTGCGAGTGATGCCACTCTGTTAGCATCAGGTACAGCCGCATTAGAATGTATGCTAACGAAATGCCCAATGGTTGTTGGTTATCGTATGAAACCATTTACTTTTTGGTTAGCAAAACGATTAGTCAAAACGCCTTATGTCTCGTTACCTAATTTGTTAGCTGGCCGAGAAATTATCAAAGAATTATTGCAAGAAGAGTGTGAATCTTCGGCATTAGCACAACAGCTTTTACCTCTTTTAACCGATGAAGAAAAAGTACGCCAATTAAAAGAGATATTTTTACAGCTACATAGCGCCATTCGTTGTAATGCGGATGAGCAAGCAGCAAATGCAGTATTAGAATTGGTAGAGAAATAATGGAATTTGTATATCCAAAAGCAAATCTTATTGCTGGAGTTGATGAAGTTGGTCGAGGCCCATTAGTGGGTGCAGTGGTTACCGCTGCTGTTATTCTTGATCCAGCAAATCCAATTGAAGGGTTAACAGACTCCAAAAAGCTAACAGAGAAAAAGCGTAATGCTCTTTATGACGAAATAAAAGAAAAAGCATTATGCTGGGCGATAGGTCGTGCAGAGCCTGAAGAAATTGATGAATTAAATATCCTTTGGGCAACTATGAAAGCAATGGAACGTGCTGTTGCGGGATTATCAATAACACCTGATATGGTCTTAATTGATGGTAATCGTTGCCCTAAATTACCTATGGCCTCTCAAGCGGTTATAAAAGGTGATAGTTTAGTTCAAGAAATTAGTGCAGCTTCTATACTAGCTAAAGTGACTCGTGATAGAGAAATGGAAGAGTTAGATAAGCTTTACCCTGATTATGGTTTTGCTAAACATAAAGGGTATCCAACTGTTTTCCATATGGAAAAACTAGCCTTATTAGGGGCAACACCCTATCATCGAAAAAGTTTTGCGCCTGTAAAACGTGCTTTAAATTTAAAGTAATCCACAGAGTAACTAAACACTATGGCAGATCCTCGTTTTATCCATCTTAGGGTACACAGCGATTATTCAATGATCGATGGATTGGCAAAAACAGGGCCTCTTGTGAAGAAAGTGGCTTCGCTAGGAATGCCTGCTTTTGCAATTACTGATTTTACTAACTTGTGTGGGCTAGTGAAATTCTATGGTGCTGCACATGGTGCTGGCATTAAGCCTATCATTGGTGCTGATGTTTACCTTGAAACAGAATTATTAGGTGATGAATATGCTCATCTCACTATTCTTGCACGCAATAATATAGGGTACCAAAATCTCACTTTACTGATTTCAGAGGCTTACAAACACGGTTACGGTGCTGTTGGACCGACGATTAAACAAGAGTGGTTAACAACCTATAAAGAAGGGCTCTTGTTACTTTCAGGCGGTAGAATGGGGGATGTGGGGAAGTTCCTACTTCGTGGTAATCGAGCTTTAGTCGATCAATGCCTTGAGTATTATCAAACTCACTTTCCTGATAGTTATTATCTAGAACTGATCCGTACAGGTCGTACAGATGAGGAAACTTATCTTCATGAAGCTGTTGCACTGGCTTCTGAAAAAGGTCTGCCTGTTGTTGCAACCAATGATGTCTGTTTTCTTGATAGTGATGATTTTGATGCACACGAAATTCGTGTCGCTATTCATGATGGATTTACGTTATCTGATCCTAAGCGTCCTAAAAATTATAGCTCTCAGCAATATATGCGCACAGAAGAAGAAATGTGTGAATTATTTGCTGATATACCTGAAGCATTAGAAAACAGTGTTGAAATCGCTAAACGCTGTAATGTCACGATCCGCTTAGGGGAATACTTCCTTCCTCAATTCCCAACAGGGGATATGAGTACAGAAGATTTCCTCGTTAAAAAATCACAAGAAGGTTTGGAAGAGCGTTTAGCTTTTTTATTTCCAGATCCTGAAGAGCGACAAAAAAGACGTCCTGAATATGATGAGCGTCTTGATATCGAGCTGAAAGTGATTAACCAAATGGGATTCCCTGGTTACTTCCTTATCGTGATGGAGTTTATTCAGTGGTCTAAAGATAATGGTGTTCCTGTTGGTCCTGGACGAGGTTCAGGTGCTGGTTCACTAGTGGCTTATTCACTGAAAATCACAGATCTCGATCCTCTTGAGTTTGACTTACTTTTCGAACGATTCCTTAACCCTGAACGTGTTTCGATGCCTGACTTTGACGTCGATTTTTGTATGGAAAAACGCGATAGAGTTATCGATCACGTTGCTGAAATGTACGGCCGAGATGCAGTATCTCAGATCATTACATTTGGTACGATGGCGGCGAAAGCGGTTATTCGAGATGTTGGCCGCGTTTTAGGGCACCCTTACGGTTTTGTTGATAGAATTTCAAAACTTGTTCCTCCTGATCCGGGGATGACGCTGGAAAAGGCGTTTGCTGCTGAGCCTCAATTACCTGAAATTTATGAAGCCGATGAAGAGGTTAAATCTCTTATTGATATGGCTCGTAAATTAGAAGGGGTAACACGTAATGCGGGTAAGCACGCGGGTGGTGTCGTTATATCACCAACGAAAATTACCGATTTTGCGCCACTTTATTGTGATGCAGAGGGAAATAACCCTGTTACACAATTTGATAAGAACGACGTTGAATACGCCGGTCTCGTTAAATTTGACTTCTTAGGTTTAAGAACACTAACCATTATTAACTGGGCATTAGAGATGATTAATGCTCGGCGCGCTAAAAAGTCACTCGAGCCTGTTGATATTTCAGCGATCCCACTAACGGATCAGCGCAGCTTTGACATGTTGCAGCGTTCAGAAACAACTGCGGTATTCCAATTGGAATCTCGTGGTATGAAAGATCTTATCAAACGTCTACGTCCTGACTGTTTTGAAGATATGATTGCACTTGTTGCTCTATTTCGTCCGGGGCCATTGCAGTCAGGCATGGTAGATAACTTTATCGACCGTAAACATGGTGTTGAAGAGATTTCATACCCTGATGTTAAGTGGCAACATGAAAGCTTACAGCCCGTTCTAGAACCAACCTATGGTGTTATCCTATATCAAGAACAAGTTATGCAGATTGCACAGGTTCTTGCGGGATATACACTAGGTGGCGCGGATATGTTACGACGCGCTATGGGTAAGAAAAAACCTGAAGAGATGGCAAAGCAACGCTCTGTTTTTGAAGATGGTGCTATCAAAAACGGCGTCGATGGTGAGCTTGCTATGAGGATCTTTGACTTGGTGGAGAAATTCGCCGGTTATGGATTTAACAAATCACACTCAGCAGCGTATGCATTAGTTTCTTATCAAACATTATGGTTAAAAGCCCACTATCCAGCTGAATTTATGGCTGCTGTAATGACGGCAGATATGGATAACACGGAAAAAGTAGTGGGATTGGTTGATGAATGTTGGAGAATGGGCTTAAAGGTTCTCCCTCCTGATATTAATAGTGGTCTTTATCATTTCCACGTAAATGATGAAGGTGAAATCGTTTATGGTATTGGTGCCATTAAAGGTGTAGGTGAAGGCCCGATTGAAGCAATTGTAGAAGCGCGTCAGCAAGGCGGTCACTTTAAAGATATTTTTGATCTCTGTGCTAGAACAGAAACGAAAAAATTGAATCGCCGAGTGATGGAAAAACTGATAATGTCAGGCGCATTCGATAAGCTGGGGCCTCATCGTGCTGCTTTGATGTCTTCACTAGAAGATGCATTAAAAGCCGCAGACCAACATGCCAAAGCTGAAGCAATAGGGCAATCGGACATGTTCGGTGTGTTAGCTGAAGCTCCTGAACAAGTTGAGCGTTCTTATGCCAATATACCTAAATGGCCAGACCAAGTCGTTTTAGAAGGTGAGCGCGAGACTTTAGGTTTATATTTAACAGGTCATCCGATCACACGTTATTTAAAAGAAATTGAACGATATGCGGCAGGAACGCGTCTAAAAGATTTAGTACCAACACCTCGTGGTCAAATGGTGAAGGTAGCAGGCTTAGTCCTTGCTTCTAAAGTATTTACAACGAAACGTGGAAATCGGATAGGCGTTTGTACCTTAGATGATCGTTCAGGTCGCTTAGAAATTATGTTATTTTCTGATGCATTGGATAAATACCAACATTTATTAGAACAAGACAAGATTTTAATTGCTACTGGGCAGGTCAGCTTTGATGATTTCAATGGTGGGCTTAAAATGACAGTCCGCGAACTTATGGATATCAACGAAGCCCGTGAAAAATATGCACGAGGACTTGCTATCTCATTATCGGACAGGCAAATTAATGAGCAATTATTAAATCGTCTTCGCGACGTTTTAGAACCTCATCGTTCAGGTACGATACCGGTTCACCTTTATTTTGAAAAGCATGATGCCTGTGCACGTTTACGATTTGGTGCGACTTGGCGTGTAACGCCAACAGATATGCTTTTAACGGATCTGCGAACTCTGCTGGGTAATGAGCAGGTAGAATTAGAATTTGACTAAAATAGGAATGTTATGAGTCTTAATTTTCTGGATTTTGAACAGCCAATTGCCGAGTTAGAAGCGAAAATTGATTCGCTAACTGCAGTTAGCCAACATGATGAAAAAATTGATATTAATATCGATGAAGAAGTTTCACGCTTAAGAGAAAAAAGCCTAGAGCTAACGCGTAAGATTTTTTCTGATCTTGGTGCATGGCAAGTTGCACAACTTGCACGTCATCCATTAAGACCTTACACACTGGATTATATTCATCGTATTTTTACTGACTTCCAAGAATTAGCAGGCGATCGTGCTTATGCTGATGATAAAGCTATTGTTGGTGGTATCGCGCGTTTAGACGGTCGTCCTGTTATGGTTATTGGGCACCAGAAAGGGCGTGAAACAAAAGAGAAAATCCGCCGTAACTTTGGTATGCCAGCGCCGGAAGGCTATCGTAAAGCGCTTCGCTTAATGGAAATGGCACAACGTTTTAATCTTCCTATTATCACCTTTATTGATACTCCGGGCGCTTATCCGGGAGTGGGTGCAGAAGAGCGTGGCCAATCAGAAGCAATCGCACGTAACTTACGTGAAATGTCACGCTTTGGTGTGCCAATCATCTGTACTGTTATTGGTGAGGGTGGTTCTGGTGGTGCGTTAGCCATTGGTGTTGGCGACAAAGTGAATATGCTGCAATACAGCACCTATTCTGTTATTTCACCAGAAGGTTGTGCATCTATCCTTTGGAAAAGTGCAGATAAAGCCCCTTTAGCAGCAGAAGCAATGGGGATCACTGCAAACCGTTTAAAAGAGCTTAAGCTAATTGATACGGTTATTCCTGAGCCTTTAGGTGGCGCACATCGTCATCATGATGAAATTGCAGTGTCTTTAAAAGCACAAATTAAATCTGACTTAGAAGAGTTAGATGCATTTGACTCAGAAGAGCTAACAAACCGTCGTTACCAACGTTTAATGGAATACGGTTACTGCTGATAGCGTGATGCTATTCAAAAATAAAAGAGAGCCTCATGTTGATAACATGAGGTTTTTTTATCCCTGGAACTATCCCTTCAAAAGACAATAAAACCAAGTGATATTAACTGTAATATATTATATATCAATATGTTAAGTTAATCTCAAAAACAATATTAATTTACTTTTTCACTAAAAGAATAATTAGTCATATCTATTATTTTATAGAGTCATTTACTTCTTTTATGAGGGAAAAGCGATGATATCGTTTAATGGTAAAGTTGGAATTATTACAGGTGGTAATAGTGGTATTGGTTTGGCTTCTGCGGAAAAGTTTTTATCCTTAGGTGCATCAGTTGTGATCACAGGCAGTAATTTAGAACGAGGCAAAAAAGCAGAAAAACACCTAAAAGAGAAAGGGCTTTTAGGTGAATTTATACAAATGGATGTGAAAAATGAAAAAGAAAACGAACAACTTATTGATTATGTCGTAAACAAATATGGGCGATTGGATTTCATCTTTGCTAATGCTGGTGTTTTAACCGATAACATCGCAGATAAATTAGAGTATGAAAAATGGAAAGGGGTATTAGATGTTAATCTTAATGGACTCTTTCTGATTAATCGTGCAGCAATTCAATATTGGCTGAAAAACCAACTATCAGGTGCGATTGTTAATTGTAGTTCGATTTGTTCTTTTGTTGGCCAACATGAATTTCCTGCTTATTGTGCATCAAAAGGCGGTGTTAAATTACTGACACAAACACTTGCTATTGATTATGCAAGCAAAGGTATTCGTGTTAATGCAGTTTGTCCGGGATATATCGATACACCTTTATTAGATGGTCGTGAGCTAGATAAGCAAAAGCTAGCGACACTGCATCCTATTGGTCGTCTCGGTACGCCAGAAGAGGTCGCTAATGTTGTGGCATTTTTGGCTAGTGATGCCGCTTCGTTTGTTACTGGAGCCTCTTATTTAGTCGATGGCGGTTTTACTGCTTAAATAGTGTTTTTAATATAAAGCAGAATAGTCACTATTCTGCTGATTTTTTATTTACCTCTTACTTCTATTCTTTACTGTCTTTTTTGTTTAAACGCTTTATTATCAAAAATACAATTATTAACAATAAATTAACTATTTTGGTTTTTATATGGCACTCTCAATTACCATAAGATCTCTTATCTACGCATTATTATGTGTGTTGATTTGGAGTTTTATTCCCGTTATTTCTCGTATAGGGCAAGCTTCTTTAGACAGTTTTCAATTTTTATTCTGGTCCAATGTTTTCTCAATGATTGCAGTTATTCTGACTGCACTTATTATGAAGAAAACGCCAATACAATTATTTAATTTGTCTAAATCGACCTATTGGAAAGTGTTTATTCTTGGTGGGTTAGATTGTCTATTCTATTTATTGCTCTATTACGGTTACACATTAGAGAATGGCATCGCAGTATTGGTGATACAGTATAGTTGGCCATTATTAATTATTGGATTATCAGTTGTTTTACTGAAAGATAGGCTGGCTTTAGGGCAAATCATTGGAGTTATTTTAGGTTTTATTGCCGTTATTATCACCTTTACCAAAGGAAACATCACAGTAATTGCTGTCGACAATCCTCGAGCCTTATTACTCGTCTTTGCTGGAGCCTTTTGTTTTGCATTAATGTCTGTACTTTCCAAACAATTTTCACTTGATGCTTACATGAGTACGGTATGGTTGTTTGTTTTTTCAACACTGGTTTCATTGGTTCTAATGTTGATGTTTGGTGAGTTTAAATTACCTGATAGCTCATCTTGGCTTCCTATCATTTTAAATGGTGTATTAATCAATGGTGTCTCTTATATTTTATGGTTTAAAGCCATGAATAGTGGTGAGTCGACTAAAATAGCTTCCGTTGTTTTCCTTTCGCCTGTGCTTTCAATGATTTGGTTAGTCATTATATTTCATGATCCTTTTGTTATTGCTTATGCAGTAGGGCTGGGTTTGGTATTAATCGCAGGAATACTTTGTATTCGTGCAAAATCGGGCAGAAAAGCTTAACATAATCATCTGAATTCACTGATAAATGACGATGCGATGAAACAGGAATACGGCTTACTCCTTAGAGAAATCAAACAACAAATTGATCCTTACACTAAAATTTTGGTGGGTTTTAGTGGTGGAGTAGATTCCACAGTTTTATTACAAGGGCTTGTGCGTTTACGTGATGAATTCCAATTACCTTTAGAATTAACGGCTATCTATATTCATCATGGATTAAACATCAAAGCGGATGACTGGCTTGCTCATTGTGAACAATGTTGTCAGCAGTGGTGTGTCGATTTTATCAGTGAAAAAGTGAATGTAGACCCTAAAGAAGGCGGTCTTGAAAATGGTGCAAGAGAGGCTCGTTACCAAGCCTTTCGTCGATATTTACAGCCACAACAAGTGTTAGTGACTGCTCAACATCAAGATGATCAAGCCGAGACCTTTTTACTGGCTTTAAAGCGAGGGAGCGGTCCTGCTGGGCTTTCTTCAATGCCAGCAAAAATGGTATTTGAAAATAGCTATTTACTTCGACCATTACTCAATATTACGCGTGAGCAAATCGAATCTTATGCTACTGAACAAGGGCTAGATTGGATAGAAGACGATAGTAATCAAGATGACCGTTATGATCGTAACTTTTTGCGCTTGCGTGTTATGCCCTTATTGGCTCAACGATGGCCTCACTTTTCTCAAGCAGTGACTCGAAGTGCAGCTCTGTGTGGTGAACAAGAAGCACTATTAGATGAACTATTAGATTCTGAACTTAATGCTTTAATGGACAGTGAGCATAGTTTAGATATCAATCAACTGGCCCACTGTAGTGTTATCAAACGTAATGCTTTATTGAGACGCTGGTTTGCTAAGCACAATAAGACCATGCCATCAAGACAACAAATTTTACGATTATGGCAAGAGGTTGCTTTAGCAAAAGAAGATGCTGAGCCTAGATTGCAATTTTATCAAGATGACGTTCGACGCTATAAACAGCGTCTTTATCTAGTTCCAATAATCCAAGAGCCGGTTCATCGCATGATTGAGTGGTCGCTCACTGAGCCTTTGTATTTACCTAATGGACTAGGGGCTTTATCACTCATAGCCGAAACAGGAAAAAATACCGTTAGAGCGCCTCTTAGTGATGAAAAAGTCACAGTACGTTTTGGTTTAACACAAGCATCTTTGCGTATTGTAGGACGAGAGCACGCTCGACATAGTAAAAAGATTTGGCAAGAGCTTGAAGTTGCGCCTTGGCGTAGAACTAGAATTCCTTTGATTTATTATAATGAGACGTTAATTGCAGCTATTAATACGTTTGTTACTTTTGAGGGAAAAGCAACATCAGAACACGCTATTACTATTGAGTGGCAAGAGGCTCATGAATGAACAACCGCCGATTGGCGGTTGTTCTTTATTCGGTTATTCCGATTTTATAATGATTGTCCCAAGTTCGGGATTAGAAAAACTGGCAATAACATCCAGTCGTAAATCTTTAGAGCCTTCAGACGTTTTGACTTTTAGGTATTCAACTTTCTTGCTTAAGAAAAGGTCATCCGCGACACCTTCAATAAGCTCACCATCATGTAGTTCAATATGGAGCGCTAAACCACGCTGGCATGCTAACTCCAGATACTCATAATCATCACAGTTAATTGGTTGATATTCTGTATTTGTTGACATATTCCCTCACCACTCTTTCGTGGCGGTGTTGCCGCCAGTGAATAATTCAGAATAAAATCATTATGCTGTTATTCGATGTGAGCACAATAGTTATTATAATAATTTTCTGAAATAATTCTTTATTCGAAGTGATTTGAGAAATAATTAACAATTATGGGTGCATTTATCTTAAAGCTTGTTTTATTGCCCCCTTTTATTTTAAAAAATGTTAGAATCCTATTGAGAATGATTTATTAAAAAGTACCCAGAATGTAGGGAGTCGATGATGGGGAAAAAACTTTTATTTGCAGCCGTTGCTGCTGGGTTATTTGTACTATCAGGTTGCCAAAATAACATTGGCTTATCACTTGATGGGAAAATTGTAGACCAAACTTACAATAGTATTCTGCCTTGTGCCGATTGCTCTGGTATCGACACGACAATTCTTGTTAATCAAGATGGCTCTTATGTTATGGAGCAAAGCTATCAAGGTTCACCTGATGATAAACGTAGTTTCTTTGAATCAGGAACATGGGTATTAGGTAAAGATAAGCTGACGTTGACTAATAGCTATGGTGAGAAGAGCTATTACTTACCTCGTGAAGATAAATTAGTCATGCTTGATATTGATGGTAACGTGATTAATTCAGAGCTGAATTATACTTTAGCTAAGGTTCAGCCTAAACAGCTTGCTGGCGAGTTTACCTATTTTGCTGATGCTGGAACATTTAAAGATTGTCAATCAGGACGTGTTTACGCAGCAAATGGTATTGAATTAGAAAAAGGCTATTTCTCAACTGGTGTTGATGGTGGAACACCTGTTTACCTTGAAGTTAATGGTTATTACAGCATTCGTCCTTCAATGGAAGATGGTAAATATGATCGAGCTTTAGTGGTTACAGATGATAAACCTCGTTTTAATCGCCACGGCTCTTGCGGAAACCATCGTGGTGGTAGAAGTTAAGTTTTAGCGGTTTTGTTTTAATAAAAAAATCGCTTATTAAATAGCCTTGCGTTTATTAGACAGTTAAAATGAGTTGAGTAAAGACTGAGTCCGGTATTGAGCTGAACTCAGTCTTTTTCATTTTAATTTTATCTGTGCAGTATTATTGTGCTTGATATATTCATAAAGTATTTTTCTAATTCATCTATCTCTTTAAATTGCTTTGTATAAAAACATTTTATTTTTAATATATCAAAGAAATTTCCTATTACTGCATTATCTAAATAATTTTCTTTTCGTAATGTATTTTAAATAACCTATTATTTTAAAGATATTACAATAATAACTTATTTTGTATTGTTCTCTAGCCAGCGCTCATGAGTAGGAGAAACTGGAGAGGGAGCAGTGGAAGGCGTTAACGTTGAATGTTGCTGATTATCTGAAATACTTTCAGTTTCTTGTTTATGTCTATTGCGCTCTTCGGTGCGCGCCTTTTCTTTCTGGGTTTTTATCACATGATCAACAGGAAGAAGGGCGGTATCAAGGACAATATCAATAGGTAAACTGATAATTGAGAATATAGGGTACATTCCCATAGTAACTAACCAAATATAAGGTTCATTAATAACTTCGACATCAGTATCAGTACCTCGATAATAATCATTACTACTCTTTGCTCTATTTAATGTTCCACATCCAGATAATATAAAAAGAATACCAACTATTGCTCCGAGTCTTTTCATAATATTTCCTATGTAAATTTAAAATAATAGAAAAATAGTGAGTTAAAATAGCCATTTATATAATGAAATAATAAATAACATACTCGTTTTAATTTCTATTTATTACTAGATCATTCTGATAAAAATAGATAACTGCGCGATTATAATGATTTGTGTCAAAGAACCTCAATATATTGAAATGAGTGTTTGTCAGCGGTATATGACTTTGTTCTGGAAGTTAGGGCCGGAAGGAAACGTATAAAAAAAGATGTAATCGGCGATTGATATATTATTTTGATTATAGTTACAAGCGTGTCTGAGAGGACACGCTTGTTATTTATCAATCAAGCCTCATAAAATAAGAGGCTTAATAATTAAGCGAGTTGTTCTTTAATAAAGGCAACAACATCGTCAACATTGACTAGTGATTTATCATCACTACGACGCGCTTTATATTCGATTTGATTGTTGTCTAGATTACGATCACCAATCACGATAGTGTGTGGAATACCGATAAGTTCCATATCAGCAAACATTACACCAGGGCGCTCTTTACGGTCATCAAACAGAACATCAATACCTTGAGCACGCAATTCGTCATAAAGTCTGTCAGCAACTTCTTTAACACGATAAGAACGATGCATATTCATTGGTAAAATAGCTACTTGGAATGGTACAATCGCATCTGGCCAAATGATACCGCGGGCATCATGGTTTTGTTCAATAGCGGCAGCAACAATACGAGTTACACCGATACCATAACAACCCATAGTAACAATTTGGTTATGACCTTCTTCATTTTGTACCGTTGCTTTTAATGCTTCTGAGTATTTTGTGCCAAGCTGGAAAATATGACCAACTTCAATACCACGTTTGATCAGTAATGTTCCTTTACCGTCTGGGCTTGGATCGCCTTCAACAACATTACGGATATCAGCAATTTCAGCAACAGGCAGGTCACGCTCCCAGTTGATACCAAAATAGTGTTTACCATCAACGTTTGCACCAGCACCAAAATCACTCATTACAGAGACAGAACGATCCATAATAACGGGTAGTGGCAGATTAACTGGGCCTAATGAACCTGGACCTGCATTTACAGCTTGGCGGATTTCAGCTTCAGTAGCGAAAGTTAAAGGTGCAGCAACGATAGCGCATTTTTCTGCTTTAACTTCATTAAGCTCGTGGTCGCCACGAACTAATAATGCAACTAATGGGTGACCACTTTCTTTCGTACCATGAACAATCAGTGTCTTAACAGTTTTTTCAATTGGTAGATTGAATTGTTCAACTAACTCAGCAATTGTTTTAGCGTTTGGTGTATCTACTAAACGTAATTCTTCAGTCGCAGCTGCACGTGGCGTTGCAGGCATTACTGCTTCTGCTAATTCGATATTGGCTGCATAGTCAGAGCCTGTAGAGAAGACGATATCATCTTCACCGCTGTCAGCTAAAACTTGGAATTCATGAGAGGCGTTACCACCAATAGAGCCTGTATCTGCAAGTACTGGACGGAAATCTAAACCAATACGTGAGAAAATTTTGCTGTAGGCTTCATACATTCTGTCGTAAGTCTCTTGTAAAGACTCTTGAGAGATATGGAAAGAGTAAGCGTCTTTCATGATAAATTCGCGAGAACGCATAACACCAAAACGAGGGCGTACTTCGTCGCGGAATTTAGTTTGAATTTGATATAAATTCAGTGGAAGTTGTTTGTAAGAGGTAATTTCATTACGAACAATATCAGTAACAACTTCTTCGTGAGTTGGGCCTAAAACAAATGGGCGCTCGCCTCTGTCTGAAAAACGCAGTAATTCAGGGCCATACTGTTCCCAACGACCACTTTCTAGCCATAAGTCGGCGGGTTGAACAACGGGCATTGAAATCTCAAGTGATCCTGCGTTGTCCATCTCTTCACGAACAATTTTTTCAATTTTTCTTAGAACACGAACCCCTGTCGGCATCCAATCATAAAGACCAGAAGCGAGTTTACGGATCATGCCTGCGCGAAGCATAAGTTGATGGCTGACAATTTCTGCATCAGCAGGTGTCTCTTTTAAAGTAGAGAGCAAATAGTGGCTAGTACGCATTATTAGGTTCCATTAGAACAAAAATACTTAGGCTGACTGTCACGCCAGTCTACATCAATATGATTAGAGAAAGACTCTAGAGCGTGTTGATCTTTGCTGCTTATTTTTACAGCAAAAGAAATTTATAAAACAAGCAACATATTCAACTATTTTGAGTTTGGGCATTGATTGACATTAACAATGACCACTTAAAAATAAAAACAGCCCTACGGGTTCGATTAAAAGACGTTTCACTCATTTTATTCTGCGTTGAGAGGCGCTAGCCTAGTTCACTAAGCGGCACAAGCCCCTCTCCTTGCCTAAAATGCTTTTAATTCGAATAAAAATCGACCATCAAAGGTCAACACGCTCTAGTCTACCAGTGACTTAGGTCTGCCAAAAGGGGCAAAACATTTTTTTCAATCTGATTTGTCTAAAGATATGAGAATGACTTTCAGATTAGACGATTCATGATAGCAATATCAATGAAGATAATAGCAAGTTACCGCGGTTCTATACTAAGAACAAGTGTCTGTTGTCCATTGACTTGCCAGCGAACATTAAATTCGAGTAAGTGTACCGCATAAATTCTATCACTTTGTTCGCCTTTTTTATAAGCAGGACGAGGATCTTGCTGTAATACTTGGGTAATAAAACGAGAAAGATGAGGGTACTCATTGGCATAGTGTTGCAGTTGTTCTGATGCAACTTGCGAAAAGAAAACGGGCATTTCGTTACTAGGTGCTTCTTGTGCAAACCCTGCAATCGCATTTGGGCGCGACTCTGCAAACGGTAAATAAGGTTTGATATCAAGAATAGGAGTGCCATCCACTAAATCAAGGCTACCCAATTCTAAAATAACAGACTGGTTGTCCTTATTGACTTTTTTCAATTCAACCAATGACATACCAATTGGGTTGGGGCGAAAGGTTGAGCGGGTTGCAAATATACCAATTTTGGCATTTCCACCTAATCTAGGAGGGCGAACGAGAGGATGCCAACCTTGTTGTGCTGTTTGATGAAACACAAAGATCAACCAAAGGTGACTAAATTGCTCTAAGCCTCGAACTGCATCTGGGTGATTATAAGGTGTATGTAGAATAAGTTGACCGCCGCCATCCTGGATCAATCCAGGTTGGCGTGGAACGGCAAATTTTTCTTTATAAGGGCTCGAAATATACCCTATAGGATTCATTTGGTAGGTATTCATTTTGTAATGAGTAATGCTGTGCCTTCACAAATAGCGGATTGGTAGCAACCTAATCCTGTGACAATTTGGCATTCATGCAATAAAACAGCATTCGCATTTTTGTAGGCCGCTTTTGTTGCCATTCTTTTTTTAGCAATAGGTAAACTTGCTGGTGGATCCTGTAATGTTTGGCGACAAGACTCGCCAGCAACAATACCAAGATCTTTAAAAGGTGCTCCTAGAAGATCTTCTGTTTTCTCAACAATACGCACAGAAGGCAAAGTTTGTGACTTTGGTTTTTGTGGTTGCCCGGGTTTATTTAAACGCATATCCGTAAATTTAGACTGATCAACATCAGATGAATTTTGCATTGAACAGCCTGTCATAAACAGCGCCATGATGCCAATAAGTAGCAAGCGCATGTGCATGGGTAATATCCTCTTTATTATTGTCTATACAAAAATTAAACGGCACTAATTTAATGCAAATTAGCCAAGTAAAAAAGAGAAAGGCGAACAAATGTCCGCCTTTTTTATAATTAAGTTAGATTTTAACGTATTACCAGCCTTTTACAGCACCACCGTTAAAGATTTTATTTGCAGCACTATCCACTTCATCAGTTTGGTAAGCTTGGATAAATTTCTTCACATTTTCACTGTCTTTATTGTCTTCACGCGCAACAATGATATTTACATATGGAGAGTCTTTATCTTCAACAAAAATACCGTCTTTTGCTGGCGTTAAGTTTACTTGGCTTGCATAAGTAGTATTGATTACCGCTAAATAGATTTTTTGATCATCTAATGAACGTGGTAATTGAGGCGCTTCTAATTCTACTAACTGTAGTTTTTTAGGATTCTCAACAATATCAAGCTTAGTTGGTAATAGGCCTACACCGTCTTCTAGCTTAATTAATCCTACTTTTTCTAATAACAGTAGTGAACGGCCTAAGTTAGTTGGATCGTTAGGAATAGCAACTTGAGCGCCATCTGGTAAATCGGTTAAATCAGTAATTTTTTTAGAGTAACCTGCGATAGGATAAATAAAGGTATTTCCTACGGCTGTAATTTTGAAGTTACGATCTTTAATTTGCTGATCTAAATAAGGTTTGTGTTGGAATGCATTAAGATCGATATCGCCACGACTTAATGATTCATTCGGCATTACGAAGTCATTGAAAGTAACGAGTTCTACATCAAGACCGAATTTATCTTTAGCAACTTGTTTTGCTACTTCGGCAACTTGTTGTTCAGAGCCAGAAATAACACCAACACGAATATGGTTTGGATCTTTTTCTTTTTCACCACAACCAGCTAATGCTAATGCGCCAACTAAAGCACTTACGACTGCGAGCGATTTAAATTTCAATGACATACATTTACCCTTACTTGATCCGTTAATTTAAAGGTTTCGATTTAATAATTGAAACCTTCAATCTAATTATTTATGTGTTGTCAGCTTCACTAAGCGATCGCCGAAAAACTGAATGATAAAAACAAGAATAACGAGTAGAACAATCACAATATTCATCACAGTTGCATTATAGCCAACGTAACCATATTGATAACCAATTTGACCTAAACCACCTGCACCAACAGCACCACCCATTGCAGAGTAACCCACTAATGTAATCAGTGTAATAGTTGCAGCATTAATCAAGCCTGGTAAAGATTCTGGTAATAAAATTTTCTTAATAATTTGCATTGGTGTTGCACCCATAGAACGAGATGCTTCAATTAATCCTTGTGGGATTTCCAATAGCGTATTTTCGACCATACGAGCAATAAAAGGCGCTGCTGCAACAGTTAATGGCACGATAGCTGCTTGCAAGCCAATAGATGTTCCTACAACCAAACGAGTAAAAGGGATCATCCATACAAGTAAGATAATAAAAGGAATAGCCCTAAAAATATTCACAAGTGCTGAGATAACACGATAGGCAGGTGGATTTGCCATAATTTGTTCAGGGCGTGTGACATAAAGTAAAACGCCAAGCGGCAGTCCAATAACAAAACCAAAGAAGCCTGAAACGAAGGTCATGACTAAGGTTTCCCAGATCCCACTAATTAATAAATAAACCATTCCTTCAGACATAACCGAGAACCTCTACTTTCACATGATGCTCTTCTAAAAATGCGATCGATTTTTCAGTATTACCATTCTTACCGTGTAATTCAGCTAACATCACGCCAAACTTCACTCCACCGGCATAGTCCATTTGTGAACTTAATATATTAATATCTGCGTCAAAACGGCGGGCAACGATGGACATTAATGGTGCATCAACTGATTGACCGTTAAATTCAAGTTTCAATAATGGGAATAAACCTTCTTCCCACTCGGGTTTCATTCGTTCTTTGTAATCTTCAGGAATATCCAATTGTAGTGTTGATTGAATAAAAGCCTGAGAAACAGGTGTTTTGGGATGAGAGAAAACTTCACTCACGGCATCACTTTCAACTAATTCACCACCACTTATTACTGCAACCTGATCACAAATGCGTTTTACAACATCCATTTCATGAGTGATTAATAAAATAGTGAGGCCTAAACGACGATTAATGTCTTTTAATAATTCTAAAATAGAGCGTGTTGTCGCTGGATCAAGTGCGCTAGTTGCTTCATCACACAATAAAACGTTTGGTGAATTTGCTAGTGCGCGTGCAATTGCAACACGTTGCTTTTGCCCGCCAGATAAGTTTGCTGGGTAATATTCTTTTTTATCTGACAAACCGACTAGTTCAAGTAATTCATTAACGCGCTTATTAATTTCAGCACGAGGTGTACTATCAAGTTCTAATGGCAGTGCCACATTATCAAACACTGTACGGGAAGACAGTAAGTTGAAATGTTGGAAAATCATACCAATACCGCGACGTGCTTTTGTTAATTCTTTATCAGATAACTTAGTTAGATCACGACCATCAACAAGTACTTCACCTGAAGTTGGTTTTTCTAACATGTTCACACAACGTATAAGTGTACTTTTACCCGCTCCTGACGATCCGATAACACCAAAAATCTGCCCTTGAGGCACATGCAGGTTAATGTTTGATAGCGCTTGTATAGAACGCTCTCCCTGCTTAAACACTTTGTTTATATTCGTCAGTTTAATCATGTTTTTCTTTATATAAGTAGATATGGGACATAGAGACTATTCTGCCCGAGTTAAAATAGATGTTAAGGCGTCTAGACGGCTAAGTCAATAAAAAAGAGTTGAAGAGTAATAAAGAAAGAAAGCCGTGGATATCATTCTCTATATAAGAAGAAACATGCGATACTAATAAAAATATCTAAATGGAGTAATGCTGTGAGCAAGGGGATTTCTGCGATTTTCTTAGATCGCGATGGAACTATTAATATAGATCATGGTTATGTGTCTGAAATTGATAACTTTGAATTTATCGATGGTGTTATTGAGGCAATGGCTGAATTAAAAGCTATGGGATATGCCTTGGTATTAGTGACTAACCAATCAGGCATTGGTCGTGGCTATTATAGTGAAGATCAATTTTTACATCTAACAGAGTGGATGGATTGGTCTTTGGCTGATAGAGGTGTTGATTTAGACGGTATCTATTATTGTCCTCATCATCCAGAAGCCACTGTAGATGAATATAAGAAAGAGTGTGATTGTCGCAAACCAGCCTCAGGTATGTTTATGGATGCAAAAACACAATTAAACATCGATATGGCTTCTTCTTATATGGTTGGTGATAAAAAAGAAGATATGTTGGCAGCAAAAGCTGCGGGAGTGGGTCATAAAATTCTTGTTCGCACAGGAAAAGAGATAACTGAAGAGGCACAACAGTGTGCAGATTTTGTTCTTGATAGCCTTGCAGACTTGCCAAAATGGCTAAAAAGCCACAAAAAATAGGCACTTCGTTTAATTTACCAACAAACGAACATTTTTTTTAAAAAAACTATTGCCAGCCTCAGAAAACTCCCTATAATGCGTCCTCGTTGTCACGGCACAGGGCGCTAAGCGAACTGACTGAGAGAACGAAGAAAAAAAGTGAAAAGCCTTGTAAATAAACGCTTGACACTGAATGAGGAAGATGTAGAATGCACCTCCTCGCAACAACGCAGAAGACCGGAAACGGCAGCGAATGTTGCACTGCTCTTTAACAAATTATCAGACAATCTGTGTGGGCACTCGCAGAGACGATATCTTCTAAAATATTAGATGTATCAAGTCTTGAAGAGTGAACAACAAAAGTAATTCATTTATGAATAGCTAAGTTTTCGATTTCTTTGAGCATCAAACACTTTTAATTGAAGAGTTTGATCATGGCTCAGATTGAACGCTGGCGGCAGGCCTAACACATGCAAGTCGAGCGGTAACAGGAGAAAGCTTGCTTTCTTGCTGACGAGCGGCGGACGGGTGAGTAATGTATGGGGATCTGCCCGATAGAGGGGGATAACTACTGGAAACGGTGGCTAATACCGCATGACGTCTACGGACCAAAGCAGGGGCTCTTCGGACCTTGCGCTATCGGATGAACCCATATGGGATTAGCTAGTAGGTGAGGTAATGGCTCACCTAGGCGACGATCTCTAGCTGGTCTGAGAGGATGATCAGCCACACTGGGACTGAGACACGGCCCAGACTCCTACGGGAGGCAGCAGTGGGGAATATTGCACAATGGGCGCAAGCCTGATGCAGCCATGCCGCGTGTATGAAGAAGGCCTTAGGGTTGTAAAGTACTTTCAGCGGGGAGGAAGGTGTTAAGATTAATACTCTTAGCAATTGACGTTACCCGCAGAAGAAGCACCGGCTAACTCCGTGCCAGCAGCCGCGGTAATACGGAGGGTGCAAGCGTTAATCGGAATTACTGGGCGTAAAGCGCACGCAGGCGGTCAATTAAGTCAGATGTGAAAGCCCCGAGCTTAACTTGGGAATTGCATCTGAAACTGGTTGGCTAGAGTCTTGTAGAGGGGGTAGAATTCCACGTGTAGCGGTGAAATGCGTAGAGATGTGGAGGAATACCGGTGGCGAAGGCGGCCCCCTGGACAAAGACTGACGCTCAGGTGCGAAAGCGTGGGGAGCAAACAGGATTAGATACCCTGGTAGTCCACGCTGTAAACGATGTCGATTTAGAGGTTGTGGTCTTGAACCGTGGCTTCTGGAGCTAACGCGTTAAATCGACCGCCTGGGGAGTACGGCCGCAAGGTTAAAACTCAAATGAATTGACGGGGGCCCGCACAAGCGGTGGAGCATGTGGTTTAATTCGATGCAACGCGAAGAACCTTACCTACTCTTGACATCCAGAGAATCCTTTAGAGATAGAGGAGTGCCTTCGGGAACTCTGAGACAGGTGCTGCATGGCTGTCGTCAGCTCGTGTTGTGAAATGTTGGGTTAAGTCCCGCAACGAGCGCAACCCTTATCCTTTGTTGCCAGCGCGTAATGGCGGGAACTCAAAGGAGACTGCCGGTGATAAACCGGAGGAAGGTGGGGATGACGTCAAGTCATCATGGCCCTTACAGTAGGGCTACACACGTGCTACAATGGCAGATACAAAGAGAAGCGACCTCGCGAGAGCAAGCGGAACTCATAAAGTCTGTCGTAGTCCGGATTGGAGTCTGCAACTCGACTCCATGAAGTCGGAATCGCTAGTAATCGTAGATCAGAATGCTACGGTGAATACGTTCCCGGGCCTTGTACACACCGCCCGTCACACCATGGGAGTGGGTTGCAAAAGAAGTAGGTAGCTTAACCTTCGGGAGGGCGCTTACCACTTTGTGATTCATGACTGGGGTGAAGTCGTAACAAGGTAACCGTAGGGGAACCTGCGGTTGGATCACCTCCTTACCTAAGAGATACGTGTTATGTGTAGTGCTCACACAGATTGTCTGATGAAGAACGAGCAAAAGCGCGTCTGCGAAGCTGACTGAAGTCCCCTTCGTCTAGAGGCCTAGGACACCGCCCTTTCACGGCGGTAACAGGGGTTCGAATCCCCTAGGGGACGCCAATTGCGCGGTATGAGTGAAAGGCGTACCACACTATGTCTGATGAAAGTCAGAGAATAGTTAAGATAATTCGCATGAGTTATTTTACCTATTATGCTCTTTAACAATCTGGAACAAGCTGAAATTGAAAACAAATCAATATATCACCGAGGTATATTGATGAGTCTCTCAAAATCTCAAATCTGAAAGTACTCTTCAGAAAGAGGATATGCGAGCAAAATGATTTCAAGGCGGACAGCGCACAGCAAGCGGAGCATACTCAAAGTATGTGAGCATTGCGAGCACTGCCCAACGTCGAAATCATGAAGCGCAGCAATCCGTTTTAGAAGACACCTTCGGGTTGTGAGGTTAAGCGAATAAGCGTACACGGTGGATGCCTAGGCAATCAGAGGCGATGAAGGACGTGCTAATCTGCGATAAGCGTCGGTAAGGTGATATGAACCGCTATACCCGACGATTTCCGAATGGGGAAACCCAATATCCAATGGATATTATCATGACGTGAATACATAGCGTCATGAAGCGAACCGGGAGAACTGAAACATCTCAGTACCCCGAGGAAAAGAAATCAACCGAGATTCCCCTAGTAGCGGCGAGCGAACGGGGAACAGCCCAGAGTCTTAATCAATAGCAGCATCAGGAGAACGGTCTGGAAAGTCCGGCAGTAAAGGGTGATAGCCCCGTATCTGAAGATGCTGTTATTGTGAACTCGACGAGTAGGGCGGGACACGTGTTATCCTGTCTGAATATGGGGGGGACCATCCTCCAAGGCTAAATACTCCTGATTGACCGATAGTGAACCAGTACCGTGAGGGAAAGGCGAAAAGAACCCCGGCGAGGGGAGTGAAAAAGAACCTGAAACCGTGTACGTACAAGCAGTAGGAGCCCCACCACTAAGCTAGTGGTGAACTCACAGCGATTCTTTTGCATGATAATGTGCGGTAGACGGAGCGAATGCGACGTTCAACCAACAAAATCAAGCAGAGGAGGCTTAGTGGTGGGGTGACTGCGTACCTTTTGTATAATGGGTCAGCGACTTATATTCTGTAGCAAGGTTAACCGTATAGGGGAGCCGTAGGGAAACCGAGTCTTAACTGGGCGAATGAGTTGCAGGGTATAGACCCGAAACCCGGTGATCTATCCATGGGCAGGTTGAAGGTTGGGTAACACTAACTGGAGGACCGAACCGACTAATGTTGAAAAATTAGCGGATGACTTGTGGATGGGGGTGAAAGGCCAATCAAACCGGGAGATAGCTGGTTCTCCCCGAAAGCTATTTAGGTAGCGCCTCGTGAACTCATCTTCGGGGGTAGAGCACTGTTTCGACTAGGGGGTCATCCCGACTTACCAACTCGATGCAAACTGCGAATACCGAAGAATGTTATCACGGGAGACACACGGCGGGTGCTAACGTCCGTCGTGAAGAGGGAAACAACCCAGACCGCCAGCTAAGGTCCCAAAGTCATGGTTAAGTGGGAAACGAAGTGGGAAGGCTCAGACAGCCAGGATGTTGGCTTAGAAGCAGCCATCATTTAAAGAAAGCGTAATAGCTCACTGGTCGAGTCGGCCCGCGCGGAAGATGTAACGGGGCTAAACCATGCACCGAAGCTGCGGCAGCGACACTTATGTGTTGTTGGGTAGGGGAGCGTTCTGTAAGCCTGCGAAGGTGTGCTGTGAGGCATGCTGGAGGTATCAGAAGTGCGAATGCTGACATAAGTAACGATAATGCGGGTGAAAAAAACCCGCACGCCGGAAGACCAAGGGTTCCTGTCCAACGTTAATCGGGGCAGGGTGAGTCGACCCCTAAGGCGAGGCTGAAAAAGCGTAGTCGATGGGAAACGGGTTAATATTCCCGTACTGGTGGTAACTGCGATGGGGAACGGAGAAGGCTAGGTTGTCCGGGCGACGGTCGTCCCGGTTCAAGCATGTAGGCAGAGTGATTAGGCAAATCCGGTCACTTAATGCTGAGGTGTGATGACGAACCACTAAGGTGGTGAAGCAATTGATGCCCTGCTTCCAGGAAAAAGCCTCTAAGCTTCAGGTTACCAACAATCGTACCCCAAACCGACACAGGTGGTCAGGTAGAGAATACTCAGGCGCTTGAGAGAACTCGGGTGAAGGAACTAGGCAAAAATGGTGCCGTAACTTCGGGAGAAGGCACGCTGGCGGTAAGTGAAGTCCCTTGCGGACGGAGCCGAAGCCAGTCGAAGATACCAGCTGGCTGCAACTGTTTATTAAAAACACAGCACTGTGCAAACACGAAAGTGGACGTATACGGTGTGACGCCTGCCCGGTGCTGGAAGGTTAATTGATGGGGTTATCCTTAGGGAGAAGCTCTTGATCGAAGCCCCAGTAAACGGCGGCCGTAACTATAACGGTCCTAAGGTAGCGAAATTCCTTGTCGGGTAAGTTCCGACCTGCACGAATGGCGTAATGATGGCCAGGCTGTCTCCACCCGAGACTCAGTGAAATTGAACTCGCTGTGAAGATGCAGTGTACCCGCGGCAAGACGGAAAGACCCCGTGAACCTTTACTATAGCTTGACACTGAACATTGAGCCTTGATGTGTAGGATAGGTGGGAGACTATGAAGTGTGGACGCCAGTCTGCATGGAGTCAACCTTGAAATACCACCCTTTAACGTTTGATGTTCTAACCTAGGTCCATAATCTGGATCGGGGACCGTGTCTGGTGGGTAGTTTGACTGGGGCGGTCTCCTCCTAAAGAGTAACGGAGGAGCACGAAGGTTGGCTAAGCATGGTCGGACATCATGCGGTTAGTGCAAAGGCATAAGCCAGCTTGACTGTGAGAGTGACGGCTCGAGCAGGTACGAAAGTAGGTCTTAGTGATCCGGTGGTTCTGAATGGAAGGGCCATCGCTCAACGGATAAAAGGTACTCCGGGGATAACAGGCTGATACCGCCCAAGAGTTCATATCGACGGCGGTGTTTGGCACCTCGATGTCGGCTCATCACATCCTGGGGCTGAAGTAGGTCCCAAGGGTATGGCTGTTCGCCATTTAAAGTGGTACGCGAGCTGGGTTTAGAACGTCGTGAGACAGTTCGGTCCCTATCTGCCGTGGGCGTTGGAAGATTGAGAGGGGTTGCTCCTAGTACGAGAGGACCGGAGTGAACGCACCACTGGTGTTCGGGTTGTCATGCCAATGGCATTGCCCGGTAGCTAAGTGCGGAAGAGATAACCGCTGAAAGCATCTAAGCGGGAAACTTGCCTCGAGATGAGTCTTCCCTGTCACCTTGAGTGACCTAAAGGAACGTTTAAGACTAAGACGTTGATAGGCTGGGTGTGTAAGCGTAGCGATACGTTGAGCTAACCAGTACTAATGAACCGTGAGGCTTAACCTGACAACACCGAAGGTGTTTTGTCTGAGAGACAAACAGTAGATGAAGTAAGCTTGTTTAAGATTGATATTGCTGGCGACTGACCGAAAGGAAAGAAGCGGGTAATAAAACAGAATTTGCTTGGCGGCCATAGCGCAGCGGACCCACCTGAAACCATGCCGAACTCAGAAGTGAAACGTTGTAGCGCCGATGGTAGTGTGGGGCCTCCCCATGTGAGAGTAGGGAACTGCCAGGCATTAATTAAAGCGTTAGTGTTCAATAACATTAATCGCACAAAGAATACGCGGAGCGGTAGTTCAGTTGGTTAGAATACCTGCCTGTCACGCAGGGGGTCGCGGGTTCGAGTCCCGTCCGTTCCGCCAACATTAAGAAACCTAAGTCTAACGACTTAGGTTTTTTTTTGCTTAAAATTTAGAATAAACCATAAATTAATCAGAAATTTTTAAGTAATTATAACTATTACGTATAAAAATAATTACTTTGTTGATTATAGTGTCCTTTTAAAGGGTGAGAGCGAGGCTTCCCTTTGGTATACTTCAGTTATAGCAAGAGATCTTGCTGTTTATCTGAGGTTCCTAATGGCGAAAAAACCGACTTATTCAGTGCGTTTTGTGGCAGGTCAACCTGTTGAAAGGATTGAGCCCAGCCCGCCTTTAAGTGAAAGAAAGGATACACTACCTATTGGAATGCCTCTTTATACAGAAGGCACTCTCAAAATTGCGGTTTGGAATATCTATAAACAGCAACGATTCAATTGGCGTAATATGTTGGAAACGCTCTCAACAGATACACATTTGCTTTTGTTACAAGAAGCGCAAACCACACCAGAGCTTGTCCGTTTTGCTGGTACTCATCATTTAATTGCAGATCAAGTCCCAGCCTTAGCTTTTCAGCAACACCCTGCAGGTGTGATGACATTATCAAGCTCCCATCCTATCTATTGCTGCCCTCTTAGAGAAAAAGAACCTTTTTTACGACTACCTAAATCAGCATTAATTACGGTATATCCATTAATTACGGGTGATCATTTAATGGTTATTAATGTACATGCGATTAATTTTAGTTTTGGTGTTGATGTTTATCAGCGTCAGTTAAGTAATTTATCTGTTCACATCATGCATCATAAAGGGCCTGTTATTTTAGCAGGTGATTTTAATGCGTGGAGTCGCCCAAGAGTCAATGTATTAAAACGTTTTGCGAGAACGTTAAGACTTAAAGAAGTTATTTTTGATAACGATTGGCGTACAAAAGCTTTTGGTAAACCGTTAGATTATATTTTTTACCGAGGATTATCGTTGAATAAAGCCGAAGTTTTAATTACAGATGCATCTGACCATCATCCTTTACTGGCGACATTTTATTAATAAATAATTATAACATTAGTTAATATTAAAGTTTTAATATTTAAATTAAATATGATTATATCATCTGTTAATTAGATATATTATTTTATAGGTAATTTATCTATCTATTTAATCTATTTGTTATATTAGTAATTTTTACTATACTTTTTTCGTCTATCTAATATCACTAGATATAGGAAATGAAATGCCAACAAAAAATATAGTTATTATTGGCGGCGGTACCGGCGGAACCATTCTTGCTAATATCCTAGCTAAAAAATTAAATGACGAAATCTTTTCAAATAAAATTAAAATTACCCTTATTTCAGATAATCCTAATCATTATTACAAACCTGCATTTATGTATATTGCATTCAATCTTTTTTTTAAAGAAGAACTAATGCGATCAGAAAGAAGCTTATTAAGGCCTGAAATTGAATTTGTTATCGATAAAGCAGAACGTTTTGACTTTAATAATAAAATAATCTATTGCGAGTCTAATAAAAAATACAACTATGATTTTTTAGTTTTAGCAACTGGTTGTGTTCCTAGCCCTCATAGAATTGAAGGCTTAAAAGAAGCGGGAAATCATTTTTATCAATATGAAGCCGCTAGAACACTTGCTGATAAATTAGCTAAAATTGAAAAAGGTCGTGTATTTATTACTGTTAGCTTCCCTGAAACACCTAATGTACCCCATCAATGTGGTATTGCTCCTATGGAAACAACATTGATGTTGGATGAACTTCTTCGCCAGCGTCGGGTGAGAAATAATATTGAGATTGTTTATACCTATCCTACGGTTGCTCAACTTTTAAGAAACTGTCTGTTTATGCAACAAGAAGTTTGTGAAGTTCTTCCTGCGGTATTCTCTGAGCGAGATATCAAAGCTAAACGAGGCTTTACGTTAAGCCATGTTGATCCTGATAAGAAAATCGCTTACTCAAAAGAGGGCGAGGCAGAGCCGTTTGATATCCTTATGAGTACACCGCCTATCACTGCGGTTGAGGCGATCCGCAATACAGGTTTAAGT
This sequence comes from Proteus sp. ZN5, assembly GCF_011046025.1. Lineage (GTDB taxonomy): Bacteria > Pseudomonadota > Gammaproteobacteria > Enterobacterales > Enterobacteriaceae > Proteus. Next base: position 1,460,262 of record NZ_CP047639.1, read on the forward strand.
GAACATAATAATGGTGAAGGCTGGTTACCTACTGATCCTGAAACATTACAAGTTTATGGTTTAAACCAAGTGTATGTTCTTGGTGATACGGTTGATTTACCGATTAGTAAAGCCGGTGGTAGTTGTCATAACCAAGCTGGTGTGATTGCAAATAATATCTGTGGTGAGCTTCGCTATGGTTATCCTGCTGCAATTTATGATGGTCGAGTGCAAGCTGTCGCACAAATGGGATTATCAGCAGGTATGCCATTACAGTATGACTATAAACATGACGTAATTCCTACACCACCAACAAAGCTGGGCGGGTTATTGCGTAATAGTTATAACCGAGGCTTATATTGGGCAACTGTTAGAGGATTATTATAGGGGATGCAATAATGAGTGAAAATAATTTAAGCCCAGCAGATATTCAACTGTTATCTGATGAAGATAAATTACATCTTCAACATTTATTAGAAAAAGCAAGACCATTATTAGCATTAAAGCGGTTTGATAATATCGTCGATTTATTATCTTTAATATCAGATTCAATAGATATTATGGATAATGCAACAGTTGAAAAACTTTCGATTGCATTTGAAGAAACATTAATTCCAGTTTGGGAATTAAGCGCTGCTTATAATATGGCAAAAAAAGAATCTATTTATCAAGATAAAAAATATACATTAGGTTCAACTTTCGCATTATTAAGAAATCCTGATACTCTTAAAGGGATTTCGATTATTCTAAGAACAGTTCAGATTATCGGGGAAAATAACCAAAGAATAGAAAGTTAATTAATATTTAGGAGATATAATGACGCAAAGTAATAAACACTTTAATACTCGAGCAATACATTATGGTTATTCTCCGTTAGATTCTCAGGGGGCATTAGTGCCTCCTGTTTTTCAAACATCTACATTTGTTTTTCCAACGGCACAATATGGTGCTGATTGTTTTTCAGGAAAACAAAAAGGGCATTTTTATTCTCGGATCTCAAACCCTACATTAGAGTTATTAGAAAAGCGTTTAGCTCAATTAGAAAATGGTGAAGGTGCTGTTGTTTTTTCATCTGGTATAGGTGCAATTACTTCTAGTTGTTGGTCATTGCTTAAACCTGGTGATGAACTTATTGCTGATATGACACTTTATGGCTGTACTTTTACGTTTTTCAATCATGGGCTCGCTAAATTCGGCGTTAAAATAAAGCATGTTGATTTAACTAACCTCGAAAAATTAAAAGAAGCGATCACAGAGAAAACAAAACTCATTTTCTTTGAGACTCCGGCTAACCCCAATATGCGAGTGAGTGATATCGCAAAAATATCAGAAATTGCTCATCAGCATAATATTTTAGTCATGGTAGATAGCACTTATTGCTCTCCTTATTTACAGCAACCTTTAGGGCTTGGCGCTGATATTGTCGTGCATTCTATGACTAAATATTTATCAGGCCATGGTGATGTAACAGCAGGTGCAATTATTACTACGCATGCCCTAGCAGATAAAATACGAGTTGAAGGTTTAAAGGATATGACTGGTGCTTGTTTGTCTCCTCACGATGCTTCGTTAATTTTACGAGGTATAAAAACGTTAGGCATAAGGATGGAACAGATCTGCCAAAATGCACAGCGTATTGCACAATATCTTGAAGATAATCCTAAAGTCGAAACTATTTATTATCCTGGGCTAGCTTCATTTCCTCAATACGAACTTGCTAAGCGTCAAATGCGTTTAGCTGGAGGTATGATCGCCATTGAGTTAAAGGGGGGAATAAAAGCAGGCCGAGAGTTTTTGAATCGCTTAAATCTCTTTAGTCGAGCTGTGAGTTTAGGAGACTGTGAGTCTTTAGCTCAACATCCCGCCACAATGACCCATGCTACTTATAGTGCAGAAGAGCGGCAAAGGCATGGTATTAGCGATGGTTTGATTCGATTATCAATTGGTCTTGAAGATGTGAATGATTTAATTGCTGATTTAAAGCAAGCGCTGGCTTAGTGAAGATCGAATAATAAAGAAAAAGGCTGTGAATTAATCCACAGCCTTTATTGTTTTACTCAGAATTGTTGAGTTGACTCAGAAATGTGATTTATTTCTGGTTCATTCTTGGTTTGATACCTACATAGTAGCCAAGAGTTAAAATAGCTACCCACACCATACCGACAACCAATGCCATTCTGGTTGACTCAAAATAGCCTAAGATTGCGATAACAAACGCCATAAAGACGATAGTCAGTGCTGGAGCAACAGGCCATAGTGGTACTGGGAATTTTAGTGTTTTCACTTCATCTGCGCTCATCTTACGACGCATCGCAACTTGAGAAAGTAAAATCATTAACCATACCCAAACTGTTGCAAATGTCGCAATAGAGGCGATTAAAACGAAGATTTGCTCTGGGATTAGGTAGTTAAGTACTACGCCCAGTAACAAGACAACAGACATCACTAGCACAGTCATCCAAGGCACACCATTACGAGTGAGCTTCATAAAGGATTTTGGTGCTTGTCCTTCTTGAGCCATACCATACATCATTCGACCAGCACCAAAGATATCACTGTTAATCGCAGAGATTGCGGCCGTGATAACTACAAGGTTTAAGATATTTGCTGCTGAATTGATCCCTAGATTTGAGAAAATCTGTACAAACGGGCTACCGTTATGGCCGATTTGTTGCCAAGGGAAAATGCACATTAGAATGAAAATTGTCAGTACATAGAATAATAAGATACGAAAAGGTACGGCATTGATAGCTTTAGGAATGGTTTTTTCAGGATCTTTAGCTTCACTGGCTGTAATACCAATTACTTCAATCCCACCAAACGCAAACATGACAATGGCGAGCGAGGCGATAACTCCTTCAATACCATTTGGCATAAAGCCACCAAACTCCCATAAGTTAGAAATGCCAATAGGGTGTTCAGTTTGTTGCCCAAAGCCATACATCATAATGACAACACCGCCAATTATCATGGCGATAATTGCAGTGACTTTAACAATAGAAAGCCAAAATTCCATTTCACCAAATATCTTCACATGGCAAAGGTTTAAGGCGCCAATAAAGCAAACGATGCCTAATACCCATATCCATTGATCAACATCTGGGAACCAGAGTTTCATATAGAAACCAAATGCCGTGACGTCAGCTAAACAGACAATCAGCATTTCAAAAACGTAGTTCCAGCCCGTTAAGAAGCCGGCTAAAGGCCCCATATAATGGCTTGCATATTGTGAAAAAGAGCCTGCAACAGGATGATGAACTGCCATTTCACCTAATGCACGCATAACCATAAATACTGCTGCACCACCAATAAGGTAAGCAAGCAATACAGCTGGACCCGCTTTCTCAATGGCAGCCGCAGAGCCATAAAACAAACCTGTACCGATTGCAGAGCCTAGCGCCATGAAACGAATGTGCCGCCCTGATAATCCTCGTGAAAGTTGATTCTCTTTTTGCATCTAAAGTATTCCCATCTCTGTCCAACAGAGGAAATCTATCCTCTTTTTCAGTGTCTTCTCGCACGTTAGCTATTCAAAACAAACCATGTACCTTATCATAAAGCCTCTTACGGTGAGATAGTTATCTGTAATAATCATCAGCATTCATTGGATATCAGAGTTTCTTATGCAATACCCCATTAATGAAGTGTTTCAAACCTTACAGGGTGAAGGTGTTTTTACTGGCGTTCCTGCACTTTTTGTTCGATTACAGGGGTGTCCTGTAGGTTGTAGTTGGTGTGATACCAAACATACTTGGGAAAAAGAAGACGAAAAAAAAGTTCCTCTTGGTGATATTCCTATTAAAACGCAAGAAAGTGATACTTGGGGAGAAGCCAGCGTTGCTCAGATTTTATCACTTTTCCAACAACAAGGTTATAGTGCAAAACACGTGGTTATCACAGGAGGCGAGCCTTGCTTATATGATTTACGCCCTTTAACAGAAGGGCTTGAACAAGCAGGTTTTGCCTGTCAAATAGAAACCAGTGGTACTCACGATATTTTATGTAGTGAGAAGACGTGGGTGACACTTTCCCCAAAAGTGGGCATGAAGGGGGGCTTTAAGGTATTAACCAGCGCAATTAATCGTGCTAATGAGATAAAACATCCTGTTGGACGTGAAAAAGATATTGAAGCGTTAGATGCCTTACTGACATTACGCACAGAGCACCCCGTACCTGTTGTTGCTTTACAACCTATTAGTTGTAAAGAGAGTGCGACGGCATTATGTATTAAAACCTGCATTGAGCGTAATTGGCGTTTCTCAATGCAAACGCATAAATATTTAAATATTGCGTGATCGTGTTTTTAATATAAAAAATCAGCCAATAGAGGCTGATTTTCTTTTAGGTGATAACGATTTAATGTTAAAACCGATTTACTCACCGCGATAAATACATCCTGCTGTACACGTCTCTTTCACCATCACCGCAGATAATAATGGCAATGACGGTTTTACTTGTTGCCAAATCCATTTTGCCAGTACTTCGCTGGTCGGATTTTCTAGGCCTTCAATTTCATTAAGATAGTAGTGATCTAGACGCTCAAGAGTAGGTTTAAATGCGGCTTTCACATCAGCAAAATCAATAAGCCAACCTGAATGTGCATCAACTTCACCTGTTAGCTCTAATCTAACAAGAAAGGAGTGCCCATGAAGACGTCCACATTTGTGGCCTTCAGGAACATGTGGCAAATGGTGGGCTGCTTCAAACTGAAAATCTTTAAAGATGGTGGTTGTCATCAAAACTCTCTTGACTTAATTAGTAAAAAAAAGACACAAATAGTACGAAGTCTACCAGTGTAGCCGATTTAGCGTATCACGCCTAATCTCCCTTAATCTTAATGGCTTATTATGTTCCTTTTTGCTTATTGATTATATTGGTAAAGGAAACCGATAAATAAATTTAGCATTTAAGGTTATTAGATAGAGCCAACAGGTCTTTAATTCATCTTCTAGTCGTGGGATACCCTCTCAATATTAGAAATATTATCAAAGAACAATAAAGCACAGATAAGTGCTTCGCTTTTTTAAGGCAGGATAAATGAGCAATCAACCTCCATTATTATCAATGCTTCCATTAACACCGGAACAATTGAATAAATTACAGGATGCAACAAAAGATCTCTCAACAGCGCAAATTGCGTGGTTATCTGGCTATTTGTGGGGACAGCTTAATCCTTCTGTTGTATCCGCATCGACAGTGGTTACCTCAGCACACGTACCAGAGCAGGAAACCATTACATTGATCTCTGCTTCTCAAACGGGTAATGCGCGTCATCTTGCTGAACAGTTACGAGATAATTTGGTTGCTCACAAATTGAATGTAGAACTATATTCCGCAGGTGAATATAAGTTTAAGCAGATCCATAAAACAACAACCTTGATCATCATTGCATCTACGCAAGGTGAAGGTGATCCCCCTGAAGAAGCAATCGCTTTTTATAAATATCTGAACTCTAAAAAAGCGGCTGAAATGAAAGGAACGTCTTATGCAGTATTGAGCTTAGGTGATACATCGTATGAGCATTTTTGTAAGGCAGGAAAAGACTTTGATGAGCGAATTGCACAACTGGGTGCAACACGTTTATTACCAAGAGTTGATGCTGATGTTGAATATCAAGCCGTTGCGGATGAATGGATAGAACAGCTTACAGAGATCTTAAAGGTAAGAGTTCCGACACAAAGTACGCAAGTCTTACAACAAACACAGTCAGGTACAACAGATACGATTGAGGCATCTATTTATCATCGAGATGTCCCTTTTACTGCCACATTATTGACTAATCAAAAAATTACAGGCAGAAATTCAGATAGAGATATTCGCCATATTGAAATCAGTCTTGATGGTTCTGGTTTGCAATACCAACCGGGTGATGCACTGGGAGTTTGGTTTAATAACTCCCCTGAAAAAGTTGATGAACTGATTGCTTTATTGTGGTTAAAAGGTGATGAACCTATCACGTTAAAATCTCAAACATTCACCTTAAAAGAAGCGTTACTGCATCATTGTGAACTAACTCAAAATAGCGCACCTATCGTAAAAGCTTATGCCCAATTGACGCGTCATGAAGATCTATTGTCATTGGTGGCTGATAAAACCAAGCTTCAGCAATATGCGGATAAACATCCTATTAATGAGATGGTACGCCAATATTGTGCTCAACCTACGGCACAAGATTTTGTTGATATTTTACGTCCACTGACTCCTCGCCTTTACTCTATTGCATCGTCACAACAAGAAGTCGAAGACGAAGTACACCTTACTTTAGGGGTTGTACGTTACGACGTTAACTCTCGTGCTTATACCGGTGGAGCCTCTGGCTTTTTAGCGGATAGCTTGAAAGAAGGCGATAGCATCAATGTTTTTATCGAAAAAAATGCGCATTTTCGCCTACCTGAAGATAACTCCGCGCCTGTCATTATGATTGGCCCAGGTACAGGCATCGCACCTTTTCGAGGTTTTATGCAACAGCGCGACAATGATGCTGCAACAGGTAAAAACTGGTTATTTTTTGGTAATCCTCATTTTGTAGAAGATTTTCTCTATCAAGTGGAATGGCAACGTTATGTCAAAAGCGGTCTGTTAACTCATATCGATTTAGCATGGTCACGAGATCAAACACATAAAATTTATGTACAAGATAAATTACGTGAACGTGGTAGTGAGATTTGGCAATGGTTACAGCAAGGCGCTTATCTTTATGTCTGTGGCGATGCATCACGAATGGCAAAAGATGTTGAACAGGCGTTGTTAGATATTGTGATGGAGTATGGCAATAAAAATATTGAAGAAGCAGATGAATACTTAAGTGAGCTACGCCTAG